>NZ_SLYP02000001.1:3022500-3322500 GCF_004341505.2 Sphingomonas sp. JUb134
GCACTGCCCGCTTCCTCCGGAAACACAAAAGGCGCGCCAGCAATGGCGCGCCTTTTTGGTTCATCCGAGCACTTCGCGAACCGCAGCACGGGCGATCGCCTGCATCTGGCGATCCGCGGCCGACTGTCGGCGGGCCGTTGGAACGGCGGCTTCGGGAATGGGGAAACTGGAGGTGTTCTGCGTGGTAAAAAACTTCACTCGGTATCCTAAAGGACGGGGACCGGCCCGGCACCTTCGCGTTCGGCGCGAAGCTTGTCGACGCGCTCCTGGCGCTCCGCCATCGCCACCCAGGCCGCTTCGGCCCGGAGACAACGATCGCGCACCATGTCCAGCGTCGCCGCCTCTGCATCGGCATGGGCCTGTGCGGCGTGCTCACGATAGCTTAGCTGTGCCATGGACGGGTCTCCCGTAAAGAGCTCGGCGGCGCCGGATGGCGCCGCCGGGTCGCCGTCCGACTTAGTCGGCCGGCTGAAGGTTCACCGCTGCCATCTTGCCGCGGCGATCCTGCTCCAGCTCGTACGAAACGCGCTGGTTCTGGTTGAGGGTGATCATGCCGGCCCGCTCGACTGCCGTGATGTGGACGAAAGCGTCGTCGCCGCCCGTATCCGGCGCGATGAAGCCATAGCCCTTGTCGGCATTGAAGAACTTGACGGTGCCGAGAATGCTCATGGGGTATTCCTTCTTATCGGCGCGCCCGCGTGTCGGGAGCGCTTGCGCTCAAACACAGGGAAAGAAGGAAGCGGGAGCCGCAAAGCGCCGAAAACCGTCAATATGCGACTGTAGCAGCGCTTATATGGCAGCGCAGGGCAAAATTAACAAGGATGTCCGACCAAATATTTTCGACCGCCATCAGGATTTTCCACCGCGTCGTAAAAACAAAGGGCGGGAAGTTTCCTTCCCGCCCCGTCGTTCATGCCTTGGCCGCTTCGTAGCGCTGGTTTGCCACGTCCCAGTCGACGACATTCCACCAGGCCTTCAGATATTCGGGCCGGGCGTTGCGATAGGTGATGTAATAGGCGTGTTCCCAGACGTCATTGCCCAGGATCGGCGTGCCCTTCACCGGCGCCACGTCCATCAGCGGATTGTCCTGATTCGGGGTTGAGGTGATGGCGAGTTCGCCGTCCTCGCCCACGATCAGCCAGGCCCAGCCGGAACCGAACTGGTTCGCACCGGCGGTGTTGAACTGCTCCTTGAAGGCCTCGACCGAGCCGAACTTGGCGTCGATCGCGTCCTTGAGCGCGCCGGTCGGCTGCGAGCCGCCGCCCTTCATCGTCTTCCAGAAGAAGTCGTGGTTCCAATAGCCGCCGCCGTTGTTGCGCAGCTTGGCCGGCGCGCCCGACATGTTGGCCAGGATCTGCTCAATCGTCTTGCCCTCAAGGGTCGGGTCCTCGCCGATCGCCTCGTTCAGCTTGTCCGTATAGGCCTTGTGATGCTTGTCGTGGTGGAGCGTCATCGTCTCCTTGTCGATGGTCGGCTCCAGCGCGTCATAGGCGTAGGGCAGCGGGGGAAGTTCGAAAGCCATGACGGTTCCTCCTTGATGGATTTTGCGATGTCGAACGCGGGCGCGACCGGATGGCTCCGGTCGTTACGGTCGCGTTCTAGGTAAGCTGCGGTGCGCCGTGCGCAACCTCCGATCGGCGCATGCGCAGGTCATCCGCCGCCCTGCCCCAGCAGATTGTGCCGGCGCAGCGCGTGGCGCAGCTGGTCGTAGCTCAGCCCCAGCGCCTCCGCCGTGGTGCGCTGGTTGAAGCGGTTCTCGGCAAGCGCGCGCGACAGCAGCTCGCGTTCGAAGCGGTTGACCCGCGTCTTGAAGTCGGCCGGCTCGAAGTCGTGCTCCACCGGCACCTCGGCCGTCGTTGGCGGCCCCGGCTCGGCCACGGCGGGCGCCACCGATGCGGGTGCCTGGCCGCGCGGACGATAGGGCGATGCGAAGGGGTCGATCTCGATGCCGTCGATCGGCCCCGGACGTTCCCAGCGATAGACGGCGCGCTCCACCACATTGCGCAGCTCGCGCACGTTTCCGGGCCAGGGATGGCTGGTGAGCGCGTCGAGCGCGGCGGGGCCGAAACCCGGCCACACCTCGCGCCCGATCTCCGCCGCCATGCGGCGCCCGAAGAACTCGGCGAGCACTGGGATGTCGCCGGCGCGCGCACGCAGCGGCGGCAGCGTCACCACTTCGAACGACAGCCGGTCGAGCAGGTCGGCACGGAAGGTCCCCGCCGCCACACGATCGGGCAGATGCTCGTTGGTCGCCGCCACGATGCGGACGTCGACGTGGAGCGGCCGCGAGGATCCGATCCGCGTCACCTCGCCATATTCCACCGCGCGCAGCAACCGGTCCTGCGCCGCCATCGACAACGTACCCAGCTCGTCCAGGAACAAGGTACCGCGATCGGCCTCCTCGAACCGTCCTGCCCGCGCCTTGGTGGCCCCGGTGAAGGCGCCCGCCTCGTGCCCGAACAGCTCTGCCTCGATCAGCGTCTCCGGGAGGGCCGCGCAGTTCATCACCACCAGCGGCTGGTCCCAGCGGGGCGACAGGCGGTGCAGACGCTCGGCCACCAGTTCCTTGCCGGTCCCGCGCTCGCCGATCACCAGCACCGGGCGGTCCAGCGCCGCGGCGCGGCTGGCCCGTTCCAGCGTGTCGAGGAAGGCCGTCGACTGGCCGATGACTTGGGTCGTGCGCTCCATGCCGGAAGCTTGGCGCAGTTTCCCAACTGTTAGCAACGGCTTTGTTGCGGCACGACGACGACACTCCCGAGCACGGCGGATTTCTGCCATTTCTGAAAACTGGCACGGCTCCTGCAATGCAAGGGACAAGCTCAGCAATCGGGCAGCACAACAGGTTCAGGGAGCACCACGATGACGACCTACAACGCTACGAGCCTCAGCCGGACCCTCGCCAGCCTGATCGGCGCCTTGGTCCTCAGCACGGTGACGCTGGCGGCAACGACCAGCACCGGCCCGGCTCCGGCCTTCGCAGTATCCGCCGGCCACGCGATCGCGTGACCGACGGCGGGCCGGGGCGGGATGTTGCCCCCTCGCCCCGGCCCAACCGGAACACACACAGGAGTTTGAATCGATGGGTATCTTTTCCCGCACCCGAGACATCATCGCCGCCAACGTCACCGATCTGCTCGACAAGGCGGAAGATCCCTCCAAGATGATCCGCATGATCATCCTTGAGATGGAGGAGACGCTGGTCGAGGTTCGGGCATCCGCCGCGCGCACCATCGCCGATCAGAAGGAGATGCGTCGCCACATCGCCAAGCTGCAGGGTCTGCAGGAAAGCTGGACCGAAAAGGCCGAGCTCGCCCTGTCGAAGAACCGCGAGGATTTGGCCAAGGCGGCGCTGATCGAGCGCAAGAAGGCCGCCGACATGGTCGAGCAGCTTTCCGGCGAGATCCGCGTCCTCGACGACTCGCTGCGCAGCTCGGAAGAGGACATCGCCAAGCTGCAGAACAAGCTGCGCGAGGCGCGTACCCGCCAGAACGCGATCATGACCCGGCTGGAAAGCGCCAACAACCGCAGCCGCCTGCGCGAGATGTATGCCGGCTCCAAGACCAACGAGGCGTTCAGCCGCTTCGAGGTGCTGGAACGCCGCGCCGATCTGGCCGAGGGTCGCGCCGACGCGCTGGGCATGGGTCAGGTCAAGACGCTGGAGGAAGAGATCGCCGAGCTCCAGTCGGCCGAAAAGATCGACGCCGAGCTCGCCGCCCTGAAGGCGCGCATGAACAAGGAGGGCTGAGATGGACGACTTCCTCTCCGTCGCGGTGCCGATCGTCACGCTGTTCATCGGACTGCCGTGGCTGATCCTGCACTACATCACGCGGTGGAAGCAGGCGCCGACCCTGACCGGTGAGGACGAGAAGCTGCTCGACGAGATGCACTTCACGGCCCGCCGGCTGGAAGAACGCCTCCAGACGATCGAACGCATCGTCGCTGCCGACAACCCGGATTTCCGTCCTTCCGCGCCGGACGCTGCGGACCGTGAAATCGACTTTTCCCGGAGGAACTGAGATGACCGCGCAACGCACCAAATTCTACCTCGACAAGCAGAATGCGAAGTGGTCGGGCGTGTGCTCCGGCATCGCGGACTACACCGGTGTCGAGACGATGTGGATCCGCATCGGCGCCGTCCTGCTGACGTTGGCCGGCGGCTTCCCCTGGACCCTCATCGCCTATGCGATGATCGCCTGGATGGCGCCCAAGAAGCCGGTCGGCCTCTACGACAGCGAGGAGGATGCGAAGTTCTGGCAGGGCGTGCGCTCCAACCCGAAGCGCTCGACCGCGGAGATCCGCTCCACCTTCCGCGACATCGACCGCCGGCTGGCCGACATCGAGATGTTCTACACCAGCCGCAACACGCGCCTGGCCGACGAGATCGACAGCCTGCGCTGAGCGATTCCCGGGGGGCAAACAGGAGGAAGTATCATGAGCTGGAGTGGACCGGGTTTCGTCATCGCCCTGATCGCGATCTCGACCTTCGGATTGGTGCTCAACAACTGGATCCCTGCCCGCCACGGCTATCCGGTGGAGAACGAGTGGTCGGGCCTCAGCCGCAAGGAGGACCCCGAAGCCGAGCGCAAGATCGCGCTGCTTTCGAGCGAGAACGAGCGCCTGACCGGCAAGATCGGCCGGCTGGAAGAGCGGATCGCCGTGCTCGAGCGCATCGCCACCGATCCCGCCGCCCGCACGGCGCGCGAAATCGACGCGCTGCGCTGAGCCCGACGAGAGGAGATCTGAGATGAGCCCAGAAAAATACGCGCTGCTCCAAGGCCTCTTCCCCCTGATCGTGACCATCGTCGCGGTTGCGGTCACCGGATGGGTCATCACCACCTGGATGCGCATCAAGCATGGCTATCCGCTCGATGGCGCCTGGGGGCAGGCCGTCTATCCGCAGAAGAGCGAGGAAACGATCGAGCGGGTTCGCCTGCTGAGCCAGGAGAACGCCCAGCTCCGTGCCGAACTCGGATCGGTCAAGGACCGGCTCGCGACGGTGGAGCGCATCGTCACCGACAGCGGCGCCCTGCTCTCCCGCGAAATCGACCAGCTGCGCGACCGCGCGAACTGAAGGACCGACCATGAGCCCTATTCTGATCCCGATCCTTGCGCTGATGATCCCGATCGTCGCGATCATCGGCAAGACCTTCGTGAAGCCCTGGCTCGATCATCGTGAGCGGGCGCTGGAGCTCGAAGCCAACAAGCTCGCGGAAAAAGCGGCGCAATATGCGGCGCAGACGGAGCGGCTGGAGCAGCGGGTGCGCGTGCTGGAACGCATCGTCACCGACCGCGGCCTGGATCTTTCCGACGAGATCGAGCGGCTGCGCGACCAGCCGCCGCTCAACTGACCACCCACGTCCACGCCCCATCGGAGCAGCGACATGACGGACCCGAATCTCACCCTCGTCCTCGCCACCAGCGGCCTCGCCGCCGTGGCTATGGTCACCGCCGCAATGCTTGCGGGCTGGCGCGGCTGGCTGGCGCTCAAGCGGCAGGAACTCGCCCGGGTCGAAAGCGGCGAAGCGCCCAGCTTCGGCCACGCCGGCACCCGCATCGAACTCGCCGACCTCAAGGAGCGCATCCGCAAGCTGGAAGCCATTGCCGCCGGGGTCGACCTCTGATGCCGGCGCGGCGGCCTTTTGCCGGCCGCCGCCAGCTGCTACCGGGCTGCGCATGCAGTCCCTCGACGACATCCTCGATGAATATGGCTTCCTCGATCCGGACGACCGCTATCGCCTGCTGATCGATCTGGGCCGCGCGCTGGAGCCCATGCCCGACGCGCTGAAGACCGATGCTACGCTGGTGCGGGGCTGCTCTGCTTCGGTGTGGGTCTACCCCACCCGGCGCGAGGACGGGACGCTCCACTTCCTGGCCGACAGCAACGCCGCCATCACCAAGGGAATCATCGCGCTGGTCCTCTCGGCGGTGCAGGACCAGAGCCCGGCGGCAATCCTCGCGACCGACGTTCCCGCGGCCCTCGCCCCCTTCGACTTGTCGAAGCAGCTGAGCTCCAACCGGACCCAGGGCATTCCCAACATGATCGCCCTGATCCGCCACGAGGCCGAACGCTACGCCGCCGGCTGAGGCGGCCGCCTCAGCCGGCTCTCTTTCCCTCCGGCTTCACCGGCAGCGCCGACCACGGCAGCACCGCCCAGTCGGGGCCGTCGCAGGCGCGCATCACGCGGGCAAAGCTCGCGCCAAGCCACAGCCCCTCCGGCGTCAGCCGCCAGGCCGGGAAGTTCCACACGTCCGGATCCGTATAGTCGCATTCCTCCCCATCCGAGTCGACGGGCTGCATCTCCTGTGGATGGTAGCGCTGGAGAAGCTTCACCACCGCGGGGGCAAAGGTCTGCGCGCGATAGCCATACCAGCGGTCGCTATCCTCGGGCGGGGTCGGTGCCGGACCGAACCGCAGCACCGCGTCCAGCTTCAGCTCCCGGCCGGTGTGCGCGTCGAAGCTGTGCCCAGCGGTCCCGAAGTCCGGATGGGCGGCACCCGCGCACGACCAGCTCGTCTGCCAACCATAGCTGACATAGTCGCGTCCCAGCCACGGCTTGCCCTCGACCCCGCCGTCCACCCCCGGTTCGCCGCCGATGTCGGTGCAGCTGAGCCAGCGGCTGACCTCGCGCCATTGGTCTTGCGCAAGGAGCACGTTCATCGCCGCCATCGGTTGCGCGGCATAGCCGCTCTCCAGGCGGAAAAGACGGACGCCGCTCTTCGGCTCGCGGTGCCAGCGGATAGGCTTGCCGTCGACCTGCTCGACGGCCTCGGGCTCCAGCGTCAGCCCGGACAGTTGCAGCCGCTCGTGCAGCGAAAGCTCCGGCGGCAGATCGGCAGGAAGGTCCTTCGCAGTGGTGACGCGCGCGAGCCGAACCGAGAAGCGGCGCTTGGCCGCGGTGGTCAGCGTGCCGACAAGGCCGCCGCCTTCCTCACGCAGTTCCAGGCGATCCTGCGTTGCCCGCGCCTCCAGCGTCAGTGCGTTGCCGCGGCGCTCTCCCTGCAGGGCCAAGTCCAGCCGGCTCGACAGGTAGAAATAGCTGCCCCAGGCGTCCTCCCCCTTGCCGTCCTCCTCCAGGGTGAGAACGACCCTGCTGCGCCCCACCGTCCCCTCGAAACTCCGCGCAGGTTCGCTTTGCGCCGCAGCCGGAGAGACGGCCACGACCAGTGCCGTAAGGGTCAGGAGAATACGCAAGGGCAGATCCGCAAGAGAGGGCACGACCGAGCCGCAGATACTGCCCAGGCGGATTGCACCGTCAAGCGAGCAAGCGGCCGCTAATCGGCGTCGGCGGTATGAGTCTTCTGCTCCGACAGCCCCAGTTCCTGCGCCAGCCCGTCGAGGTCGGCGCCCGGGCTCACCAGCAGCCACTCGCCCGGCCTCGCCCCATCGATCACCGTCACGGCACGCTTGGGACAGACGCCCAAGCAGCGCGTCTCGACGATACCTGCCCGCGCCTTCGGCCCCTTCTTCAGCCCCAGCCGCTTGCGCAGCGCCTTGGTCAGCGGCTGGTCGCCGTCCGGTCCGAAGCCGCCATCGAGCTTGCGCGAGCATTTGCCGCACACCAGCACCGCCCGCGACCAGCGCGCGCGGACCGCGGGCTTCATGCGGGCTTCCACTGCCGCCGTTCCTCGGCGACCCGCAGCACCTCATAGGCCGCCTGGATCGCCTGGAAGCGAACCGCGGCTTCTTTGTCGCCGGGGCGCACGTCGGGGTGGCTGGACTTGGCGAGGCGGCGCCAGGCACTCCGCACGGCCTCGAAGTCGGCATCGACCTCCAGCCCCAGCACTTCTAGCGCGCGCATCTCGTCGCGGGAACGGGTACCGTCCCCGGAGCCACCCCAGGCGTAATGCGAGGCATTGGCATAGCCGTCGGCGGTGCGCTGCTCGCTCGCCTCCCGCCGCTTCGCCTCTTCCTCGTCCAGCCCTTCGAAGTAGTTCCAGTTCCGGTTGTACTCGGCTGCGTGCGTCTCGCAGAAGTACCACCGGTCGGGGTTGTTGGGCGACTTGGGCGCAGGCCGGTCGCCGGGGGCTTCACAGCCGTGCCGGTCGCAAAGGCGCACGCGCGTAGCCTGGCGCTCGGCTTCGTAACCGCGCCAGCGGGGAAATCCCCAATCGTTGGATCGACTTGAGCGGACCATCGCCTTCCAGATAGCCCCCCTGCCGCGCCGCACAACCCAGCTCCATGGGAAACAAAACGTAATTATTTCCCGCTGCCGCCCCAGCCCGGTGGTGTTTTATATGCTGTGCCGCATGCGTCCCAGACGCTTTTACCCGATCAAGAGAAGGTACCGCGGTGTCCTTGGCCTCTAAATTTGCGACAAGCTGGCGGCAGGACGTGCCGGCCTCGATCGTGGTGGCGCTCGTCGCGCTGCCCCTCTGCCTGGGGGTCGCACTGGCGTCCGGCGCGCCCCTGTTCTCAGGCCTGATCTCGGGCATCGTGGGCGGCATCGTCATCGGCATGCTCAGCAAGTCGCCCCTGTCGGTCAGCGGCCCGGCAGCCGGCCTGACGGTGATCGTGCTCGACGCGATCCAGCGCCTGCCGAGCTATGAGGCGTTCCTGCTGGCCGTGGTGCTGGCAGGCTGCATCCAGCTCCTCTTCTCGGTTTCGCGCGGCGGCATTCTCAGCGAGTTCGTCCCCTCGTCCGTCATCACCGGCATGCTCGCCGCGATCGGCCTGATCCTGATCCTCAAGCAGTTCCCGCACGCGATCGGCTATGACGCCGATCCGGAAGGCAGCTTCTCGTTCTGGCAAGGCGATGGCGAGAACACCTTCTCCGCGATCGGCCGCGTGCTGCGCGAGCAGATCGTGTGGGGCGCGGCAATCATCGCCGCAATCTCCCTCGCCTTCCTGTTCTGGTGGGATCATGCCAAGCCCAAGGAAGGCCCGCTGCGCTTCCTTCCCGGTCCGCTGGTCGTGGTCGTCGGCGCGGTGCTGATCAACGCCCTGTTCGGGATGGTCGCGCCGAACCTTCAGGTCCAGCCGTCGCACCTGGTCAGCGTGCCCGTGGCCGCAGGCCTCGGCGAGTTCATCGGCCTGTTCACGACCCCGGACTTCGGCCAGATCAGCAATGCGGCGGTGTGGAGCACCGCCGTCACGCTCGCGATCGTGGCCAGCCTCGAATCGCTGCTGTCGGTGAAGGCGATCGACGAGATCGACCCCAAGCGCCGCACCACCGACAAGAACCGCGAGCTGTTCGCGCAGGGCAGCGGCAACATCGTGGCCGGCCTGATCGGCGGCCTGCCGGTCACCTCGGTGATCGTCCGCAGCTCGGCCAACGTCGACGCCAACGCCAACAGCCAGCTCTCCACCATCCTGCACGGCTGCTGGCTGCTGCTGAGCGTGCTGCTGATCCCCGCGATCCTGAACCTGATCCCGCTGTCGGCACTCGCCGCGGTGCTGATCGCCACCGGCTACAAGCTCACCAAGCCGTCGCTGTTCACCAAGCGCTTCAAGCAGGGCTGGACCCAGTTCGTGCCGTTCGTCGTGACGGTCGGCGCGATACTGTTCACCGATCTGCTGGAAGGCATCGTGATCGGCCTGGTCGTCGGCTTCATCTTCGTGATCGGCCGCAACTTCCGTCCGGCGATCATCTTCGTCCAGGACGGCGACAGCTGCATGATCCGCGCCCGCCGCAACCTCTACTTCATCCACAAGTACGAGCTGCAGAAGGAACTCGCGAAGGTTCCGGACAACACTCACGTCCTGATCGACCTGTCGGCCACCAGCTACGTCGATATCGACAACATCGACATCATCAACGCGTTCGTCCGCAACGCGCAGTTCCGCAACATCGGCGTGATCGTCCGTGGCGACGTCGGCGAGCAGACGGCGTCCAAGATCCAGGCGCCGCGCAAGGAGGTCGTCTTCGCATGAGAGAGTACAAGCACCTGCTCCTCGCCAACAAGGCATGGGCAGCCGAGCGGCTGGAAGAGCGCCCCGACTATTTCGAGCGTCAGATCGCCGGCCAGCAGCCGGAGTTCCTGTGGATCGGCTGTTCCGACAGCCGGGTCGCAGCGGGGCAGCTGACCAACACGCCGCCGGGCGGCATGTTCATCCACCGCAACGTCGCCAATCTGGTGAACGAGGACGACATCAACCTGATGTCCGTGCTCGAATATGCGGTCACCGTGCTCAAGGTCCGGCACATCATCATCTGCGGCCATCACGGCTGCGGCGGCATCAACGCAGCATTGGAAGGCGGCGCCACCGGGTTCCTCGGCAAGTGGCTGCGCAATGCCGAACAGGTCTATCGCGACCATCAGGACGAAATCGATTCGCTGCCGGAAGGCCAGCGGGCGAACCGCCTGGTCGAGCTGAACGTCCGCGACCAGCTGGTGCGGCTAGCGCGCACCTCGATCGTGCAGGACGCGTTCGCCGCGGGGCAGACGCTCTACCTCCACGGCTGGGTCTATGACCTGCGCGACGGCCTCATCAAGCCGATGATGGAGATCGATTCGACGACGCCGCTCGGCGAAGTGCCGCGGCCCCAGCCGGTCCTCGTCTGACCCACTCCAACCCCCTCCCGGGTGCAACCCCTCCTGCACCCGGCGCGTCGGTCCGTCCTGCCTATCGTCCCTGGGTATCGTGGCGGACCGGCGCAACCCATCTCGCCCGATCGGGTGCCGCCTTCGCGCACCGTCACGGCGAAGACGCAGCGCCCGGCGGGAACGCGTCAGAGGGTCTGTAAGCCGGGTTCTGTCCACCCGCGCGAGGCGGGATAGGCGACCATTCCTCTAGGACGACGCTCGCGCGCCGCCTCCAGCAACCAACCCGGACGACGGGCCGGAACGAGGCCCATGTGCCGTCCCTATTCGGTCTTGCTCCCGGTGGGGTTTGCCATGCCGTTCCTGTTACCAGGCCCGCGGTGCGCTTTTACCGCACCCTTTCACCGTGACGTGGCCGAAGCCGTCGCCGTCTGCTCTCTGTGGCACTTTCCCTGGGGTCGCCCCCGCCGGGCGTTACCCGGCACCGTCGTTTCCGTGGAGCCCGGACTTTCCTCGCCCCCGTTCTTACAAACGGGGCCGCGGCCGCCCGACCCTCTGACCGGGCCCGCCTAGCGCAGCTTCGCCGCCGGGGAAAGCCGCTCAGTCGTCGCCCTGCGGCTTGGGCAGCAGGAGGGCCAGCAGCAGCGAGCGGCACTCGCCGTCGATGACCCCGTCCACCATCTCCGGCCGGAAGCGGCGCTGGAAAGCGGTGACCGCCGCGACCGGATCCTCGACGTCATAGCCGAACCGTTCGAGCGCGAGCAGGAAGCCGGCGTCGCTCCAGTGCGGGTCCATCAGGTTCTGGGTGGGCCGCGGCAGGGCCAGCCGCAGCCGTGCGAGCTTGCCCCACGGAAAGAGCTCGCCGGGGTCCTGCTTGCGCGCCGGTGCGATGTCCGAGTGGCCGACCACGTTCCCGCGGGTGATGGCGTAGCGCTGCTTGATGTCGGCGACCAACCGGATCACCGCGTCGATCTGCTCGTCGGGAAACGGGACATAACCCCATTCATGACCCGGATTGACGATCTCGATGCCGACGGAGGCCGAATTGATGTCGGTCACCCCCCGCCAGTGCGAGCGGCCGGCGTGCCAGGCCCGCCTTGCCTCGTCCACCATGCGGACGGCGGTGCCGTCCTCGGCGACGAGATAGTGGCACGACACCTTCGCCTCTGGATCGGCCAGCCGGGCGATGGCGGAGGCGGCGTCCTGCATGCCGGTATAATGCAGCACCACCATCGTGACCGGCAGCGAACGATCGTCGAAGTTCGGCGAAGGCCTGTCGATAAACTGCATGCACCCGTTCCCAAGCTACGCCGAAGCGATGCGTCGCCCGCCGGGCAAAGGCAAGCCGGGGGCCTGGCGGCGCTACGCGCGGCCGCCGGAGCGTGGCGACCGGGCGATCAGGCGAGCCCGATGATCTGGAACTTGCTCTCCAGCGTCTCGCGGTCGAACGGCTTCATCACATATTCGTCGGCGCCCGCCTCGATCGCGGCGCGGATATGCGCCATGTCGCCCTCGGTGGTGCAGAACACCACCTTGGGCCGCTGCGGCAGCCCGGCGTCCTTCAACGCGCGCAGGAAATCCATGCCGCTCATCACCGGCATGTTCCAATCGAGCAGGATGGCATCCGGAGGCGTTGCGATGCAGCTGGCGAGTGCCTCACGCCCATCGCCCGCTTCGCGAACCTCGAACCGGAGCGCTTCCAGAATGTGGCGTGCGACCTTGCGGATGACCTTCGAATCGTCAACGACCAGACAGCTTTTCATCATTTCCCCCTGAAACCCTGATCGCACGCCCGGCCCGATCTTGCGAGGGCTCACGCAGGCTGAACAATCGAGTCCAGGAGCGTGGCGGGATCGAGCACCAGGATGCGTTCCCCGGCGCGCACGGCGGCTGCCCGCACCACCCGGCGCCAGGCCACCGGCAGGTCTCCGCCCCCGTCGAGCGGTTCGGGCCGGAGCGCGACCGCATCGTGCAGAGCATCGACCAGCAAGGCATAATCATGCCCCTCGACCGTCGCCATCACCGCCTGGTTCGAGGCCATGCTGCTGCGGGCGAGGCCGATCGCACGCGGCGTGTCGATCACCGTCACCACCCAGCTGCGCAGCGCCGCCAGGCCCAGCACCGCGCGGGGAGCCCGTGGGACGGGAGTAATCTCCTTGAGTTCGACGGCGTTGCCGGGCCGGTCGGAGGCGATGGCGACCACCTGGTCGGCGATCCGCGCAACCAGGTAGAGCCCCTTCATTGCAGCGCGCCCGCAGTTCGGGTGCAGCTTGCGACCGCGGCGAGCAGCGCGTCCGAATCATAGCGGTAGATGCTGGTGTCGCCGGGTCCTGCCGGATCGGGCAGGTTGCGCAGGCGGATGACCGGGGGACTGCCCGGGCGCTCGGAAACCAGGGTCGCGCGCGCAGCCGCTTCGGTCATCAGGACGACGGCGGGCGGCTCCCACGATGCGCGACCGAGCGCGACGCGATAGCCGTGCTGTTCCAGCAGCGGCCCGATAAACGCCGCCAGGGGCCCATAGGCCGGTGCGGCGAGCAGGCAGAGCGGCCCGCCGGCCAGCCCGGATGGCGTGGCGGGTTCCAGCTGCGCAAGCAGCCAGTCTACGTCGATCAGCTCGATGCGCTGCTTGTCGAGCACCACCGTGCCCGCAATCCGCCCTGCCGTGCCTGCGGCCTCCACCACCTCGGGCAGGTACACGAGATCCGTGGCGTGCCGCGCGGCATAGGCGAGCTCCTGTCGGCCGTTGCTGAGGCGCAGCACGGTCATCTCTGCACCATCGTCGACCGGGGCCACTGCCTCGGCCGCCAGCCACTTTCCGTCCAGCAAGAGCCGCAGGCGCCCGTCCGCGACGTGGACGGCTTCGGATCGGGCCAGCTGGATCCGGTCCACCGCCGCGAGCGGCACCACCCGGCGAGCGCCGTCGAGATCGACGAACACCAGCCCTGGCGGACCGTCCCCGTTCGCTGCCGCTTCCTCGGGAGGCTTGTCTTCCAGGCTTTCGCTCGGCGGCGGGGGAAATCGGACGCCGGCTGCGCTGGCGATCCCGGCGCAATCGAGCAACAGCATCGGCTTGCCGCTGTCCGGCAACGTCGTTCCGGCGTAGATGCCCGTGGCCATCACCGGCGGGGACGCGGGCTTCACGACCAGTTCCTGGTGGTCGAGCACCGCGTCGACGGCAAGGGCAAAGCAGCCATTCGGCGCGTTGACCACGATCAGCGTCTGCGGCTCTGTACGCGGGGCGGCCAGCTCCAGCAGCGTGGCCAGGTCCACCACCGGTATCCGGCGTGTTCGCACCTCCACAAGCTCGGTCCCGTCCTCCTCCCGGATACGCGCGCGCGGACCGGCAACGATCTCCTCCACGACTTGGCGCGGAAGGGCGAAGCGCTGCTCGCCGACTGCCACCAGGACCGCGGGGATGATCGACAGCATCAACGGCGCCTGGATCTGGATCCGCAGGCCTTCGCCTGGCCGGTTCTCGAGTTCGATCCGGCCGCCGATCTGCTCGACTGCCGACCGTACCACGTCCATGCCGACGCCCCGCCCGGAGATCGGCGTCGCCGCGTCCCGCACGGACAGACCGGGTTCGAAGATCAATTCGGCACCTGCGGCCGGATCGAGCGCGCGGAGCTCCGCTTCGCGGCGGCTGCCGGAGGCGGCAAGCTTTTCGATCAGGCGGTCGACGTCGATCCCGCGTCCGTCGTCGATGACCTCCAGCACGATCTGGTTGCCGGCCTGGCGAGCGGCGATCGTCAACTGCCCCGCCTCGGGCTTGCCGGCGCCATGCCGCTCGGCTGCGCTCTCGATGCCGTGGTCGATCGCGTTGCGGACCATGTGCACCAGCGGATCGCGCATGACCTCGACCATGTCGCGATCGATCTCGATGTCGCTTCCCTCCAGCTTCAGCGACACCGTCTTGCCGAGCTCTGCCGCGGTATCGCGGACCAGGCGGGGAACCGCTGCGAACAGCGTCTCGATCTTCTGCATGCGGGTGCGCGTCACCGCATCGCGCATCTCGGCGATGGAAAGCGACAGCCGCGCCAGCGCCGCCTCGACGCCAGGATCGACGCTTCCCCGCCGCAGCAGACGTGCCAGTTCGTTGCGGGCGAGCACCATGTCGGACATGCCGGCCATCATCCGGTCGAGCAGGCCCACCCCCAGCCGCACGCTGCGGGCGCCGGTGCGCGGCACGGCCGCAGGAAGCGGCGCGACGTCGGGGCCGCCCGGCCCCAGCGCGGCGATCAGCGCCGCCTCATCGTCTTCCGGCACGGCAGCGCCCCCATCGAGCGCTTCGACGAGCGCCCCGATGCGATCGACCACCGCCAGCACGGCGTTGACCAGTGCACGATCCGGCGCGCGCGTACCCGCCCGCACGTCCGCCAGCACGTCCTCGGCAGCGTGGCTCAGCCGCAGAAGCCGCGGCAGCCCCAGGAAGCCGCAGCTCCCCTTTACGGTGTGGACGAAGCGGAAAATGGCATCGAGCCGTGCGCGGTCGCCCGGCGATGCCTCCCAAGCCACGATTTCGCCGGACAACGCCTCCAGCGTCTCGCGCGTCTCTGCGATGAACTCCCGGAGAAGATCGTCCATAAAGTCCCTGTTTCCCCGGATAGACATGCCTGCCCCCGGGTTAAGAGGGGGTTAGCTCCGCGGGAAGGAGGCGCCGAACAGCAGCACGTCCGCCTCCGGAGGCGAGACCTGGAGCGTGCCGCCGCTCTGCTTCACCAGCGCGTGGGCCAGGAAGGCCGCCGCCGCGCGCGGCGCCAACAGGTCCCCCTCCCCCGACAGCGCGTCGCGCAGTTCGGGGTCCAGCACGATCCGCGGCCCATCCGCACGCACGACGATCTCGACGCCACTCGCGTTCGTCTCGGCGCCGATGTCGAGCTGGCCGCCGCGGACCAGTGCGTCGCCGCCGATCAGCGCCAGGTTCAGCAGCGCCTTGATCGCGGGCTTGGGGAGCGTCGGCTCGGCGACCATCCACCCGAGCTTCACCCGGTGGTTCTCCGAGAAAAGCCCCTCGATCGCCGCGCGTGCCTCACGCGTGTCGACCACGTCGCCGAAGCCGCCGGCGGCGCCAAAGGCCAGGCGGAAGAACTTCAGCTTGTTGGCGGAAGCGCGCGCGCTCTCTGCCAGCAGTTCCAGGCAGCGCGCCCGCATCGCCGGGTCCTGCTCGTCGGCCAGCAACTCAAGCCCGTTGTTGAGCGCGCCGACCGGGCTGAGAAGATCGTGGCACAGCCGGGAGCACAAGAGGCTCGCGAAGTCGGTGGCGCTGATCTGCATGGCGGAAATCCGATCGAAATGGGTGTTCGGCGCACCTTCTGACGCTGCCGGACGGTCTCCGCAACCTCAGCCGACAAAGCGTAGCGGGACCGGGACGAACCGCCCGGCGACGGGTCCTTCCGCCACCGCGCGCCAGCAGCCGAGCGTCTCGGCATTGGCGATGATCCACAAGGCGCCGTCGGCGTACGACGCGGCCGCATCGGCGCTGGAAGGACGCACCGGCCCCCTGGGATGCGAGTGATAGTGGCCCAGCACCGCAGGCCCGCCTCCGCGCGCGGCGCGGTGGGCCGTGAGCAGCGCGGACGGATCGATCTCGAAGGTGGTCGTCGGGTCCGCGGCGACATTGGCGGCCGGCATCAGCGCCGTGACCCGGCCGGGCTCGCCCAGAAGCAGCCCGCACACCTCCCGGTCGGGCGAAGCCGCCGCGGCATCGCGGATCGCCTGCGCGATCCCGGTTGCAATCTCCAGCGTCATTCCCATCTAGCTAGAACATGATCCGGGGGGATTCCATCATTGCGGCGCAGGTCGCCGAGGCAGCCGACGGGTGGCGTCTGGACCGTGCACTCGCGCACGCGCTGCCGGACCTGTCGCGTGAGCGGCTGAAGGCGCTGATGACGTCCGGCAAGGTGCTGGCGAGCGACGGCACCGCTGCCTCCGATCCCTCGCGCAAGGCGCGCGCCGGCGACCGGTTCGATATCCACGTCCCCGCGCCCGAGCCGGCGGACAATGTGGCGCAGGACATCGCGCTCACCGTCGTGTTCGAGGACGAGCATCTGATCGTCGTCGACAAGCCCGCCGGGCTGGTCGTCCATCCGGCCGCGGGCAATCCGGACGGAACCCTGGTCAATGCGCTGCTCCACCATTGCGCCGGGCAGCTGTCCGGCATCGGCGGCGTCGCGCGGCCCGGCATCGTCCACCGTATCGACAAGGACACCTCGGGGCTCCTGGTCGCGGCCAAGCACGACCAAGCGCACGAGGGACTGGCACGCCAGTTCAAGGCGCACTCGATCGATCGTCGCTACCAGGCGATCGTGTCCGGGCGCCCGAAGACCGGCAGCGGCACCATCGACGCGCCGCTCGCGCGCTCGTCCACCAATCGCAAGAAGATCGCCATTGTCCAGGGCGGCAAGCGCGCGGTGACCCATTGGTCGCTGGTGCGTCCCCTGCGCGAGGCGGCGCTGGTGGAGTGCCGGCTGGAGACGGGACGCACCCATCAGGTGCGCGTCCACATGGCCTCGATCGGCCACCCCCTGGTAGGCGATCCGGTGTACGGCCGGGCGCGTCCGCAGCACCGCGAAGCCCTGGAAACCCTGGGTTTCCGGCGTCAGGCACTGCACGCGGCACATCTAGGGTTCATCCACCCTGTACTAAGGCACGCTTTAGCGTTCCATAGCGAAGTTCCGGCAGACATGCAGGAACTGTTGCACCATCTTCACGTATAAGCTGGCGCGCGCTTTTCGAGGAAAGCCTGCGCAAATAAGGGAGAAGCGATCATGGCTAGCGGCAGCAACGTCCCCGCGACGATTCCCGCATTGGGCGGCGAAGCGAGCCTCAACCGCTACCTGTCGGAGATCCGGAAGTTTCCGATCTTGGCGCCCGAGCAGGAATATATGCTTGCCAAGCGGTTCCAGGAGCATGGCGACACCGAGGCTGCGGCGCAGCTGGTGACCAGCCACCTGCGGCTCGTGGCCAAGATCGCGATGGGCTATCGCGGCTACGGCCTGCCCGTGTCCGAGCTCATCTCGGAGGGCAACATCGGCCTGATGCAGGGCGTGAAGAAGTTCGAGCCGGACCGGGGCTTCCGCCTCGCGACTTATGCGATGTGGTGGATTCGCGCCTCGATCCAGGAGTTCATCCTGCGCTCGTGGAGCCTCGTGAAGATGGGCACCACCGCGGCGCAGAAGAAGCTGTTCTTCAACCTGCGGCGCATGAAGTCCAAGCTCGATGCGTTCGAGGACGGCGACCTCAGCCCCGAGCATCTCGCCAAGATCGCGACCGATCTGGGCGTGACGGAGGAAGAGGTCACCTCCATGAACCGCCGCATGGCGATGGGCGGCGACACGTCGCTCAACGTCCCCATGCGCGAGGATGGCGAGAGCCAGTGGCAGGATTGGCTGGCCGATGAGGGCCCGCTGCAGGACGAGCGCGTTGCCGATGCGCAGGAAGCCGATGTCCGCCACGGCATGCTGGTCGAGGCGATGGACGACCTCAACGACCGCGAGAAGCACATCCTGACCGAGCGGCGCCTGACGGACGACCCCAAGACGCTGGAGGAACTCTCCCAGGTCTATGGCGTCAGCCGCGAGCGTGTCCGCCAGATCGAGGTGCGCGCGTTCGAGAAACTGCAAAAGGCGATGATGCGCCTGGCCGGCGACAAGCGCCTGCTCGCCACCGCCTGATCTTCCGGGGCGCGCCATCGGGTGCGTCCCGGCCCGCACCTAGGGGCGTACGGGCGGTTCCAATCCGTCACGCTTCGCTATAGCGGTCGGCCATGGTCGCCGCAGTCCGAACCCGATCGCCCGTCCGCCGCCTGCTCGGGTGGCTCGTCAAGCTCGCGCTGGGCTTCGTGGCTCTCTCCGTGGCCATGACAGTGGTCTACCGCTTCGTGCCCGTTCCCATCACCTGGACGATGCTGGGCGACGTCTTCACGGGGCATGGGGTCACCAAGTCCTGGCGCTCGCTTTCCCGCATCGATCCGGACATGGCGCGCGCGGTCATCGCGGGCGAAGATTCCGGCTTCTGCTCGCACAGCGGCTTCGACTTCGACGCCATTGCCGACGCCGCCAAGCGCAACGCGCGCGGCGGGCGCATCCGCGGCGGCTCCACGATCAGCCAGCAGACGGCGAAGAACGTGTTCCTGTGGCAGGGCGGAGGTTATGTCCGCAAGGCTCTGGAAGCGTGGTTCACGCTGCTGATCGAGAACATCTGGGGCAAGCGGCGGATCATGGAGGTGTACCTCAACGTCGCCGAAACCGGCATCGGCACCTATGGTGTCGAGGCGGGCGCGCGCCGCTACTTCAAGCATGGCGCCGATACGCTTTCACCGTCGGAGGCGGCACGGATCGCCGCGGTGCTGCCATTGCCCAAGAAGCGGGCTGCGATCGCGCCGCACGGCTTCACGCGCCGGCACGGCAACACCATCGCCGCTCGGGTGGGCGTAGTGCGCCGGCAGGAACTGGACGCCTGCCTCCGCTGAGATCAGGCGCCCGTCCGAACTTACTTGGTCTCGCCGTCCGCGGCGTCGCTCACCGCGCTGCCGGCCTTGTCGGCGGCATCGCCGACGCTCTTGGCCGCGCCCGCGATCGCCTCGGTCTGGATCGTGTCGTTGTTGCTGGCGCGCAGCAGGAAATAGCCGCCGATCAGCACTGCGATCAGCAGCACGATGGCGAGAAGCGCAGTGCCGCCGCCGCCGCTGCGGCGTTCCACGACCGTGGTGTGCGGTGCAGCGCCCGTGGTGGTGGTAGTCGTATCCACGCGATCGTCGGACATGGCATTCACTCCCTTCCGTTTCGAATGCGGATCAACTCCGCCTTCGAAACGAAAGTTCCCGATCGGCCGACGATGACCCGCCCCATCAGAACGGCAGCTTGAAGCCCGGCGGGAGCGGCAGGCCGCTGGTGAGCTTGGACATTTCGCCCTGGCTGGCGGCGTCCGCCTTGGCGCGCGCATCGTTGAGCGCCGCTGCGATCAGGTCTTCCAGCATCTGCTTTTCGCTAGGCTGAAGCAGCGAGTCATCGATGTCGACGCCGAGGATCCGGCCCTTTGCCGACGCGCGGATCTTCACCAGCCCGCCGCCGGACTGGCCCTCGACCTCGATCGTGTCGAGGCTGGCCTGCGCCTTTTCGAGTTCGGCCTGCACGTTCTGCGCCATGGCCATGATGTCGTTGAGGTCCTTCATCGAGCGATGCTCCCGTCCTTGCGTTTCCAGTGATCGAGTTCGGCGCCCGGAAAGGCCGCCATGGCCGCCACTACCAGCGGCGACGCCAGTATCTCCGCGCGCTCCGCCTCGGCCTGTGCCGCCAGCGTTTCGCGCAGCGTCGGGTTCCCCGCCCCCTCGCCGATCAGGATGCTCCACGTCTGGCCGGTGATCTCCCGAAGCGCCAGGCCCAGGTCACGGGTGAAGTCGGTCGGCAGCGGCCGCGCGCCCGACATTTCGAGCTCCGGCGGCTCCAGGCGGATCGGGCGGACATGGTTGCGGACCTGCACCTGCAGGGTGTGGCGGCCGTGCTTTTCCAGCAGGTCGGCGATCGCCTCGACGCTGTCGGGCAGCGCCGGCGTTGTCGGCTCCGGCTCGGCGACGGCGACCGGCGCCGGGGCAGGCGCGGGTGCGCTGCTGCCTTGGAGCGGAACCCCGCCGGGGAGCACCGGTCCGCGCCCTTCCGCCAGCGCACGGGCAAGCTCGCCCGGGTCGGGTAGGCTCGACGCGTGGATCACACGCAGCAGCGCCATCTCGCAGGCTTCGATCGGCAGCGCCGCGCGCGCGACCTCGTCATGCCCCTTCAGCAGCAGCTGCCACAGCCGGTGGACCATGGGGAAGGACAGCGACTCCGCCCAGTGGGCGAGCGCCTCGCGCTCCTCGGCCGACTGCCCGGCCGGCGCCGTCGCCCCCACCTTGGCCAGCGTCACGCCGTGCACCGTCTCCAGCAGCGTGCGAAGCACCGCCTGCGGATCGACGCCCAGGTCGTACTGGCCGCGCAGCGCCGCGAGCGCGGGCGCCGCCTCCCCCGCGAGCAACAGCCGGAAGAGTTCGCGAATCGCCCCCCGATCGGACAGGCCCAGCATCGCCCGGACGGCATCGGCGCGCACGCCCTCGCCTTCCATGCCGGCATGGGCGATCGCCTGGTCGAGGATCGATAGGCCGTCGCGTGCCGAACCTTCCGCCGCCCGCGCGATCAGCGCCAGCGCCTCGGGCTCTGCCTCGAAGCCCTCGGCCGCCACCACATGCGCGAAATGCTCGGCGAGCAGCTCGGCCGGAATCCGGCGCAGGTCGAACCGCTGACAGCGCGACAGCACCGTCACCGGCACCTTGTTCACCTCGGTCGTGGCGAACAGGAACTTCACATGGCCCGGCGGCTCCTCCAGCGTCTTGAGCAGCCCGTTGAAGGCCGCCTTCGACAGCATGTGAACTTCGTCGATGATGTAGATCTTGTAGCGCGCCGACACCGCGGCGTAGCGCGACGCCTCGATGATCTCGCGGATGTCGTCGATGCCGGTGTGGCTGGCGGCGTCCATCTCGATCACGTCGATGTGGCGCCCCTCGGCAATCGCGCGGCATGGCTCGCACACCCCGCACGGGTCGATCGTCGGGCCACCCTGCCCGTCCGGGCCGATGCAGTTGAGCGCCTTGGCGATCAGGCGCGCGGTGGAGGTCTTGCCGACCCCGCGCACCCCGGTGAGCAGGAAGGCATGCGCCAGCCGGTCGCGCTTGATCGCGTTCCCCAGCGTGGTGACCATCGCATCCTGGCCGATCAGCTGGGAAAAGGTCTGGGGCCGGTATTTGCGTGCCAGCACGCGATAGGCGTCCGCCTTGGCGGCGGGCTGCGGCGTCTCGCCCAGGTCTAGGAAGGAATCGGACATGTCGGCCGATCCTTAGCGGCTCGCGCAGCGGCTGTCGAAGCCGCCGGCTGCAAAGAGGCGGCTCGCAACGCCTGCGAACGACGAACCAGCGATGGGTTGAGGTGGGAGCCGGAACGACCCGGTACGGAATCGTTGCGGCTGCTTCCTTCCGGACCTGACCGGGTTGGCGACGGCACCGTCCGCCCGACTCCCGCGCGCCATATGGACAAGGGGCGACCGCATGGCAAGCCCGGCGTCACTCCTGCGGGTGGCGGTGCTCAGACGCCCCGCGGCGGGTCCGTTCCGGCCACCGGCGCGGGAGGCGGCGGAAGCGACACCTCCTGCGCCATCGCAGCGACATCGGCGATGTGGCGCTGCAGCCGCTCCACCATCCGGACGGCCGCGGGGTGGTATTCCTCCCAGCGTTCCACGGCATCTTCCGCAATCCAATGCCGCTGGAATGCGCGGAAGCTCTCGGTCAGCTCGATGCAATCGATCTTCATCGCCCGGGCGAGCGCCGCGTTCCGGGCATTGCCGCACGCGATGACCGGATCGAAGATCTCGCGGTGGACGAACTGATGATAGGAGGTCAACAGCCGCCCCATCGCGTTCCGGCGCGTCGCCAGAAAGGCCGCGGATGGGCGCAGCTGCGGATCGTGGAGAGGCGGCTCGCCCTCTTTGAGCAGCGCCAGCATCCAGCCGTGATGATCCTGCAACCGCTGCAGCATGCTCGCTCCCCTCGTGCACAATGGCGACGAAGCCCCGCGGAACCTGTACTTTTTCTCTCACTTCCCGCTCATCGGCGCAACCAGTCTGGCGGAGGACAGCGCGTTGCGTCAGGCGTGCCCGCTGGCTTGGCCGGCAATGTGGGGTTGCCGACGAAGCCAAAGCGGGCAAAGGCTCCCCGCCAAAGCAGGGGGACACCATGGCGATTCTTTCCGACCGCTGGATCCGGGAACAGGCGGTCGAGCACCGCATGATCGAGCCCTTCGTCGAGGCCCAGCGCCGCGAGGGCTGCATCAGCTACGGCCTGTCCTCCTACGGCTATGACGCGCGGGTGGCGGACGAGTTCAAGATCTTCACCAACGTCGATTCGGCGACGGTGGACCCCAAGGATTTCGCGTCCAACAGCTTCGTCGACCGGCAGACCGACGTGTGCATCATCCCGCCCAACAGCTTCGCGCTGGCCCGCACGGTGGAATATTTCCGCGTGCCCCGCGACGTGCTGGTGATCTGCCTGGGCAAATCGACCTATGCGCGCTGCGGCATCATCGTGAACGTGACCCCGCTCGAGCCCGAGTGGGAGGGCCATGTCACGCTGGAATTTTCCAACACGACCCCCCTCCCGGCCAAGATCTACGCCAACGAGGGTGCCTGCCAGTTCCTGTTCCTGAAGGGCAACGAGCCCTGCGAGACCAGCTACGCCGACCGCGCTGGCAAATATATGGGCCAGCGTGGGGTCACGCTGCCCCGGCTGTAGGGGCGCCTTCCCTCCCGCTTCCCGCTTAGGCCGGTTAGCCGGTCTTGCTCCGAGCACCGGACCGGCCTCGAGCGGAGTTCCCGCTCCATGGACGGCCGACCGGCAGTGAAGCGCAGGACGGCTGAGGCCAGCGAACCCCTGGGGCCCCGTTGGATGCCCATGCTGTGCCGGGCTGCGGCGTCATGAACGTCACCTCTCTGCCCGTCGCCACGGCCGTGTAGCCTGCGGACTGATGCTGGTCCCCTGGTGGCCAGCTCGGCGTGCATGGGCGACGAGTCGGAGCTTGGCCGGGTCAATTCCGGATCGTGAAAGAACGCTCGGTAGAGGGCCCCCCGTGGTGCCGGCGCCTCGCTGGCGGTCAGGCCACGCTCACGATCGGCTGGCGCAGCAGAGGGCCGTCGCCCGTCCCGAGGAAGACCCGAGTTTCCGTAGAGCGCCGCTGGGCCCTTCAGGCGCGGCTCCGCGCCCCGGCGATCAACGCCGCCTCCCTTCCCGATACGAAACCGGCCCCGCCTTTTCAGCGGCGCCCCAGACAGCAAAACGCCCGCGCGGAGATCCGCGCGGGCGCTTTTCGATCGCTTGCTGGTCCGGCGAACCGGATCAGAAGTCGTTGCGGTACTGCTCGTTGCCGACGAACCCAAGCTTGGTCACGTTGGACCGCTTGATGATCGACAAGATGCCGTCCACGACCTCGTAGCGGGCGTTCGCGTCGGGCTGGAAGTGGAGTTCCGGCTCCGGCGACATCGCCGCGGTCTGGTCGAGGTACTGACGCAGCGTCACTTCGTCGACCGTCGCACCGTTCCAGGTGACGACGCCGTCCGCCGTGATCGCAATCTTGTTCTTTTGCGGGTCCACCGTCACGACGTTCCGGTCGTCGGGCTGGGGCAGATCCACCTTCACCGCATGCGTCTGGATCGGGATAGTGATGATGAACATGATGAGGAGCACGAGCAGGACGTCGATCAACGGCGTCGTGTTCATTTCCATCATCGGCTCGCCGTCATCGCGGCCGCCACTCATTGCCATGTGAGACTACTCCTCGAAAACGCCGGCATCAGAGACGGGGCGTGCCGCCCGGCTCGGGCTCCGAGATGAAGCCGACCTTGGCGAAGCCGGCCGACTGCATCGTGTAGATGGTGCCGCCGATGCAGCGGTACGGGGTGTTCACGTCACCGCGGATGTGGACCTCGGGAAGCTCAACGCCCGGAGCGTTCGGGCCGCCCTGACGTGCGACCTCGTCCTCGAGCTTCTTGACCGCGCGCTCGCGAAGTTCGCCGCTGCTGACCGGCGTGAGGTTCCAATACACCTCACAGCTGTTGCCGGAGCCGCGTACGGAGAGCGACACGTTTTCAGGCTTGGTCGTCGTCGGCTCGAACTCCACCTTCGGAAGCTGCAGTTCCACCGACTGGACCACCACCGGCACTGCGATCAGGAAGATGATCAGAAGCACCAGCATCACGTCCACGAGCGGCGTGGTATTGATGTCCGAAAGCGGCTTTTCTTCGGAGCCGTCGCCGCCAACACTCATCGCCATAAGGCTATCCTATTCTCGTTTTCGTCACGTCGTCCGCCGGGCCGTGAAGCCCGGCGGCGAGGTAGGTATCCGCTTACGGACGGGTCGGCACGCCACCGGTCTGGCCGGCGGTCGTGGTGCCGGTCACCGGCTTCGCAGCGGTCGCGGCCGGCTTGGCAGCAACGGTCGACTTCGAAGCGAGCGTCGGGCGAACCGCACCGTTCGAGGCCAGGAAGCCCAGCACGTCGTTCGAGAAGGCCGACAGGTCTTCCGCGATCGACTTGTTGCGGCGCTGCAGCCAGTTGTAGGCGAGCACGGCGGGAACCGCGACGACCAGACCGATGGCGGTCATGATCAGCGCTTCACCGACCGGGCCGGCGACGTCGCCGATGGCGGCCTGGCCAGCGGCACCGATCTTCACCAGCGCGCGGTAGATGCCGACCACGGTACCGAACAGACCGACGAACGGCGAGGTCGCGCCGACGGTCGCGAGGAACGCGAGGCCCGCACCGAGCTTCGAGTTGATCGCGGCTTCCGAACGCGCCAGCGAGCCGTGCAGCCAGTCATGCGCCTCGACCGGGTCGGTCAGCTTAGCGTGCTGCTCCTGAGCGGCGAGGCCGTCGTCGACGATCTGGCGATAGGCCGAGTTCTTGTCGAGCTTGGCAGCGCCTTCGCGCAACGAGTTCGACTGCCAGAAGGTCGCGCGGACGCGCTTCGCCTGGTTGATGATCTTCTGCTGCTCGAACAGCTTGGTGAACAGGATGTAGAACGAGCCGACCGACATGATCACCAGGATGGCGAGCACGGTCCAGGCGATCGCACCGCCCTGCTGCAGAGCTTCCCAGAAGCCGAAGTTCGGAGCGCCGGCGGGAGCCCCGGCAGCAAAGATGTTGGTGAGCATTGTGAGATGTATCCCTTACAGAAGCATGCGCGAATGGTTCTAAGGTGCCCGGCGCCGCGGCGCCGGGCCTTGTACGATTATTGGTCTTCGAGCTTCCAGGTCACGCTGAGCGGATAGGTCGAGGCGACCGGATTGCCCGCTGCGTCCTGTGCCGGCGTGAACCGCACGCGGCTCTTGGAGATCCGGCACGTCGTCTGGTCCAGCGCGGAGTTGCCGCTCGAGGAAGTGACGACGCAATCGGTCACCCGACCATCGGTGCCCACGGTCAGCTTTGCGCTGACGCGACCTTCGGCGCCCTCGCGAACCGCCGACGGCGGATACGCATCACGGCCGAAGAACTGGCCCGGATTACCCTTCAGACCCGCCTTCTTGCTGATCGCAGGCGGGGCCGGCGGAGCGGGCGGCGCAGGAGGTGCCGGCGGCGCGGCGACCGGAACCGGATTGTACGTCGGCGGCGGCGTCGTCACCGACTGGATGACCACCGGCGGCGGCGTCTGCACGCGCACGATCGGCGGCGGCGTCACCACCGGCGGCGGCGACTGCGGCGGCTGATCCGGCGGCGGCGGCGGCGGCGGCGGAACTTCCTCAGGCGGGGGCGGCGGCTCGACGATGTCGAACGTGTCCAGGTCCTCCACCTGCTTCTTCACGTACTTGTACGCGAGACCAGATATAAATGCGTACCCAATGAGCACGTGCAGCAACGCCACGACGGCGATTGCGACGATGCGCCCAGGACCCGCTTTTTGATCAGCATAGGCCATTCAGCAACAAAACTCCTTAAGCCTCACACCGAGTGGTACGGAGCGCGTTCGCAGCCCGCGACCTTGCATCCGCACCATCGCCGTAGCGCTGCTGGGAACACCGCCGATTCTCTATCGTGGCACTTTCCGCGACGCAAACGCTTTGTCAGACGCAACAAAAGTGCAATCGTCGGTACGAACGCCCGCATCTTGAATCGGCCTAGGTCGATGCTGCAAGATCGCGTAGATGCTGGCAACCATGTTTCGACTTTATCCTGCATCCGCATCGGCGGCACTGCTGCTTTTCGCCCCCCTTTCGCCCGCGGCAGCGGCACAGCAAAGCGCGCCCGTCGAGCAGCCCGCCGTCGGCTATGCGGAGATCGCAGACCTAGTACTCGCGGCGCCGCTGGTGATCGACGCGACGATCACCAGCGCGACCCGCATCAAGGGTGCCGAGGCCGCGGGCGTCGCTGTCAATGCGGCCCGCTTCTACGTCGAGGCGCAGGTGGGAGCATTGATCCGCGGCTCGGGCGCGATGCCGGCGCGAATCGGCTATCTCGTTGACGTTCCGCTGGATTTCCGGGGACGCGCGCCCAACCTGAAGAAGACGCGGGTGCTGATCTTCGCCCGCCCGGTCGCCGGCCGGCCCGACCAGGTACAGCTCGTGCAACTCGATGCGCAGCGGAGTTGGAGCCCGGCGCTCGACGCGCGCGCACGCGGTGTCGTCCGGGAGATCCTGGATCGCAACGCGCCCCCGGCGATCACCGGCATCGGCAACGCCTTTCACGTCGTGGGCACGCTGCCGGGCGAGGGAGAGACGCAGATCTTCCTGAAGACGGAGACCGGCGACCCGGTGTCGCTGCTCGTGCTGCGCCGCCCGAATCAGCCGCCGCGCTGGGCCGTTTCGTTCGGGGACATCGTCAATGAGGGCGCCGGTCCGCCGCAGCGGGACACGCTGGGTTGGTACCGACTCGCCTGCGGGCTCCCCCGCAGCCTGCCCGCATCCGCCCTGGAGACGCAGGACGAACAGGGCGCGCGAATCGCCGCCGAGGACTATCAGTTCGTGCTGCGCTCGCTCGGCCCCTGCCACGCCGGGCCCGCCGCCGGCGCCTGATCTTGCACGAAAGCGAGGGCGTCAGTCGCCCTCGCCGTCGCGGGCGAGATGGACGAAGTCCCGTTCGAACCGGCGTAGATTGGCGCCTCCGTCCACGAACAGCACCTGCCCGGTCGTCGCCCGCGCACCGGCCAGGAACAGCACCGCATCGGCGATGTCGTCGGGTTCCGGCAAGCGCGCGAGCGGCATGAGGCCGGCGAGTCGCGCCACCTGTTCGGGCGTGTAATCCGCGGTCGGCATCGTCAGCCCTGGCGCCACACCGTTCACGCGGACGCCCGGCTTCAGCGCATAGGCAAGCGTGCGGGTGACCTCCGCCAGCGCCTGCTTAGAAATCGTGTAGGCGAGCTGGTCGGCAGGCGGCTGGACGATGCGCTCGTCCAGCATGTTGATGACACAGGTTCCTTCCGGCGGTGCCTGCGCCGCAACCGCGGCTGCGAGCGCGAACGGTGCCGCCGCGTTCACCGCGAAGTGCCGCACCAGCGCGTCCATGCCGGGCACCGCAGCGTCCTCGGCGCGGAAGCAGGAGGCGTTGTTGACCAGAAGCGTCACCGGCTGCCCGAAATGCGCCGCTACGCTCGGCACGAGTCCCGCCACCGCCTTCGCATCGGAAAGCTCCGCTGCGAAGCATCGGTGCGGCGCGCCCGCAGCCTCGAGGCGGGCGAGGAGATCCGCGTCCGGTTCACCTTCGCTACTTGCGTGCAACGCCAGCGCATAGCCCGCCTCCCCCAGCCGCGCCGCGATATGCGCGCCGAGCCGTCGGTAGCTTCCGGTGACCAGCGCCAGCGGGCGGGCAGCGGCAGGCGATGTCACGGGCGGTGACGCACCAGCCGGATTCCGATCGATTCGCTCGCTTCGGCGATCGCAAGCTTCACGATCGACACCTCCACCCGCTGCACGCGCGGATCGGAGATGAACAAGGTGCGTGCGATATGGTCCGCAACCCCTTCGATCAGCGTGAAATGTACGCCCTGCGGCAACGCCTCGCTCGCCGCGTGCTTCAGGTCGAGATAGCTCTTGGAGGCCGACAGCGGCGTGTCGGGCGCGAAATGTTCGGGGCAGTCGAGGTCCACCGTCATCGAAATGCGCAGCGGCTGCGGCAGGTGCGTCTCCTCGGAATAGACGCCGGTCAGAACCTGCACTTCGAAGTCGTGTACCTGGAGTTGGAGAAGATCGCGCACCGTTGGCTGTCCCTTATGGTTCGATTCGTCCCCTAGCAGATGGGAAGGCCTCGGGAAGCTGCCCTTCCGGAGAGCACGACGGCCGCCCGTGATTCAGCTTTGCGTCCGCCCGCACGGGGGCTAAACGCGCGCGCCCTCGGCAATCCCGCCGGGGAGGAGTCGTCTGCTTCCGTGATCCACCTCGTCCCGCTTGCCCAGATCGCCCCGCACCAGGTCGAAGCGTTGCTCGACCGCGCATTCGGGCCGGGTCGCCATGAGCGCACCGCCTATCGCGTGCGTGCCGGGACTCGCGCGATCCCGGAGCTCAGCTTTGCAGCGGTGGCGGAAGACGGCGCGCTGCTCGGCACCATTCAGTGCTGGCCGGTCGCCCTCGCCTGCGACGACGGCGAGCGCGTGGCGATGGTGATGGTGGGGCCGGTGGCGGTGGAGCCGGCCGCGCAGCAGGGTGGCATCGGGCGCATGCTGATGCGCCACATGCTCGACGCCGCGGACGCGATGCGCGATCCGCTGCCGCTGATGCTGATCGGCGATCCGGAATATTACGGCCGCTTCTTCGGCTTCGACGCAGCGCACACGAGCCGCTGGCGCCTTCCTGGGCTCTTCGAAGCGCGCCGCCTGCTGGCCCGCGGTACGGGAGTTCCGGAGTGCGCGGGCGAGCTTCAGCCACGCCGGGTCGTGCCGGACTGAGGGTTGTGCGGGGTTGCGCCCGCGCGCCCGGGTCGCCATCGAAGGTCGGGTCATGCCCATGCGCCCCCTCCCCGATCTCGCCTCGCTCTCCCTCGCAGAGATTGCCCAGCTGATGGAGGAAGACCGGCTGCCGCCGGTCGAGCGCTGGAATCCGACGCATTGCGGGGACAGCGGCATGACGATCCTGCGGGACGGCCGCTGGCTTCACGAGGGGGCGCCGATCACCCGCGAATCGATGGTGCGGCTTTTCTCCACCATCCTGCGCCGCGAGCCCGACGGCAGCTACGTGCTGGTAACCCCCGTGGAAAAGCTCTCCATCGCGGTGGAAGATGCGCCGTTCGTGGCAAGCGAGCTTCGCGCCGAGGGCGAGGGCACCGAAAGCCGGCTGATCTTTCGCCTGAACACGGGCGACCTGGTGCTGGCGGACGCGGGCCATCCCCTGCGCTTCGAACAGGGCGCGGGCGGCCCCCTGCCCTATCTGCAGGTTCGCGGCGGGATGGACGCGCGCATCGCGCGGCCGGTCTATTACGAGCTCGTCGAGCGCGCGCTGGCGCGTGAGGGACAGGATCCCGTCCCCGGCCTGTGGAGCGCGGGCAGCTTCTTCCCGCTCGACGCGGCATGACGCTTGCCGAACGGCTGCGTGCCGGCCTCGCGCAGCCGGCGCAGATGCCGCTGCTGACCGGGGATTTCGACGAGGATGAAGTGGCGGCCGTCCGCTGGCGCGAGGCGGCGGTACTGGTCGCGGTCACCGACCGGGAGGAGCCGGGCATCCTGCTGACCCAGCGGACCGCGACGCTGCGCAACCATGCCGGCCAGATCGCCTTTCCCGGCGGCCGCATCGATCCGGAAGACCCCGATCCCGTCGCCGCCGCACTGCGCGAGGCAGAGGAGGAAGTGGCGCTGCCGCGCGAGGCCGTCGACGTGGTGGCCAGCCTCGACCGCTATCGCACCGCCACCGGCTTCACCGTCACGCCCGTGGTGGGCGTGGTGGCGCCCGACCTGCCGCTCGCCCCCAACCCGCACGAGGTGGCCGCGGTGTTCGAGGTGCCGCTGGCTTTTCTCCTCGACACGGCCAACCACGCCAAGGGGCACGCAAGCTGGCGCGGCCGGGAACGGCATTATTACGAGATCTGGTTCGAAGGCTGGAGAATATGGGGTGCTACGGCAGCGATGCTGGTGAACTTGTCGCGGAGGCTCGCGTGGACGGCCTGACGCTGCCTGCCGCCGATTGGCAGGACCGGCCCGGGCTCGCCGCCCTTGCGGACGCGTTGGGCGGCGATCGCGGCGAAGCCCGCTTCGTGGGCGGCGTCGTCCGCGACACGCTGCTCGGCATCGCCGCCGCAGACCTGGACGTTGCCACCGCCCATGATCCGCAAACGGTTCTGGCGCGCCTGAAGGCCGCCGGCATTCGCGCCGTTCCCACCGGCCTTCAGCACGGCACCATCACCGCGGTGCTGGAAAGCGGCGCGGTGGAGGTCACCACCCTTCGCCGCGACGTGGCGACCGACGGACGACACGCCACCGTCGCCTTCACGGACGACTGGCGCGAGGACGCGGCGCGGCGGGATTTCACCATGAACGCGCTCTATGCGGACATGCTCACCGGCCGGATCACCGACTATTTCGACGGCGTTGCCGATCTGCGCGCCGGCCGTGTGCGCTTCATCGGCGATCCGCTCCGCCGCATCGCCGAGGATCACCTGCGGATCCTGCGCTTCTTCCGCTTTCTCGCGCGCTTCGGCGACACGCCCGACCCGGAGGGTCTCGCCGCCTGTGTCGCGCGCGCGAACGACTTGATGGCGCTGTCTCGCGAGCGGGTCGCCGACGAGCTGCTCAAGCTGCTGGTGGCGCGCTCGGCCGTGGAGGTCGTCGGATTGATGCAGGCACACGGCATCTTCGTGCCCGTCCTGCCGGAGATCGAATCGGCCAGCGTCGCCCGGCTCGCCCGCCTGGCGGCCCGGGAGCAGGCCTGTGGCGTCGCCCCAGACGCGATTCGCCGGCTGGTCGCGCTGATCCCTGCGGAGGCGCTCGAGTCCGTCGGCGCCCGGCTCAAGCTTTCCAACGCGCAGCGCAAGCGGCTGGCGCTGGCGGCAAGTGCCGAGGGGATGAGCTCCCCGCGCGCGCTCGCCTATCGCATCGGAACCGAAGGGGCGATCGACCGCCTGCTGCTGTCGGACGATCCGGAAGCGGCGGGCGCCGTCGCCGACCTCCTCGACTGGGTCCGCCCGCAGTTTCCGTTGACCGGCGGCGCGCTGGTCGCGCGCGGCATCGGCAAGGGCCCGGACGTCGCCCGCGCCCTGCGGCGCATCGAGGATCAATGGATTGCGGAAGGCTTCCCGGACGCGGCGCGCGTCGAGGCGCTAACCGTGGCGGAACTCGATCATCGGTTGCGCTCCAGCAGCAGTTGATAGGCACGCTCGGCATCGACCGGGCGGGCATAGAGATAGCCCTGCCCATAGTCGCAGCCGAGCGCGCCCAGCGTCTGCTCCAGCGCCTCGGTCTCGATCCCCTCGGCGGTGGTGCGCATGCCCAGCGTCTGCGCGAGGCTGAGCACCGCGCGTACGATCGCCACCTTGTCGCGGTTCGCGAGCATCCCCGACACGAAGCTGCGATCGATCTTGAGCAGGTCGATCGGCAGGCTCTGGAGATAGCCCAGGTTCGAATAGCCGGTGCCGAAATCGTCCATGGCGATCGTGGTGCCGAGCGCCTTGAGCGCCCGAAGCGTCTCGGCGGTGGGGTCCCGGTCGCTGACGATCGCACTTTCGGTCAGCTCGATCGTCAGCCGCCGCGGCGCCAAATTGTGCGCCGCAAGCGTGCGCTCCACCAGGGCGACCACATTGTCCCGCCGCAGCTGGACGGCGGAGAGGTTGACGGCGACCGTCAGTCCACAGCTCGCCCCGCTCACCCGGTCCCAGCCGGCGAGGGTGCGCATCGCCTCGTCCAGCGCCCACCGGCCCATGGGCACGATCAGTCCGGCTTCCTCGGCCACGGGAATGAACCGGGCGGGCGGGATCTCTTCCCCCGCCTCCGTCCGCCAGCGCGCCAGGGCTTCGAACGAGACGATCCTGCCCGTCGCAAGGTCGCAGATCGGCTGGTAGTGGAGGTGCAGATTGCCGGAGTCGATCGCCCGGCGCAGCTCGGTCTCGATCGAGAATTCGGCACGCATCACGTCCAGCGCCTCGGACCGGTACACCTCCGGAAGCCCCGTGCGCTTGGCACGCTTCGCTGCGAACTGCGCGTGGCGGACCATGTCCTCGTGATCCGCGGCCAGGCTCGCGCCCAGGGCGATCCCGATCGAGCAGCCGATGCGAACCTCGAAATCCGAAAGAGTGAACGGGATCGCCAGGGCGCCCCGAATCCGCTCCGCCACCTCGGTGGCGTCATCGCTGCGACTGACGCCCGACAGGAGGATCGCGAACTCGTCCCCGCCGGTCCGCGCCAGCACGTCCGGCTGGCGCAACGCCCCTTTCAGGCGGCGAGCGACCGAGATGAGCAGTTCGTCTCCGACGATGCCGCCCAGGCAGGCGTTGATGCGGCTGAACCGGTCGAGGTTGAGTGCGAGGACCGCGTATTGTTCGCGCCCGCCCTTCGCCAGCACCTCCTCCAGCCGATCCTCGAAGCCCGCGCGGTTGGGAAGTCCGGTGAGCGCGTCGATCGCCATCTCGCGCCGCAGGCTGTGCTCCGTCCGCTCCTCGGGCGTGCGGTCGATCAGCGACAGCAGGCAACGACGGGCACGCGCCCCGCTGCGCCGGGTGAGCACTACCCGATAGTAGCGCGCATCAACCGCTTGCCCGAGCGTCCATTCGAACACGTCCCGAAGCGCATCTCCCTCCAGGAACCGGTGGATGCGCGCCCGCATGTCGCTGCAGTCGAGCGCGCCCTTCGGCCCCGCCTCGGCATCGATCTGTCGGAAGCCGCTGTTGATCCGGGACAGGGTGACCTTGCCATCGCGAAGCGTCGCCACCGCCGCGGGCATCGGCAGAACGTCCAGGAACGGCTCGGTCGCCAGGGATCGGCTCATGTCCTCTCCGGAAGGACCCGGGTTTCCGGCATCCTCGTGTGCGCTAGATCGCCGTTGCGAAAGCAGTACCATCCACTTCGGATTAGGTCCGGTGCGTTAATGCTGCGTTTCGAACGATCGTCTCAGTCGAAGCGGTTGTCGCGCGGGAATCCGGTCGGCGGCATGCGCCCCGCAGCACCGCGCGCGGCGCGCCACGGGCTCAGGTCCGCCTCGGTGCGCACCCGGCCGGTCTCGCCACCCATCGTCCAGCTGAGCCCGTCCGCGAAGCGCAAGGTGCGCACGTCGGACAGGCCTCCGTCGCGGAAGCGCTGGAGTTGCACGCCCTGCCCGCGCGCGAGTTCGGCCACTTCCGCAAGCGGGAACACCACCAGCTTCCGATTGTCGCCGATCGCCGCGACATAATCGTCCTCGGGCGCAATCGGTCGGATGACGCGCAAGCGCGCACCCGGGCGGGGCGTCATCACCTGCTTCCCCTTGCGGGTTTCGGCGATCACGTCGGCGATCCGGACGATGAAACCGCGCCCGTCGCTCGCCGCCAGCAGCAACCGATCCGACTGCGCCGCCCGCAGGAAGCCCGCGATCTCGGCATCGCCGTCCATGTCCACCATCGCGCGCACCGGCTCGCCGAAACCGCGCCCGCCCGGCAGCTTGTCGGCGCCGAGCGTGTAGAAGCGGCCCGCATCGGTCGCGAGCAGCAGCTTGTCCGTGGTGTGCGCGTGGAACGCGAACAGAGGGCCGTCGCCTTCCTTGAACTTCAGCGTCTCGGCCGCCGCCAGGTCGTTGTGCCCCTTGAGCGCGCGGATCCAGCCGCGCCGCGACAGCACGACGGTGATCGGCTCGCGCTCGATCATCGCCTCTAGCGGGATTTCGCGCGCGGGCGCCGCCTCTTCCACGCTGGTGCGGCGCTTGCCGAGCGCGGTCTCCGGGCCATAGCGATCGCGCAGCTTCGCCATGTCGCGCTTCAGCCGCGTGCGCTGGCGCGCCTCGGAGCCGAGCAGCAGCGTCAGCTCCGCCTTTTCCTTCTCCAGCTCGCCGCGTTCGCGCCGAAGCTCCATCTCCTCGAGCCGGCGCAGCGAGCGCAGCCGCATGTTCAGGATCGCCTCGGCCTGGCGGTCGGTGAGCTGGAACTCGGCCATCATCACCGCCTTCGGCTCGTCCTCGGTGCGGATGATCTCGATCACCCGGTCAAGGTTGAGGAAGGCGATGATATATCCGTCGAGCAGTTCCAGCCGGTCGGCGATCTTGGCCAGGCGATGTTCGGAGCGGCGGCGCAGCACCACGAACTGGTGGTCGACCCACGCCCGGAGCACCTCGCGCAAGCTCATCACCCGCGGCGTGCGCGTCGCGTCGAGCACGTTGAGGTTCAGCGGCACGCGCGTTTCCAGGTCGGTGAGCCGGAACAGCCCGTCCATCAGCGTCGCGGGGTCCACCGTGCGGCTGCGCGGCTCCAGCACGATGCGGATCTCGGCGTCCGACTCGTCGCGGATGTCACTGAGGATCGGCAGCTTCTTGTCGTTGATGAGGGTCGCGACCTGCTCGATCAGCTTGCCTTTGGCGACGCCGTACGGGACCTCGGTCACGACGATGCGGAAGCCACCGCCCTTCTCGCGCTCCACGTCCCAGCGCGCGCGCACGCGAAAGCCGCCGCGGCCGGTCGCATAGGCCTCGGCAATGGCGGCAGGGGGATCGACGACGATGCCGCCGGTCGGGAAGTCCGGTCCCTTCACATGCGCCAGCACCGCCGCGTCGTCCGCCTCCGGCTGGTCGATCAGCATGGCGGCCGCGTCGAACAGCTCGGCGGCGTTGTGCGGCGGGATGGACGTCGCCATGCCGACCGCAATGCCGGCAGCGCCATTGGCGAGCAGGTTCGGGAACAGCCCGGGGAACAGCTCCGGCTCCTGCTCCTCGCCATTATAGGTGGGGCGGAAATCGACCGCGTCCTCGTCCAGGCCCGCCATGAGGTCGATCGCGACCTGGGTCAGCCGCGCCTCGGTATAGCGATAGGCAGCGGCATTATCGCCGTCGATGTTGCCGAAGTTGCCCTGCCCGTCGACCAGCGGATAGCGGAGCGCGAAGTCCTGCGCGAGGCGGACCATCGCGTCATAGACCGACTGGTCGCCGTGCGGGTGGTATTTGCCGATGACGTCGCCAACGACGCGCGCGCACTTCTTGTACCCCGCCGCCGGGTCCAGCCGCAGAAGCCGCATCGCCCACAGCAGCCGGCGGTGCACCGGCTTCAGCCCGTCGCGGAGATCGGGCAGCGAGCGCGCGGTGATGGTGGAGAGCGCATAGACGAGGTAGCGCTCGGACAGGGCACTGTCGAACGGTGCATCGACGATCGCGTCGAACGGGTCCTTGAAGTCGGTCGCCATCGCCACCGCGGATAGCAGGCGCGCCCCTTGTTCCACAACCGTTCCGTGTGCCCGCCCCCGCTTTCGGCAGACCGCGCTCGTCCGCGTCGAGACGCACGCCTGATTGCGACGCCCGGCCCTCTTCGCTATAGGCGCCGCCATCCCGCCCCGGCAGCACGCAAGCGCGCGCGCTTCCGGGGCCGATCGTTTTGGAAGGGTTCCGCACATGGCTCGCCGCCGCCAGATCTACGAGGGCAAGGCCAAGATCCTGTACGAGGGCCCCGAGCCCGGCACGTTGATCCAGTATTTCAAGGACGACGCGACCGCGTTCAACGCCCAGAAGAAGGGCACGATCAACGGCAAGGGCGTGCTCAACAACCGCATCTCCGAGCACATCTTCACGCTGCTCGGCCAGATCGGGGTGCCCACGCACTTCATCCGCCGCCTCAACATGCGCGAGCAGCTGATCCGCCAGGTCGAGATCGTTCCGATCGAGGTCGTGGTGCGCAATGTGGTCGCCGGCTCGCTGTCGAAGCGCCTGGGCATCGAGGAGGGGCAGCAGCTGCCCCGCACGATCGTCGAATATTACTACAAGGACGATGCGCTCGGCGACCCGATGGTCACCGACGAGCATATCCTGGCGTTCGGCTGGGCCGCGCAGGACGAGCTGCACGACATGGCCGACATGGCGATTCGCGTGAACGACTTCCTGGCTGGCCTGTTTGCGGGCATCGGCATCCGCCTGGTCGACTTCAAGCTCGAGTTCGGCCGGATCTGGGAAAACGACTTCAGCCGCATCATCCTGGCCGACGAGATCAGCCCCGATGGCTGCCGCCTCTGGGACATGGCCACCAACGAGAAGCTCGACAAGGATCGCTTCCGCCGCGACCTGGGCGGAGAGGTCGAGGCCTATCAGGAAGTGGCCCGCCGGCTGGGCCTGCTGCCCGAGGGCGGCGACACCGCCGTGCTCGACATGGAAACCCATCGCAAGAAGCGCGGCCGCTAAGCCGTTCCGGCTCCGGCAGCGCTTGCCTGGCAGGCGCACCGGGGCCATAGCCGCCGCCATTACCTTCCACGCACTGCCCGAGGTCCCATGAAACTCCGCATCGTCGTGACGCTCAAGAACGGGGTGCTCGACCCGCAGGGCAAGGCCATCCAGCACGCGCTGGGGTCGCTCGGCTTCCAAGGCGTCGCCGACGCCCGCGTCGGCAAGCTGATCGAGCTCGACGTCGCCGACGACACCAGCGACGAGGCGATCGACCAGATGTGCCGCAAGCTGCTCGCCAACACGGTGATCGAGAACTACCGCATCGAGCGCCAGGACAGCGTCGCGTGAAGACCGCAGTCGTCGTCTTCCCGGGCTCGAACTGCGATCGCGACATCGCGGTGGCGCTCGAACAGGTGACCGGCCAGGCGCCGGTGATGGTGTGGCACGGCGACACCGATCTGCCGGACGGCATCGGTCTGGTCGCGGTCCCCGGCGGCTTCTCCTACGGCGATTACCTGCGCTCGGGCGCGATCGCCGCGCGCTCGCCGGTGATGCGCGCGGTGGTTGCAGCCGCGGGCCGCGGCCTGCCGGTGCTGGGCATCTGCAACGGTTTCCAGATCCTCACCGAAACCGGCCTGCTGCCGGGCGCGCTGATGCGGAACGCGCGGCTGAACTTCGTCTGCCGCGATGCGCCGCTGACGGTGGCCAACGCCACCTCGCGCTTCACCCGCGGCTATAGCGAAGGCGAAACGGTGACGATCCCGGTCGCCCACCACGACGGCAACTATTTCGCCGACGACGAGACGCTCGATCGCCTGGAGGGCGAAGGCCAGGTCGCGTTCCGCTATGCGGGCGTCGTCAACGGCTCGGCCCGCGATATCGCCGGCGTGCTCAACGCGCAGGGCAACGTGCTCGGCATGATGCCGCACCCCGAGCGCCGCATCGAAGCCGCGCACGGCGGCACCGATGGCCGTCGCCTGTTCGAGGGACTGGTCGAAGCGCTCGCCTGAGCGGGCGCTTCTCCCCTCACGCCTTCAGCCGGAACGGCGAGAAGTCCGTGCCCCGGTCGAACACGTCCACGCCCTCTGCGCGCTTGAGCCGGTTCACCACCGCATAGGTGACCGGCGTCAGCACCACTTCCCAGCCGACCTTGAGCGCCCAGTTGGTCGCCATCACCGTCAGCACCTGCGACGTCGGCCACACGCCCAGGAACGCGGCCGGATAGAAGATCAGGCTATCCGCCCCTTCCCCCACGATCGTCGATCCGATGGTGCGCGCCCACAGCATCCGCCCCTCGGTCAGCAGCTTCATCTTCGCCATCACATAGGCGTTGACCAGTTCGCCGACCCAGAAGGCCGCGACCGAGGCGAAGACGATGCGCGGCACCTGGCCGAACACCGCCTCATAGGCGCGCTGCCCCTCCCAGCCGGGCGCCGGCGGCAGCGCCACCACCACCGCCGACATCAGCGCCATGAACAGCACCGCGGCAAAGCCCGCCCACACGCACCGGCGTGCCCGCGCAAAGCCATAGACCTCGGTCAGCACGTCGCCGAGCACGTAGGAAATCGGGAAGAACAGGATGCCCGCGCCGAACACGAAGCCGCCGAGCGGCCCTTCCCCGCCGATCGTCGCGACCTTGCCCGCCCCCAGCACGTTCGAGAGCAGCAGGATGGCGACAAAGGCGGCCATCGCGAAGTCGTAAAAGCGGAAACCGGACACGCTGCGCGCGTCCGCGGGTGCCGGCGTCATGCTCCCCCTCTCTCCAGAAACGGGATGGCGCGGTTATGAGGATGGTTCCGCTTCGGCGCAATGCGCGCTAACGGAACGCGTGCGTGCGCCCGTAGCTCAGTTGGATAGAGCACGAGCCTTCTAAGCTTGGGGCCGCTGGTTCGAATCCAGCCGGGCGCACCAACGACTCCCCCTCAGCGCAGCGCGACGGCCTGGCCGGCGAAATCCTCGGCCAGCACCTGTTCGATCGGGCGCGCGATCCCGCGGGTCAGCGCCTGCGGCACGGTCACGCGAAAGCCGCGCTCCACCAGTCCGTCAATCGCCCAGCGCACGCAATAGTCGGCAGCCACCCCGATCACCACCGCGTCCTCCACGCCCCGCGCCCGCAGGTCCCGGAAGAACGCGTCCCGGTCCGCGGACACGCCCTCGCGCACCGGCTCCACGCGAAGACCCGGCTCCTCCCACATGGCGAACACGCCCTTTTCCAGCCGGTAGGTCGGGATCGCCGGATCCACCACCTCGGGATCGAGCACATTCTGCCAGCCCGGCGTCTCGCGCACGCAGTGGATCGGGAACTGCTGCGCCTCGGGCAAGCCCGGATAGGTGTCGGCGAAGTGGGTATCGAAGGTGAAGAGCACCGCAGCGGTCTCCTCGGGCGCAAGCGAGGCCAGCCACTCGGCCATGGGTGCCGCCAAGGCATCTGCGCCCGCAACGGCCAGGGCGCCGTCCGGGTTCATGAAATCCGCCTGGGTGTCGACCACCACCACGACTTTCTTCACGGCCTTCTCCTCACGCGTGGGTGTCGCGCACGCCCTCGTCCGGCAGCGTCGGCGGGTCAATCCCCGCGCGCCGCGGCTTCGCGGTCGAGCAGCACGCGCTTGCGGTCCGTGCCCCAGCGATAGCCCGACAGGGCGCCGTCGCTGCGAAGCACACGATGGCACGGGATCGCCAACGCGTGCGCGTTGGCGGCACAGGCACCCGCGACCGCGCGCACCGCCTCGGGTGCGCCGATCCGCTTCGCGATCTCCGAATAGCTCGCGGTCGCCCCCGCCGGGATCGCGCGCAGTTCCTCCCACACCCGCCGTCGAAAAGCGGTGCCGCGGATGTCGAGCGGCAGATCCAGCGTGGCGGCAGGAGCCTCCACGAACGCCACCACCTGCGACACCATCGCGGCAAAATCGTCGCCGCCCGGCTCCAGTTGCGCGTTGGCGAAGCGACGGCGAAGGTCTGCCACCAGCGCATCGGCATCGTCGCCCAGGAGCAGCGCCGCGATTCCTGCGGCGCTCGCGGCGACCAACAGATGGCCGAGGCTCGTCGGCGCGACGGCGAAGCGCAGGGTCTCGGCCGCGCCACCCTGGCGATAAACACCGGGCTTCATCCCCAGCACCGCGTCCGCCTCGGCATAGAAGCGGCCGCTCGAACCATAGCCGGCGGCGTGGATCGCCTCGGTGACACCGGCGCCCGCTTCCAGCGCCGCCCGTACCCGCCCGGCACGGTGCTCCGCGGCATAGGCGCGGGGCGTGACGCCCGTCACCGCCTTGAAGCGGCGCTGGAAGTGGCTCGGGCTCATCTCGGCTGCGGCGGCGAGTGCCTCAAGCGTCGGCATGGTCTCGGCCATCTCAATCCTGCGGCACGCCGCTGCGATCTGGTCGAGGCCGGCCGTGCGCATGCCGTCCGCATCGGGCCGGCACCGCAGGCAGGCCCGAGCGCCCGTCCGGCGCGCGTCCGCGAGCGTCGCGTGGATCGTCACATTCTCAGGATTGGCGGTGCGCGAGGGGCAGGACGGCCGGCAGTACACGCCCGTCGTCGCCACCGAGTACCAGAACTGCCCGTCCGCGGCCGCGTCGCGGGCAACGATCCGGGCCCAGCGCGGGTCTTGTGCAACATGCTGCTGTGTCATCGCGACCTCCTGCCCCACGCCTGCCTCATGCCGCAGCGCGACACACTCCGTTCCTTGCGCTTCAATCCAAGATAGTGGCACCGACCAGGAGCACCAACACGCATCGCCGCGAAAGGAACATCCACCATGCTGAACGTCGGGCTGATCGGTTTCGGGCTTGCGGGGCGCGCGTTTCATGCGCCGCTGATCGCCGCCACCCCCGCCCTCCGCCTCGCCGCAGTCGTCACGTCGCGTGCGCAGGAAGTGGCAGCGCTGTATCCGGAGGCTCGTGCCGTGGCCTCCGTCGACGCCCTGCTCGCGGACCCTGCGATCGATCTGGTGGTGGTGGCGACGCCGAATGACACTCATGCGCCGCTCGCCCGCGCCGCGCTGGAGGCCGGCAAGCATGTCGTCGTGGACAAGCCCTTTGCCCTCAGCGTCGAGGATGCGCGCGAACTTGCCGTGCTTGCCGTGACGCACGCGCGGATGCTCACCGTCTTCCACAACCGGCGCTGGGACACGGACTTCCGCACGGTCGAGCATCTGCTGCGCGACGGCACGCTCGGCGAGGTGCACCTCGCAGAACTGCGCTGGGACCGTTTCCGTCCCGCCATCAAGCAAGGCTGGCGCGAGACCCCGCACGCCGGCGCAGGATTGTTGGCCGACCTCGGCCCGCACCTCATCGACCAGGCGATCCGCCTGTTCGGCGTGCCGGAGGCGGTGTCGGCGGACATCGCGATCCAGCGGGAGGCGGCGCAGGTGGACGACTATTTCGAGCTGACGCTCCACTATGGAAGCCGCCGGGTGATCCTGGGCGCCGCCTCTCTGGTCGCGGCCCCCCGCCCCCGCTTTGCGTTGCACGGAACGCTCGGCAGCTTCGTGAAATACGGCATCGATCCGCAGGAGCCGGTGCTGCGCGCGGGCGGAACCCCGTCCGACCCCGGCTATGGAGTCGAGCCGGAATCCGCCTGGGGAACGCTTTTCGACGGCGAGGCCGGGGAGCGTCGCCTGCGCAGTGCTGCCGGGATTTGGCCGCGCTTCTATGAACAGGCCGCGGCCGCCATCGTCGAGGGCAGCGCTCCGCCCGTCGAGCCGGAGGATGCCATCGCGGGTCTCGAATTGCTCGAACTCGCCCGGCAATCCGCATGCGAAGGACGTCGACTTCGCTTCCCCAGGCGCTGATCCGAATATTTTTATCGCGGCATCCGCAACGTCCCCGATGTCTTGCCACCATTGCAGTTGCTAGGGTCAGGACCCATTGATGTGATCGTCGCGATCTGATTCAGGCTCCGCGAGGAGACCGGAATGAGTGACCTGTTTTGGCTGACGGATGAGCAGATTGAGCGGCTGCGGCCGTTCTTTCCCAAGAGCCACGGCCGGCCGCGGGTGGATGACCGACGGGTTCTGAGCGGCATCGTCTTCGTCAACCGCAATGGGCTGCGCTGGCGAGATGCGCCCAGCGCCTATGGGCCACACAAGACGCTCTACAACCGATGGAAGCGCTGGGGTGAGGCAGGCGTGTTCACGCGGATGATGGAAGGGTTGGCGGCGGCAGGCGCCGAGCCGAAGACGGTTATGATCGACGCCACCTACCTGAAGGCGCACCGCACGGCATCGAGCCTGCGGGTAAAACGTATGGCTCGCCCCGTCGGCAAGCGGTTTGTGTCTGATGTTCTGAGCAGTCTGCGAAAACGTATCCGGCCTTCCAACACGAGGTTGTTGGCCAAGATGGAGATCCGCGCGTCCTGGTCCTCATAAAGGGGCCGGCATCGAGTGCCATTTTTAGCCATAGGGTTCCGGGACACCGGTCGACTGTCAGGCCATCTTTCACTCACCTCCCGCAGACATCATTTAGCTGGCGCAAGGCGCGCCGGCCGAGCTTGTTCAGGCTGCTTGTGCAACCGGATCGTAGGTGCGCTCGTGTCGCAGCAGCGCCCACACGATACGCGCCATCTTGGCGGCCAATGCCACCACGACGGTGTTGTGATGAGAACGTGAGAGGAGACCGCGCAGCCAGGCGCCAAGTCGCGTATCGCTCTTGCTCATGACCGGCAGGGACGCACGCGCACCTTGGATCAGGTTCTTGCGCAGGTAACGGCTCCCACGTTTGGTGATACCGAGCAACCGCGGCTTGCCTCCGGTCGTTGCCTGCCGCGGCACCAAGCCCAGCCATGCGGCAAGGTCGCGCCCGCGCCCGAAGGTCCGGGCATCCCCGATCGCTGCCACCAGCGCAGTGGCATTAAGCGCACCGATGCCGGGAATGGTCAGCAATCGCCGTGTCCGTTCATCCGCCCGAGCCGCATCGGTGAACTCGGCATCGAGATCTGCGATCCGTTCGTCGAGCGCGCTCCAGCGCAGGCGCATGTCGCTCACCAGCCGGTGAATGCGGGAGCCGAGTACCGGTTCGTCACCATCCAGCATCTCACCCAGCCGAAGGGCAAGCTTTGCACGCCCCTGTGGGACGATGTAACCGCGTTCGAGGAGGAGGCTCCTGATCTGGTTCATCAGGGAGGTGCGGTCTCCGACAAGCTGGTCACGGATACGATGGAGCGTCTGCATGTCGAGTTGCTCCTCGGTCTTTAGCTCGACAAACCGCATAGTCGGCCGTGTCGCCGCCTCGGCGATCGCCTCGGCATCACGATCATCGTTTTTCTGCGCCTTGACGTAAGGGCGGACGTATTCCGGCGACATCAATCGTACCGCATGGCCTTGTCGCGCCAAGGCACGTCCCATGTGATGCGCACCGCAGCAGGCCTCCATCGCCACAACGCAGGCCGGCAAGGTCGCCGCGTAGGTGATGACTGTCTCGCGCCGCATTCGTCGGCGGACGACAACCTTGCCAATTGCGTCCAGCCCAACCACGCTGCAGCTGTTCTTGCCAAGATCGATCCCGAGCACAGAAATGTCCATGACCTTCGCTCCTTCCGCAAACGACCCGCTGTCGTGAAGCAACAACGGTTCAGATAAGGGGCGAGCCATCCATAAAGGGGGGCCTTGGCCGCCTGATCGGACGCACCAAGGGCGGCATGAACACCAAGCTCCATGCCGTAGCCGATGCGAACGGACGCCCCTTGAGCTTCTTTATGACCGCCGGGCAGGTCAGCGATTACACCGGGGCGGCCGCGTTGCTGGACGACCTGCCGAAGGCTCAGTGGCTGCTAGGTGACCGCGGCTACGACGCCGACTGGTTCAGGGATGCGCTCCAGGCCAAGGGCATCCAACCCTGCATCCCAGGGCGGCGGTCCCGCAACGAGCCGGTCAGGTACGACAAGCGCCGCTATCGACGCCGCAGCCGCATCGAGATCATGTTCGGCCGCCTCAAGGACTGGCGACGCGTCGCAACCCGCTACGACCGCTGCCCGACCGCCTTCTTCTCCGCCATCGCCCTCGCTGCCACCGTCATCTTCTGGCTGTAATCAACGAGTCCTGACCCTAGCAACCGGGCAAGCAGCAGCCTCACTACCGAGGCTCAAAGTGACTTTATCGGCCATGCACGTCCGTTCGGATGCTTGGCCGCCCTCTATTACCCAATACGGTAACTTACGTTTCGCGGAGGAAGTGCGACTCGCCACTGTTAATCACGAATAAATCCTTGCTTTGTATGGATCCGGAGGTGCTTCGCCCGACTCGGCACACACGCGATGCTGATCCGGTACTTTGGCTCCGAAGCCGCAAGGTGTGGCTGGCAACACCCTGGAAAGTTGACGCGCTGCACGGAAAGTCCCAAGTGCGCGCCGATGAACGGAGGAATGAAGATGGCCGAAGACGTTTCCGAGTTGAATGCGGTGGAACTCGCAACCGAGCTCACCATCGCCTGGCTCAACAATGCGAACAACCGCGTGTCGGCCGAAGATGTGCCGACCTTCCTGCAGACGATGCACGCGACCGTGGTTGGGCTGAGCGGCGGCGCATCTTCGGAACCGGTCGAGACGGCCCCGACGGAAGATTACACGCCCGCCGTCTCGGTGCGGAAGTCGCTCGCGTCGAAGGACCACATCATTTCGATGATCGACGGCAAGCCGTACAAGACCCTGCGCCGCCATCTGGCAGGGCACGGACTGACCCCGGAACAGTATCGCGAGCGCTACAATCTGAAGTCCGACTATCCGATGGTCGCGGAGAATTATTCGCAGAGCCGCCGCGACATGGCCAAGCGCATCGGGCTCGGCCGCAAGCCGCGCACCGGTGGCGACGATGCGACCGCCGCAGAGGCGCCTGCCGCCCCGAAGCGCCGTGGCCGCAAGCCCAAGGACGCGACCGCCGAGTGATCCTTCAACCCTGGGCCAGCGCCGCCGCGCGCCGGCCCAGGGCCGACAGGCTGCGGAAGGTGACCGACCAGCGCGTGCGCTCCATCGCCGCGATGCCGTGCTCCCACGCGTGCCGCGCCTCGCCGGAAAGATGGTAGATCGATCGCGGTGCAAGCGTCAGGCTGCGGCGCTCGAAGCCGGTGTCGGTGCGCCGCCGCAGGCGCAGGACGGCCGGCTCTCCCAGCGAAATGCCCACGACATGCTCGAACATCGGCCGGTCGCGGTGCCAGCCGATCCCCGCCCCCGGGTCGTAGCGGATGAGCAGCGCCTGCTCGAGCTCGGCCGCCGGCATCCCCGCGAACGCCGCCGCGCGCTCCCGCAAAGGCCCCCGGAACGCCGGGATCTCCACCCCCGGCGCGATCCGTCCCCGATCGAAGTCATAGCTCCAGCCGAACGACGTGGTCAGCCGCTTGCCCGTCCACCCCTGGAAGCGGAACGGCGTCAGCTCGCACGCGTCGATCGCCGCCACGAGCGCTGCCTCCTCAGGCGCATCGAGCACCTCTTCGCCATAGGAGAGGCCCGGCAGCAGCGGGGTTCCGAACAGGTCTAGCTGGGCGGCCATGTCGTTCCAGATAGGAAGCGGGCACCTCCCCCGAAAGACGCGCGTGGCGGGGAGACGGGCCGGAAAGCCCGCGTTATAGAAGCCCGCGATGCCCAATCGTGCCCCCGATCCGCTGCTGCTGTTTCGTGCCGGTGACCACCGGCTCGCGCTCCCGGCGCGGGACGTGCGCGAGGTGCTGCCGCTGCTTCCGATCGCGCGGCCGCCGACCCTGCCCCGCCCCCTCGCCGGCTTCGTCGACGTCCGGGGCGAGACGCTGCCCGTCCTGGCACCCGCACTTCTGTTCGACGGCGGCATTGCCTTGGGCACCTTGGACCTGTTCTCCCATCTGATCCGGCCGCACGGGCCTGCTGCCACCATGCCGTGCCTGCTGGTCGATCGCGTCGAGGACATGGTCACCCCCGATGCCGACGCCATCCGCCCGGTGGAGGCCGAGGCGAGCCACAATGGCGCGATCCTGGCCGAGGTGACGCTGCCCGACGGCCCCGCACACCTGTTGTCGCTCGCCCGGCTGCTCAGCGAAGCGGAACGCGAGCGGCTGGCGGCCCTAGCAGCGCAGGCGGAGGCGCGCGCCGCCGATTGGGCGATCGGGTGAGCCTGGCCGCGCAGCGCCACGCGCTGCCGTCTGCGCCGGTCGACGATCCCGCCTTTGCCGGCATCAAGGCGCGGATCGTCGAGCGCACCGGCCACCATTACTACGTCGACAAGGACGACCAGCTGTTCGAGCACATCGCGCGCCGCATGGCCGCGAACGGCATCGACGCGCTGGCGGACTATGCCGCCCGGCTGGCGGACCCGATCGCGGCGGCCGCGGAATGGCGCGCGCTCGAAAGCGCGATCACGATCAACGAGACCTTCTTCTTCCGCTTCGCCGAACAGTTCGACGTGCTGCGCCGCTGCGTGCTGCCGAAGCTGCTGCGGGAACGGCGGGCGAAGCGCCAGCTGCGCGTGTGGAGCGTCGGCTGCTCGACCGGGGCAGAGGCCCACTCGGTATCGATCCTGCTGCGCGACCTGCTTGGAGACGCAGTCTCCGACTGGAAGATCGGCATCACCGGCACCGACATCGACGATGCCGCGATCGCCGCCGCGCGCGAGGCGCGCTACACGTCGTGGGCATTGCGTACCCTGGGAGAGGCGGAACGCGAGCGGCTGTTCGATCGCGAAGGCGACCGCTGGCGGCTGAAGGCGCGCTATCGCGGTCTCGCCCGCTTCGAACACGCCAACATGATGGCGCTGCTGGACGATGACGCGCCGCTGCAGTTCAGCGAGTTCGACATCATCCTGTGCCGCAACGTCCTGATCTATTTCCGCAGCGACGTCGCCAAGCAGCTGGTCGGCGCGCTGGTGCGCCGGCTCGCGCCCACCGGGCTGCTGTTCATCGGCCATGCCGAGCCGAACCCGGAGTTCGCGGACGTCGCACGTCCGGTGCTGGTCGATGGTGTCCTTGCATATGCGCGGCTCGACGCGCCTGCGGAGCTCCCCGTCGCTGCGCCCGCACCGCCGCCCTCTCCGCCGGCATCCCCTGCCCCGCCGCGCGTCGCGCCGTCCAGGCCGGCCGCCCCGCCCAGGGCCGCGCCCGCCGCAACCCCGGCTCCACCGCCTGCCGCGCCCCCGCCCGCACCGCCAGCGCCAAAGCCCGCCGCCGCCGGAGAAGTGCGCACCGCGCTGTCCCGCGGCGACGCGAGCCAGGCACTCGAACTGGCGGAGCAGGAGGCGCTCGCCACGCCGCGCGACCCGGTCGCCCACTACCTCGCAGCGCTCGGCGCCCTCGCGCTTGGAGACGGGGTTCGTGCAGAGCGGGGATTTCGCAGCGCGCTATATCTCGATAACGGGTTCGCGATGGCGCATTATCTGCTTGGCCGACATCTCCTGGCGCATGGGCGCGACGCCGAGGGCAACCGCGCGCTCCGCAATGCCGCGCGCGCAGCCGCCGGGATGGCGAACGACGCCGAGTTGCCGGAGGGCGACGGCATGACCGCAGGTAGCCTCGTCGCCGCCGTCCGCGCCACCCTCGGGGGCGCCGCATGAGCATGCCGGGAGACGTCCGGGTCGCAGCGCCCTTCCTCGATGCAGAGGCCGTCGCAGCCGTGCTCGCGGAGCGCCAGCGCGCGCTCGCCCCGCCCGAGGCAGCCGACCAGCGCAGCCGCATCCGCGTCCTCACCTGGACCCTGGGCGAGGAAACCTATGCGACCCCGCTCGCGGACCTCTTCGAGGTGGCGGCGATCCCGCGCGTCACCGCGGTTCCGGGCGCGCCTGCCGCCCTGGTGGGGCTGATCGCGTGGCGGGGCGCCGTCCTCAACCTCTTCGATCCGGCCGTGGCGTTCCGCCTGGCCGCCCCCGAGGAGCCCGGCCGCGCGATGCTGGTGCTGCGCCATGCGGCGCCGCGCATCGCCCTCCAGGTCTCCGCCATCACCGCCGCCGCCGCCGTCGTCGATCCCGGCGCCACGGGCGGCGAGGCATTGACGCGCTTCGTCGAAGCGGACGGTGGCCAGCGTCTGGCCGTCGTGAACACTGCGCTGCTGATCCAGCGGCTCCTCGCCCGTCCCCTGCAGGAAGGATAAAGCCTTGTCGGTTTCCACTCGGATCGTTGCCGGGTTCGGCATCATCACGGCCATTCTGGTCGCGTTGGGCCTCTACTCGCTCCAGCAGGTGGGCGTGGTCCGCTCGAACGTCGATCGGATCGTCCAGCGCGATTATGCCGCGATTCTCGATGTCGACTCCATCGCCCGTGCCGAGGCACGGATGCGCGAGGCGCGGCTGATGGCGGTGATGCACGCGATGCGCAGCGGCCGCGGCATTCCGGGTGACATCACCGACTGGCAGTCGCGCGCCAACGAAACGGCAGCCGCGCTCGCGAAGCTGACCGCAACCGCGGAGAAGAACCGCGAGACCGCGGTCAACCAGGGCCGCATCGAACAATGGCGCCAGCTGTCCGAGGGCGCGCAGGCGGTGCAGGCGTCGTTCGATCGCCTGCGCCCCGCGAGCGCACGCCAGCTGGAGATGCTGGAGAACGGCAATATCGAGGGTGCGATCGAGGCGGGCGAAGAGATTGATCGCCACCATGCCGCGCTCGCGCAGAGCCTCGGCCAGGTCCGCACGATCGTCAGCAACACGATCGAGGTCGGGCGGCGCGCGACCCAGGACGTCTATGAAAGCACGCGCACGTCGATCCTGATCGGGCTGCTGATCGCGATCGCGGTCAGCGTCGTGGTCGCCTTCACGATCCGTCGCTCGATCACCGGGCCGCTGAGCGACTTCATGAGTTTCGCCGGCCGCATCGGCGAAGGCGACCTGTCGGGCGAGACGCGCATCACCGGCAGCGACGAACTCGGCCAGCTGGGTGCCACCCTCAACACGATGGTGGTGGGCCTCCGCGAGATCGCCCGTCAGAGCCGCGCCGCCACCGAGGACCTGAACGCCGCCGCCACCGAGATCCGCGCTTCCACCCAGGAGCAGGCCGCCTCGGTCGAGGAACAGCTCGCCGCCGTGCAGGAAACCGCCGCTACCGTCGACGAGATCACCCATTCGGGCGCCCAGATCACGTTGCGAGCACAGGAAGTGATCGCCGCGGCGCAGGCGACCGCCCAGACCAGCGACACCGGCCGCACCGCCGTTCACGACACCGCCCGCGCGATGGACGCGATCCGCGAACAGGCGGAGGCGGTCGCCGGCAACATCGTCGCGCTGTCGGAAAAGACGCAGACCATCGGCGACATCATCGCGACCGTGAACGACGTGTCCGAACGCTCCCACCTCCTCGCCCTCAACGCCTCGATCGAGGCGGCGGCGGCCGGCGAGCAGGGCCGCAGCTTCGCGATCGTCGCGTCGGAGATGAAGACGCTGGCCGACCAGGCGAAGTCCGCCACCCGCAACGTTCGCTCGATCCTGGGCGACATCCAGCGCGGCATCAACGCCTCGGTGATGCTGACGGAGGAAGCCGTGAAGCGCGTTGCATCGGGCAAGGAGCGCACCGACGCCAGCCAGTCGGCGATCAACGAGCTGGCGACACGCGTGCAGGAGAACGTCCACACCTTCCAGCAGATCGTCGCTTCCACCAACCAGCAGCAGATCGGCATCGAGCAGGTGACCATCGCGCTGCAGAACATCCGCCAGGCAAGCCAGCAGACCGCGGCCAGCACCCGCCAGCTCGACCAGGCGGCGGGCGACCTCACCCAGCTGTCGCGAACGCTGGTGGGCCTGACCGAACGCTATCGCGTCTGAGGACGGACGGGTGGACGAACTCCGCGCAGAACTGCTCGCGGCCTTCGCCGCCGAGCTTGCCGAGCACATGGCCGGCATCCGCGAGGCGCTTGCGGATGCCGCCGCCGGTCGCCCCGTCGATCTGCGCGAGTTCAGCCGCCGCACCCACAGCCTGAAGGGGGCGGCGCGTGCGGTCGACCTGCCGGCGACCGAAGCGGCTGCCCATGCCGCCGAGACCATCCTGCTCGCCGCAGAGCGCGGGGAACGCGCGCTCGATACCGCGACCTTGGCCGAGCTGCGCACCCTGGCCGACGCGATCGAGGACGGCGCCCGCAGCGACACCAAGCAAGAGGACGCGCCGGAGGCGACCGCCGCGGCATCCTCGACACCGACGGATCGCGTGCACGTCGCCGGCCGCCACGTCGAGCGGCTCGCACGCTCGGTCCACGACCTTGCCAACCACATCTCCGAGCAGGACCGGATCCTGGAGATGGTCGAGGTGCTCGGGGCCGAGCTGGCCGACATGCCTGCCACGCAGGACGGCGAGCTTGCCCGCCGGATCGCCCGCCTGGTCGGCAGCACGGAACGACTGCGCCGCGAAGTCGGCCGCCAGCGCTGGGCGCTGGACCGCGCCGCCGCCAACATCGAGCGGGACGCGGAACGCATCCTGCTGCTGCCGGTGGCCACCCTCTTCGAGGGGCATGAGCGGATGGTCCGTGACCTTGCCACCAGCCAGGGCAAGTTCGCCGAGCTTACCATGGAGCCGATCGAGGCGGAGGCGGATCGCCGCGTGCTCCAGGCGCTGCGTGAGCCGTTGCTCCACCTGCTGCGCAACGCGGTCAGCCACGGGATCGAACCGCCGGCGGTGCGCGCCCGGGCTGGCAAGCCGGAGGGTGGCACGATCAGCGTCCTCCCCACCACCGATCGCGGCCGCCTCAACATCGTGATCCGCGACGATGGCGCCGGGCTCGACCCGAAGGCGATCGAGGCGCGCGCGCGGGAGGCGGGACTGATCGCCGCCGGCGCGCCCACCCCATCCCGCCGCGCCCTTTACGCGCTGCTGTTCGAGCAGGGCTTTTCGACCAGCCGGACGGTGGACGAGGTTTCGGGCCGCGGCATCGGCCTTTCCGTCGTGGCAGAGACCGTGCGCCGGCTGCACGGCCGCGTCCGCATCCTGCCTGGCCGTCCGATGGGTACCGAGATCCGCTTGTCGGTGCCGCTCGCCCTCGCCCGCCAGGCGTTGTTGCTGGTGGAGGCCGGCGGTGGCCGGCATGCCCTTCCCGCGGCCAGTGTCGATCGCGTGCTGCGCCTCACCCCGGACGCGTTCGACCGTACCGAGGGGGGTGCGGTGCTGATGCTGGAGGAGGAGGCGGTGCCCGTCGCAGAGCTGGCCGACCTCCTCGGCCTGCCGGCGTCCGAAGCGCCCGACGGCGCCCGGCCTGCGGTGGTGATCGAAGGATCGGACCAGCGGCGCGTGCTGCTGGTGGATGCACTCGACGACGTCCGCTCGCTGGTGGTGGGCGATCCGACGGCGGTTGCCGCCGACGTGCCGCTGATCTGGGGCACGGTGCTGCTGGAGGACGGCATCGCGCTCGTGCTGGAGCCGGAGGCGCTGCTCGCCGCCGACGCGTCCGGCCCCCGCCGCCGTCCGCGCATCGCGCCTGCGACCCGGCCGGTGCAGCGCACGGTCCTCGTCGTCGACGACTCGATCACCACCCGCACCCTCGAAAAGAGCATCCTGGAGGCGCAGGGCTACCGCGTCCTGATCGCGGTCGACGGCCTTGCCGGGCTGGAGCAGCTGCGCGCCGGGATCGAGCCGATCGACCTCGTGGTGGCAGACGTCGAAATGCCGCGCATGGACGGTTTCGGATTGCTGACGGCAATACGGAACGATCCGGCCCTGCAAGCGCTTCCCGTCGTCATGATGACATCGCGCAACAGCCCGGACGATATCGAGCGTGGACTCCAGCTGGGTGCGAATGCCTATGTGACGAAGCAGGAGTTCGACCAGGGGACGCTGATCTCCGTCGTACAGCAGCTGGTCTGAGCCATGGCAACGCGCCCGATCCGCGTCATGATCGTCGAGGACTCGCTCGTCGTTCGCACCCTGCTCACGCACATCATCGCGGGCGACCCCCGGCTTGAGGTGGTGGCCGCCGTCGCGAGTGCCGAGGAGGCGCTGGCGCAACTGGCGGCGATCCGCCCCGACGTGATCTCGATGGACATTCGCCTCCCCGGCATGGACGGGCTCGAGGCGACGCGCCAGATCATGGCCGATCAACCGACGCCGATCGTCGTCATCTCCGCCAGCTTCGATCGCACCCAGCTCAATCCCACCATGGATGCGCTGCGTGCCGGCGCACTTGCCGCCGTGGAGAAGCCGGTCGGCATCGCCGATCCCGAATACCGCACCATCGCCGCCGAGATCCGCACCCAGCTCGTCATCATGAGCCAGGTGGCCGTGGTCCGCCGGCGCATGCGCACGCCGCTTGCCGGCACGCCGACCGCCGGGCGGCCGCGCATCGCGCCCCGAATGCTGTTGTGCGCCGCCTCCACCGGCGGCCCTCAGGCGCTGGCCAAGCTGTTCAACAGCCTTCCCGCCGACCTGTCGCTGCCGGTGCTGCTCGTCCAGCACATGGGCGGCGCCTTCATGGACGGGTTCGCCAGCTGGCTGGACAGCGTCGTGCCGCAGCGGGTCGAACTCGCCCGCGCCACCGTCCTGCCCCAACCGGGTACCATCTATGTGGCGCCGGGCGACCGGCACCTGACCCTGATGCCTTCGGGCAAGCTGGGGCTGTCCGAAGCCAGCCCGGTTGCCGGCCAGCGGCCGGCCGCGACCGTGTTGTTCACCAGCGCCGCGGCTGCGCTCGACGGTGCCGCGCTCGCCGTCGTCCTGACCGGCATGGGAGAGGACGGGGCTGCGGGCGTCCGCCAGCTGGTCGACGCCGGGGGTGCCGCGATCGCGGAGCATGAGAGCACGGCGGTCGTGAACGGCATGCCGGCCGCCGCGGTGCGCCAGGGCGCACTGGCGTTGCCGCTCGATCTGATCGGTCCCCATGTGAAGCGGATCCTGGCGCGCGAGGTCGTGCAGTGAGCGAAGACGCGTCGCCGCACCTGTTGCTGGTCGAGGATTCGGACACCCAGGCGCTGGTCTTCCGGCGGACGCTGGAGGGCTTCGGCTTCACCGTCGACCGGACCCGCACGGCCGAGGACGCACTGGTCAGCCTCAACGAGGCGCTGCCCGATCTGCTGGTGGTCGATTATCGGCTGCCCGGCATGAACGGGGACGAGCTGGTGCGGATCCTGCGCCAGACCGGGCACACCCGCACGCTGCCGATCATCATGCTCACCAGCGACGAGGCGAGCGAGGTGGAGCGCCAGGGGCTCGACAGCGGCGCCAACGCCTATGTGCCCAAGGCGAGCGGCCCGCAGCTTCTGGTATCGCGCATGCGGTCGCTGTTGCGCCAGCGACGCTCCGTGCCGGGCAATGGCACGGCGGGCGGCTTCCGCCAGGCACGGCTGCTGGTCGCAGTGGCGGACCCGATCTACCGAGACTGGCTGCGCGGGCTGCTGACGGGCGACGGTCATGCGGTCAGCGTCGCCGGAGACGAGCAGGCGATGCTCTCCGCGGTCGCGCAGGAGGAGTTCGACGGCGTTCTCGTCGGCCCGGCCCCCGAAGGCGAGGACCCGTTCGCCTGGGTCCGCGCACTCGATCGCCAGCGGCAGGCGGACAGCGCCGGGTTCGAGATCGCCGCGCTGTCCGAGGTCGCCGACCCCGCACAGACGCTTGCCGGCCTCGGCGCCGGTGCCGACGACGTGCTGCCCAGCCGGGACGAGCGCGACATGCTGCTCGTGCGGGTGCGATCGATCCTCCGCCGCAAGCTCGCCCGCGACGACGAGGCGGCGGGCGCCGCCCGCGAGCGGGAACGCGAGCTCGCGCTTGCCCATGCGCGCGCCCAGGCGGAGGCGAGCGACGCCCTCGCCGCCGCCAACCGCGAGCTGGAGGCGGCGAACGCGCAGCTGCGCGAGACGCAGGCGCAGCTGGTCCAGTCCGCCAAGATGGCGTCGCTGGGTGAGCTCGTCGCCGGCATCGCGCACGAGATCAACAACCCGCTCGCCTTCATCCTCGCCCACCACGCCACCGTGGAGCGGGCGGTGCAGGACGCAACGACGGCCGAGGACGACACCCGCACCAAGCGGCTCGCCAAGGCTGCGGAACGCCTGGGTTCGATCCGCACCGGGCTGGTGCGCATCCAGGACCTGGTGGTGAAACTGCGCCGCTTCTCGCGTCTCGATGATGGCGAATGGTCGCTCGTCGACATTCCGGAGGCGATCGACTCGGTGCTGACGCTGCTCCAGCCGAAGATCCCCGCGACCGTCACGATCGAGCGGCGCTACGGCCCTGTCCGCACCCTCGAAAGCTCGCCGGCGCTGGTCAACCAGGTGGTCATGAACATCATCTCGAACGCGGTCGACGCGGTCGATCCCGCCACCGGCCGCATCGTCATCGAGACCTCGACCCGCGACGATCGGTTCTTCATCGCGATCACCGACAACGGCCCCGGCATCCCACCCGAGGTCCGCGAGCGGGTGTTCGAACCCTTCTTCACCACCAAGGACGTGGGCTCCGGCACGGGGCTGGGCCTGGCGATCGCCTATGGCGTCGTTCGGTCACACGGTGGCGAGATCACGATCGAATCGGGCGACGAAGGTGGCGCCCGCTTCCTCTTGGCGGTACCTCTGCATCGACAATGACCGATTTCAACGATTCCGAATTGCCCAAGGTTCTGGTCGTCGACGACGAGCAGGAGATCCTCGTCGCGCTGGAAGACCTGCTGGAGGACCGCTACCGGCTGCTCTCCTCCACCTCCCCCGTGGCGGCGCTCGAGATCGTCAAGGCGAACCCGGACCTGGCGGTGATCATCTCCGACCAGCGGATGCCGGAGATGCCGGGCAACGTGTTCCTCGCCCGCGCGCGCCCCTATAGCGACGCCGACGCGATCCTGCTGACCGGCTATGCGGACCTGTCGGCGGTCGTCTCCGCCGTCAACGAAGGTGCCATCAGCGGCTATGCCGCCAAGCCGTGGGAGCCGGAGGCGCTGCGGGCGATGGTCGCCGCCGCCGCCGAGCGGCAGAAGCTGCGCGCCGCGCTCCGCTTCGAACAATCCGCCTTCCTCGGCCTGATGCAGGCGTCAGCCGACCAGATCTCGGTGCTCGATCGCCACCATCGCCTGATCCGCGGCAATCACGACCGCGTCGAGAACGCGACCGCGAGCGACGTGCGCGACAAGGATGAGGCGGCGCTCGCCAGCGGCAGTTATTCCGAAGAGGATCTGCAGAGCGGGGGCGAAGATGAGGACGAGCGCTGGACCCGGGTCCGCCGGATCCCCTTCGGCGCCAGCGACAGCGACCGCCACCTGCTCAAGATCGAGTCGGACGAGACCGACCGCCGCCTCGCCGCCCGCCGGCTCCACCAGGCCGAAAAGCTCCAGGCGCTCGGGACGCTTGCAGGCGGCATCGCACATGATTTCAACAACCTGCTCGCTGCCATTCTCGGCAACCTCGAACTCGCCGAACGCTCGCTGGACAAGCCGGATCGGCTCACCCGCTTCCTCGCCAACGCCCGCTCGGCAGCCGGCCGCGGCTCGGCGATCACGCGCCGCCTCCTGAGCTTCAGCCGCCAGCGCGACCTTGCCGCCGAGACCTTCCGCCCGGACGAGGCGATCCGCGATCTGGAGGAACTCGTCGCCCGCACCATGGCCGGTCGCGTCTCCCTGACGCTCGACCTCCAGGCGGACGGCGCGATCCACGCCGATCCCGGCCAGTTCGAGCTCGCCATCGTCAACCTGTGCATCAACGCGCGCGATGCCATGGCCAACGGCGGGGAGATCGTCATCTCCAGCGCCCGCGCCCCCGCGCCGCCGGAGCTGGCGCATGCAGGCGACTGCATCCGCATCGCGGTGCGCGACAATGGTGCCGGCATTCCCGAGCACCTGCGCGACCGCGTGTTCGAACCCTTCTTCACCACCAAGCCGCATGGCGAAGGCACGGGCCTGGGCCTGCCGATGGTCCGCGCCATGGCGGAAGCGTCCGGCGGCACCGTCACGATCGACAGCCGCGTCGGCGAAGGTACGACCGTGACCCTGTGGTTCCCGCGTCTGGAGCCGGTCGAGGCTGCCGCGGCCGTTGCCGCGCAGGCGGCGGAAACGCCCTCGCTGCGGGTGCTGGCGGTGGAGGACGACGCCGAAGTCCGGGCCGTGCTCGTCGCGCATCTGACCGGTGCCGGGCACCAGGTGATCGAGGCGGACGGCGCCCAGGCGGCGTTGCACGCGCTCGAGAGCGACACCGCAATCGATCTGCTCGTCACCGACTATGCCATGCCGGACATCTCCGGCCTCGATCTCTACCGGGTGGCGAGCGAGCGGCGTCCCGGCCTGCCTGCGATCCTCGTGACCGGTTTCGCCGATGTCGAGGACGGCAGCGTTCCCCTCCCGGTCCTCACCAAGCCCTTCACCGGCGACCAGCTGAAGGCGACCATCGCGCGGGTCCTGACCCCGGCCGACTGAGCCGCAAAGGGTTCCGAACGCGACGGCCCGGGCAATCCCCGGGGCGGTTGAACTTGCATAAAATGGCACCAAATTAGATACTTGAGAGCGCACGACGGCCTTGAGGGGCCGCTGTCCTCACCATCTTCTCTTGGAGGCAGGATGCAGTTTGACGACACCGTTCGCTCGCGCCGCGCAATGCTGGGTTCGATCGCCGCGCTGGGCGCCTTCGCCGTGACGCGCAGCACGCTGGGTGGCACCGATCGCCCCGCGCCCCGCGCCGTGCCGACCCCGGTCCGCCAGCGCATTTTTGCCGAGCCGAAGTCCGCCAGCGTCTCCGCGCCCCGCGGCGTGCAGCCCGAACTGTTCGACCGCGCGATTGCGGCGCTCGACGCGCATGGCGACACCATCCGCCGTCGTGACCGCATCGCGATCGCCGATTTCGACGCGCCGTCCAGCGAGCATCGCTTCCAGTTCATCGACCTGGAGGGCGGAAGGGTCACGCGCCTGCTCGTCTCGCACGGCAGCGGCTCGGACCCGTCGCACTCGGGCAAGCTCCAGCGCTTCTCCAACCAGCCGAACTCGAACGCGACCTGCGAAGGCGCTTTCGTCACCGCCGACTATTATGTCGGCAAGCACGGTCGCTCGCAGCGCGTGATCGGCCTCGATCCGACCAACGACAACGCCCGCGACCGTGCGATCGTGATCCACGGCGCCTGGTACGCCAACCCGGACATGCTCAAGACCCACGGCATGCTCGGCCGCAGCCAGGGCTGCTTCGCGGTCGGCGAGCAGGACCTGCCGCAGGTGTTCGCGATGCTGGGCGAAGGCCGGATGATCTACGCCGGCAAGGCATGATCCGAGGCGAAGCCGCAACGCGCGAAAACCGGTGACGTAGCTTCTGGCGGTCTCGCGCGTTACGCTTCGCATGATGACGCAACACCGCTTCTACTCGATCCACCGCCACGGCCTGATCCGCGTCGGTGCCTGCACCCCGCTCGCCACCGCCGGGGACCCGGCCGCCAATGCCGAGGCGACGATCGCGCTCGCCCGGCAAGGTCATGAGGCCGCCGCCGACCTGCTGGTCTTTCCGGAGCTCAACCTCTCGTCCTACGCCATCGACGACCTGCACCTGCAGGACGCGCTGTGCGATGCGGCCGAAGCGGCACTGGCGCAGGTGGTGGAGGCGAGCACGGACCTGCGCCCGGTGCTGCTGGTCGGCGCGGCGCTCCGCCGCAACGGCCGGCTCTACAATTGCGCGGTCGCGGTTTCTCGCGGCCGCATCCTGGGCGTCGTTCCCAAGAGCTTCCTTCCCAACTATCGTGAATATTACGAGAAGCGCTGGTTCGCCGAGGGCGCCGGCCTGACCGGGCTGGAGATCACCGTCGCCGGCCAGCGCGCGCCGTTCGGCACCGACCTGATCTTTGCGGCCGAGGACCTGCCCGACTTCGTCTTCCATGCGGAAATCTGCGAGGATTTCTGGGCGCCCACCCCGCCGTCCACCGCGGGCGCGCTCGCCGGTGCGCTGATCCTGTGCAATCTCTCCGCATCCAACATCGTCGTCGGCAAGGCGCGCGATCGCGAGATGCTGTGCGCCGCCCAGTCCGCGCGCGCGGTCGGCGCCTATGTCTATTCCGCCGCAGGCCCAGGCGAGAGCACGACGGATCTGTCCTGGGACGGCCAGGGTCTGGTCTATGAACTGGGCGAGCAGCTCGCCGCCTCGCACCGCTTCGCAAGTGCCGATGCGACCATCTATGCCGATGTCGACGCCGGCCGCATCCGGCTGGAGCGGATGCGCATGGGCACGTTCAACGACGCCGCCGCCGCCTCAGGCCACCCGGAGACCCGCTTCCGCCGCATCGGCTTCGCGCACCAGCCGGACTTCGCCGACGTCGGCCTCAAGCGCCAGGTCCGCCGCTTCCCCTTCGTGCCCAGCAACCCCGTTTCGCTGGACGAGGATTGCTACGAGGCGTTCAACATCCAGGTGGAGGCGCTGCACAAGCGCATCACCGCGACCGGTGCCAAGCGGCTCATCATCGGCGTGTCAGGAGGGCTCGACTCCACCCACGCCCTGATCGTCGCGGCCAAGGCGTTCGATCGCCTCGACAAGCCCCGCTCCGACATCCTCGGCTTCACCATGCCGGGCTTCGCGACCAGCGAGGGCACCAAGGCGAACGCCTGGACGCTGATGAACGCGCTCGGCATCACCGGCGACGAGATCGACATCCGCCCGGCCGCGCGCCAGATGCTCGCCGACATGGACCACCCCTTCGGGCGCGGCGAGCCGGTCTACGACATCGCATTCGAGAATGTGCAGGCGGGGCTTCGCACCGACTATCTGTTCCGCCTGGCCAACCAGCGCGAGGGCTTCGTGCTCGGCACCGGCGACCTGTCGGAGTTGGCGCTCGGCTGGTGCACCTATGGCGTCGGCGACCAGATGAGCCATTATGCGGTCAACGCCGGCGTGCCCAAGACGCTGATCCAGTATCTCATCCGCTGGGCGATCCAGACCGACCAGTTCGATGCACCCACCAACGAAGTGCTCGACGCCATTCTTGCCACCGAGATCTCGCCAGAGCTCGTGCCGGCCGGCGACGATGGCCAGCTGCAGAGCACCGAAAGCAAGGTCGGCCCCTACGAGCTGCACGACTTCTTCCTGCACCACATCGTGCGGCAGGGGCTGTCCCCCTCCAAGGTCGCGTTCCTCGCCTGGCACGCGTGGAACGACAGCGAAGGCGGCGCTTGGCCGATCGACTTCCCGCAGGCCAAGCGCAATGCCTACGACCTGGAGACGATCGCCCGCTGGCTCGAATCCTTCCTGTGGCGGTTCTTCCAGACCAGCCAGTTCAAGCGCTCGGCGATCCCCAACGGCCCGAAGGTGTCCGGCGGCGGTGCGCTCAGCCCGCGCGGCGACTGGCGCGCGCCATCCGATGGCGTGGCGAAGCCGTGGGTCGAGGAACTGCGCGCGGCGCTGCCGTAAGGCCCCTCCAACTTGTGCTCCCGCGAAGGCGGGAGCCCAGGGTTCCGACGCCACCGATCGTTGTTCTGCCTGGCCCTGTATCCCTGCCTCCGCAGGGATACGGTGGGAGTTGGGGAAGCGAGCCCCCCCCTCACCCCCGCCGCGCCTGCGCCTCCGCGTTGCGGCCGTTGAGCGCCCAGCGCAGCATCACCCCCACGCCGCGCGCGCCTGCCCGCACCAGCGGCCCCTCGGCGGGCCGCTCGCGCAGCTGGAGCATCGCGCGTGCCCAGGGCGGCAGCAGGTCGATCGCCGCCCGCATGGTGAGGTCGCCGAACGGCCGCATCGCCAGGTTCGGCGCCGGCTGTGACAGAAGCGCCTGCAGCACCGTGTGCGTGCGCTCGTCGAAGCGCAGCTGCGGCCGTACGTCCATCAGATAGGCATCGATCTCGCGCCGGCTCGTCGGCACGTCCTCGGCCCCCAGCCGCCGCGCGACCTCGGCATATTCGGCGAAATACCGGTCCTGCTCGGCGGCCGACAGCGGAGCGCGGTAGCGCAGGTATCCGGACAGGAACATCCGCACCTCCGCGACATGGATCCAGGTCAGCAGTTCGGGATCGTTGGCGTCATAGGGCGTTCCGTCCGGCAGCGTGCCGTGCACCCGATCATGGATCGCCCGGACCCGGCCGATCAGCCGCTCCGCCTCGGCGGTCGCGCCATAGGTGGTGCCGGCGATGAACTGCGCCGTCCGCTTCAGCCGTCCCAGCATGTCGCGCTGGAAGTTCGAATGATCCCACACGCCGGCCAGCGCCAGCGGGTGGAGCATCTGCAACATCAGCGCGGCCGTTCCCCCGATCATCATCGAGGTGAAGTCACCGTGGACGCGCCAGCACACGGAAGCAGGCCCGAACAGCCCGTCGTCCCCGGGCGGGCGGCTGAGGTCGATCGCCCCGTCCCCCGCGCCTGTCAGCGCCCGCACCTGCTTCGCGATCGTCTGGCGTACCGTGTCCATGTCCTTCCCAACGCGCCAGCCAATGCCGCGTGCCCGTCTAGATAGGGTGTCCCCGGCAGTTCCGCAGCCCGGACCGGTTGCGCCGTCCTGCGGTTTCGCTATCCCCGCTCCATCCCCCGTTTCCAATCGCGAGAAAACCCCCATGAAGACACGCGCCGCCGTCGCTTTCGAAGCGAAGAAGCCGCTGGAGATCGTCGAGCTCGATCTCGAAGGTCCGAAGCCCGGCGAAGTGCTGGTCGAGATCATGGCGACCGGCATCTGCCACACCGACGCCTACACCCTCGACGGCTTCGACTCCGAGGGCATCTTCCCGTCCGTGCTCGGCCATGAAGGCGCGGGCATCGTGCGCGAGGTCGGCGCCGGCGTCACCAGCGTGAAGCCGGGTGACCACGTCATCCCGCTCTACACGCCCGAATGCCGCCAGTGTAAGTCGTGCCTGTCGGGCAAAACCAACCTGTGCACCGCGATCCGCGCGACCCAGGGCAAGGGGCTGATGCCGGACGGCACCACGCGCTTCTCCTACAAGGGCCAGCCGATCTTCCACTACATGGGCTGCTCGACCTTCTCGAACTTCACCGTGCTGCCCGAGATCGCGGTCGCGAAGATCCGCGAGGACGCGCCCTTCCAGACGAGCTGCTACATCGGCTGCGGCGTCACCACGGGTGTGGGCGCGGTGGTCAACACCGCCAAGGTGCAGGTCGGCGACAACATCGTCGTCTTCGGCCTGGGCGGCATCGGCCTCAACGTGCTCCAGGGTGCCAAGCTCGCCGGCGCCAACAAGATCATCGGCGTCGACATCAACCCGGACCGTGAGGAATGGGGCCGCCGCTTCGGCATGACCGACTTCATCAACAGCCGCGGCAAGAGCCGCGAGGACGTGATCGCCGAGATCCTGGCGCTCACCGACGGCGGTGCGGACTATACCTTCGACTGCACCGGCAACACCGAGGTGATGCGCACTGCGCTGGAGGCGTGCCACCGCGGCTGGGGTACCTCGATCATCATCGGCGTGGCGGAAGCCGGCAAGGAAATCAGCACCCGTCCGTTCCAGCTGGTGACCGGCCGCAACTGGCGCGGCACCGCGTTCGGCGGCGCCAAGGGCCGCACCGACGTTCCGAAGATCGTCGATTGGTACATGGACGGCAAGATCGCGATCGACCCGATGATCACCCACGTGCTGACGCTGGAGGAGATCAACAAGGGCTTCGACCTGATGCACGCCGGCGAGAGCATCCGCAGCGTGGTGGTGTACTGATGTTCAGCCACGTCATGGTGGGCGCCGACGACATCGCGGCGTCCAAGGCGTTCTACGACGCCGCCCTCGGCGCCCTCGGCATCCCGGCCGGCGTGGTCGATGAATGGGGGCGCGTCGTCTATATGCATGGCGGCGGCCGCTTCCTGGTGACGCGGCCGATCAATGGCGAGCCCGCCAGCCCGGCCAACGGCAGCACGATCGGCTTCGCCGCCGCGTCGCCCGAGGCAGCGGACGCCTGGCACGCGGCCGGCCTCGCGAACGGCGGCACCGCCATCGAGAACCCGCCCGGCATCCGCCACGGGACCGCGGGCCGGACTCTCTACCTCGCCTATCTGCGCGACCCGGCCGGCAACAAGCTCTGCGCGTCGCACCGCATCGCGTGATCGAAAGGCGCACCATGGCTCTCGAAACCGTCTCCACCAGCACCTCGCACGGCGGCACCCAGGGCGTGTATCGCCACGCCTCCGCCGCAACGGGCACGCCGATGACCTTCTCCGTGTTCGTGCCCGCGCACGCCCCCGGCGAGCGGCTGCCGGTGCTCTGGTATCTTTCCGGCCTCACCTGCACCCACGCCAATGTCACCGAAAAGGGCGAGTTCCGCGCCGCCTGCGCCGAGCACCGCGTAATCTTCATCGCGCCGGACACCTCGCCCCGCGGCGAAGGCGTGCCGGATGCGGAGGGCTATGACTTCGGCCAAGGGGCGGGCTTCTACCTCGACGCGACGCAGGCGCCCTGGTCGATGCACTTCCACATGCGCTCCTACATCGAGGACGAGCTGCCCGCGTTGATCGCGGCCGAGTTCCCGATGGCCGACATGGCGCGCCAGTCGATCACCGGCCATTCGATGGGCGGCCACGGCGCGCTCACCATCGGCTTGCGCAACCCGGACCGCTTCCGCAGCGTCTCGGCCTTTGCGCCGATCGCCTCGGCGATGCACTGCTCCTGGGGCGAAAAGGCGCTGACCGGCTATCTCGGCACCAACCTGGCCGCGTGGCGGGTCCACGATGCCTGCGCGCTCATCGCCGATGGCGCGCGCCTGCCCGAGCTGCTGGTCGACCAGGGCGATGCCGACGGGTTCCTGGACCAGCTCAAGCCGGAGCTGCTGCGCGACGCCTGCGCCGCGGCCGGCATCCCGCTCACGCTGCGCATGCAGCCGGGCTACGATCACAGCTACTATTTCATCTCCACCTTCATGCCCGAGCATGTCGCCTGGCACGCGAAGCGCCTGCACGGCTGATCGCCTCTCCCTGACCAGTGCTCCTGCGAAAGCAGGAGCACTAAGACGCCCGGCATCGCGCCAAGCCGCTTTACTCGGCGGCTCCGCACCGCAACAATGCGCGCAGCGCCCCTCGTTCCTCGGGCGCCGCACCCAAGGATCTGCCGATGCGCCTGCGCCCTGCCCTGCTTGCTGCCCCGATGTTGTTCGCCGCCCTCACTGCGCAGGTGGCGCCGCCCGCCCCCAAGGACGTCGACACCCGGACCGAGGCGAGCACCGGCGACATTCCCGCCAACTTCACCATGCCGAAGACCGCGTACAATTATGATCGTCGCGAGATCATGGTGCCGATGCGCGACGGGACGAAGCTGCACACGGTCATCATCGTGCCCAAGGGCGCGACCAATGCGCCGATCCTGCTGACGCGCACGCCCTACAACGCCTCCGGCCGCGCCTCGCGCACCGACAGCCCCAACATGCTGTCTGCATTGCCGCAGGGCGATGAGGTGTTCGTCAACGACGGCTACATCCGCGTCTTTCAAGACATCCGCGGCAAGTTTGGCTCCGAAGGCGACTATGTCGTCACCCGCCCGGTGATCGGCCCGCTCAACCGCACCAAGGTCGACCACGTCACCGACGCCTACGACACCATCGACTGGCTGGTAAACAAGACGAACCTGCCGGAGTCCAACGGCCGCGTCGGCATGCTCGGCTCCTCCTACGAGGGCTTCACGGTGGTGATGGCGCTGCTCGGGCCGCACCCGGCGTTGAAGGTCGCAGCACCGCAGAGCCCGATGATCGACGGCTGGATGGGCGACGACTGGTTCCACTATGGCGCCTTCCGCCAGGCGAACATCGGCTGGATCGGATCGCAGAGCGGTTTCAAGGGCGCGGGCCAGCAGCCGCCCTCGACCGGCCTCGACGATTACGAGACCTTCCGCCGCATCGGCTCGGCCGGCGCCTGGGCCAAACAGTCGGGCTTTGACCAGTTGCCTTTCTGGCGCCGCATGTCGGAGCACCCGGCGTATGACGCCGAATGGCAGGGCCAGGCGCTCGACAAGATGGTCGCCGCGAACCCGTCCAACGTGCCGACGCTGTGGATCCAGGGCCTGTGGGACCAGGAGGACATGTACGGCGCGGTCATGACCTGGGAAGCGCTGAAGGCAGTGGGCAAGGCCGGCAACAACCACCTCGTCATGGGCCCGTGGCGGCACAGCCAGGTCAACTACGACGGCTCCTCGCTCGGCCCGCTCAAGTGGGACGGCGACACCGCGCTCCAGTTCCGCCGCGACGTGCTGCTGCCCTTCTTCAACCGCTACCTGCGCGACAACGCGCCTGCGTACGAAGCGCCGCCGGTGCTGATCTACAACACCGGTGCGAACCACTGGGACCGGCTCGCCACCTGGCCGCTCGCCTGTGAAAAGGACTGCGCGCGTCCGCTGACCCCCCTGTACCTCCAGGGCAACTACAGCCTGTCCTTCGGCAAGCCCGCGGGCGGCGCCGACAGCTATGTCTCCGATCCGGCCAAGCCCGTGCCCTATCTCGCACGGCCGGTATCGTTCGCAGACTCCGCGCGCTGGAAGGAGTGGCTGGTGAGCGACCAGCGTTCGGTTGACGGCCGCCCGGACGTGCTGACCTACCAGACCGAGGTGCTGACCGCACCGACGCGCGTCTCCGGCGCGCCGATCGCGGACCTGTTCGCCCGCACCACCGGCACGGACGGCGATTTCGTGGTCAAGCTGATCGACGTCTATCCGGACGAGGTCGCCTCCGACCCGAAGATGGGCGGCTATCAGCTGCCGATCGCGCTCGACATCTTCCGCGGCCGCTATCGCGACAGCTTCGAAAAGCCGACGCCGATCCCGGCCAACAAGGTCCAGCGCTATCGCTTCCGCCTGCCGACCGTGAACCATGTGTTCCAGCCGGGGCACCGCATCATGGTGCAGATCCAGTCGACGCTGTTCCCGCTCTACGACCGCAACCCGCAGAAGTACGTGCCCAACATCTTCTTCGCCAAGCCCGCCGACTATCAGAAGGCGACGGTGACGATCGAGCATACTACGGGCTCGCCCACCGCCGTGTGGCTGCCGGTGGTGCCGGTCGACCAGCCGCAGGTACAGGCGGCGCGCTGATCGACCAGGGCAGCGCCGCGGTGCCGCCCCGCCCGTTCCTTACGTTTTGTGTCTGTCGGATCGAAGCGCCCGCGCGGGCGTTGCGGTCGTGCACAAGTATAAGGTCGGGGGCGCGCCGCGTGCGGCGCTGTGAAAAGGGTGGCATGCGGCGCGCACGGCGGGGGAAGATCTTTGGCGCGACGGCAGCAACCCTGCTGATCGCGGGCTGCAATCGCCACCAGTCCGCCCTGGCGCCGTTCGGGGCCGAAGCCGAGCAGGTCCGCCACCTCACGCTGGTGCTGGTGATCGGGGCGGTCGTCATCCTGGTGGCCCTTGCCGGCCTCTGGCTGGCCGCGGTGCGCGCACCTGAAGGGCGCCTGAGCCACAAGGGCGGCATGCGGCTGGTGCTGGTGCTCGGTGCGCTGGTGCCGACACTCGTCCTGTTCGCCCTGCTGCTCTACGCCCTGCCGATGATGCGCCCGCGGCCGGTTGCCCCTGCCGACCTGCGCATCACCGTCACCGGGGAGCAATTCTGGTGGCGCGTCGCCTACCAACCGCCCGGGGCCGAACCGGTCACCGCCGCCAACGAGGTGCGCATCCCGGTCGGCCGAACCGTCGCCTTCCAGCTGAAGGCGTCCGACGTGATCCACAGCTTCTGGATTCCGGGCCTCGCCGGCAAGATGGACATGATCCCCGGCCGCACCAACGAACTGGTGGTACGCGCCGATGCGCCGGGCCGCTACCGCGGCGCCTGCACCGAATTCTGCGGCCTCTCCCACGCCCGCATGGCGTTCGACGTCGTGGCGATGGAGCCGGCAGCCTTCGATCGCTGGCTTGCGCTCCAGCGCAGACCCGCCGGCGCTCCTGCTGACATGCGCGGCCAGGCGCTGTTCGCCGACAATGGCTGCGCAGGCTGCCACGCCATCCGCGGCACCGGCGCGCTCGGCACGATCGGCCCCGATCTCACCCACTTCGGCAGCCGCCTGCGCGTCGCGGCCGGCACGCTCCCGATGGAGACCGAGGCGATCGCCCGCTTCATCCGCAAGCCCGACGAGGCAAAACCCGGCGCGCGCATGCCCGCCTTTCCCCACCTGCCGCCCGACGACGCCCGGCAGATCGCCGCCTACCTGCAGGGCCTGCAATGACCGCCGACGCACAGAACGATCCCGCGGTCCGCCGCGCCCAGGAGGAACGGCTGCGCGCCGTGTGGGAACCGCCCAAGGGCTGGTTCTTCCGCTGGACCGACTGCAACAACAACCGCGTCGGCAACTGGTACGTGCTCACCGCCTTTGCCTTCATGCTGTTCGCGGGCGTGCTGGCGCTCATCATGCGCACGCAGCTGGCAGCGCCCGACAACGACCTGGTCTCCGCCTCGACCTTCAACCAGCTGTTCACGCTGCACGGGTCGATGATGATGTTCCTGTTCGCCGTGCCGATGTTCGAGGCGGTCTCGATCATCCTCTTGCCCAGCCTGCTCGGCGCGCGCGACCTGCCGTTTCCGCGGCTTTCGGCATTCGGCTATTGGAGCTTCCTGATCGGCGGCGTGTTCGTCAGCGGCTCGATCTTCTTCAACGCGGCACCCGACGGCGGCTGGTTCATGTACCCGCCGCTCACCACCCGGAAGGACCTGTCCGGCCTCGGCGCGGACATCTGGATGCTGGGCCTGTCGTTCATCGAGGTGTCGTCCGTCGCCGCGGCCGTCGAGCTCATCGTCGGCGTGCTCAAATGCCGCCCGCCGGGCATGCGCCTCAACCTGATGCCGCTCTACGCCTGGTACATCCTGGTCGTGGCGGTGATGATCCTGTTCGCCTTCCCGCCGCTGATCGCCGGCGACGTGCTGTTCGAAATGGAGCGGCTGCTCGACTGGCCGTTCTTCGATACGGCCCGCGGCGGCGATCCGCTGCTCTGGCAGCACCTGTTCTGGATCTTCGGCCATCCGGAGGTCTACATCATCTTCCTGCCGTCGATCGCGCTGTTCGCGATGCTGGTGCCGACCTTCGCGCGCCGGCACCTGCTGGGCTATCCGTGGATCGTGCTGGCGGCGGTGGGCACCGCGTTCCTCAGCTTCGGCCTGTGGGTGCACCACATGTTCGCGACCGGGCTGCCCAAGATCAGCCTCGCCTTCTTCTCTGCCGCCTCACAGGCCGTCGTGATCCCGACCGGGGTCCAGATCTTCTGCTTCCTGGCAACCCTGTGGGCCGGCCGCGTCATGTGGTCGACGCCGCTCCTCTACGCCACCGGCAGCCTCGCCATCTTCGTGATCGGCGGCCTCACCGGCGTGATGGTCGCGGTGGTACCGTTCGACTGGCAGGCGCACGACACCTATTTCGTCGTCGCGCATCTCCATTATGTGCTGATCGGCGGCACGCTGCTGCCGCTGTTCGCCGGGCTCTACTATTATTGGCCGCTGGTGACCGGAAAGAAGCTGTCGGACCGGCTCGGGCGCACCGCCTTCTGGATCATGTTCGTCGGCGCCAACCTTACCTTCTTCCCGATGCACTTTTCCGGCCTGATGGGCATGCCGCGCCGCGTGTTCACCTATCCGGCCGAGCTCGGCATCGGCGGCCTCAACCTCGCCTCGACAGCCGGCGCCTATCTGTTCGCCGCTGGCGTGGCGTTGGTGGTGATCGACCTTGCCCTCTCCCCAACCCGGCCCAAGGCACGGCGCAACCCTTGGGACGCGGGCACACTCGAGTGGCTGACGCTGCCCGAAAGCGAGAACTGGGGCGTGCGTTCGATCCCGTTGATCGAAAGCCGCTACCCCATCTGGGACCAGCCAGGCTTCGTGCGAAACGTGGACGAAGGCCGCTACTTCCTGCCCGATGCCGAGGAGGGACGCCGCGAGACGATCGTCACCACCGTCCTCGACGCGCGCCCGCTCCAGGTCGTTCGCCTCGGCACGCCCAGCGTCAAGCCGATGCTCACGGCAGTGGCGCTCGGCGGCGTGTTCATCCTCACCACCTACCATCTCTACTGGCTGGCGCTCCTCTCCGGCCTCGCGACCCTGGCGCTGGTGCTCGCCTGGCTGTGGACCGGCACCGCGGAGATCCCGGAGAAGCCGTGCAAGCCCATCGGCCACGGTCTCGAGCTGCCGCTCTACATCTCCGGGCCCTCCTCCTCCGGCTGGTGGGCCATGTTCATCACCATGATGGCCGATGCGACCGCCTTTTCGGGGCTGGTGTTCGGCTATTATTTCTACTGGACCGTGCATCCGGCGTTCCCGCCGTCCGGCGCCGGCCTCGACGGGCCGGGCATCGCCTGGCCGATGGCGGCACTAGGACTGACGCTGGCGAGCTGGGCTGCGACCGTCGCCGCGCGCGAGATCCATGCCCGCGGCCGGATCGCGCTCACCCGGCTGCTGCTGGTCGCCGCACCGCTCGCCTCGCTCGGCGGGCTGGCCGCAGGACTAGCCGGTCCTTGGGTTACCGGCCTCGATCCGACGCTCCACGTCTACCCGGCGATCGTCTGGACGCTGGCCATCTGGACCACGGCCCATAACGGCATCGGCGCGATCATGCAGGTCTACACGCTGGCGCGCAGCCTCGCAGGCAAGATGACGCCCACCCATGATGCGGACCTGCGCAACATCACCGTCTTCCAGCACTTCCTCGCGCTCACCGCGATCGTCACCTATCTGACGATCGCCTGGTTTCCGGAGGTCGCATGAAGCGAGGGCTGCGCGATCGCGTCCGGGCGCTGCGGGTCACGCTATGGACGCTGATCATCCCGCCGACCCTGTGGGCGGCGCACTTCCTCTTCTCCTATCTCTGGGCGGCAGTGCGCTGCGCGAAGCTCGGCAGCTTCGCCGACTCGCCCGCCGCCTTTGCGATCGGAACCATCCTCGCGCTGGTGCTGATCGCACTCGCCGGCATCCTCGCCCACATCCAGTCCCGCATCCCCGGAGACCCGCCGCCGCATGAATCGGGAACCGACGTCGATCGCGTCCGCTTCCTTGCCAAGGCGACCCTGCTGCTGTCCGGCCTGAGCTTTGCCGGCGTGGTGTTCACCGCCATGCCCGTGCTCTTCCTCCAGGATTGCCGGTGAAGCGCGGCAGCCTCGTCGCCGGTGTGGCGCTGCTGGCGCTCGGCTGGCTGGTGTCGGCGCTCGGGCTCGGCATGGTCGGGCACATGGCCGGGCATATGATCGCCGTTGCGATCGCCGCGCCCCTGCTCGCCTGGGGCATGATCGGCACCCGCTATGACCTCGCCCTCCGCGCGCCGCAGCTGGTCCATCCGCTCGCCATGTCGCTGGTCGAGCTGGCCGTCGTGTGGGGCTGGCACCTGCCGGCGATGCGGGCGCTTGCCGACACGCAACTGGCCTGGCTGGCGGTCGAGCAGCTGAGCTTCCTCGCCGCCGGCGTCCTGCTATGGGCCGCGGTGCTCGGCGCCGGCGGCGATCGGCGCGTCGGCGGCATCGGGGCGCTGCTGCTCACCTCGATGCACATGACGCTGCTGGGCGCATTGATCGGCCTGGCGCCCCGCCCGCTTTACCCGATGATGGCGATGCATGGTGGCTTCGCTGGTCTCGGCCCGGTCGAGGACCAGCAGCTCGGCGGCGTCGTGATGCTGGTGATCGGCGGCGCCAGCTACCTGCTGGGCGCGCTGGCGATGCTCGGCGGACTGATCCGGCAGGAGGCACGGGCATGACCCTTCGCATCACCTGGCGCCGTGCAATCGTGGCGCTCCTGGGCTTGGCGGCGGCAGGGATGCTCTTCGCCTGGTCCGGCGTGTTCAACGTCGCCGCGTCGAGCGGTCATTGGGCGATCACCGACTGGTTCCTGCACTGGACCATGCGCAATTCGGTGCGCAGCCACGCCGCGTTCGCCGGTGAGAAGGCACCACGCGACGACCTCGGCCTCGTCAGCGCCGCGGGGCACTTCAAGAACAGCTGCGCAGTCTGCCACGGGGCACCCGGCGTGCCGCCGTCGCCCGTGATGCGGGCAGCCACCCCGCATGCGCCCGACCTCTCGATCAACGCGCGCGAATGGGACGACCGCCAGCTGTTCTGGATCGTCCAGCACGGCGTCAAGTTCACGGGCATGCCGGCCTGGGCCGCCAAGGACCGCCCGGACGAGATCCGCCGCATGGTCGCCTTCGTCCGCCGTCTGCCGCGGATGACGCCGGCACAATACCGATCGCTGACGGAGGAAGCGCCCGCCGCGCCGCTGGCCGGAGTCTCCGATGCGACGCTCCGCACCTGCACTGGCTGCCACGGCGCCGACGGGCGCGGGCGCGGCGCCGACGACGTTCCGGTCCTGGGCGGGCAGCAGCCCGACTATCTGCTCGCGGCCCTGCGCGGCTATGCAAGCGGGGATCGCCAGAGCGCGGTGATGCGGCAAGTCGCGGTCATGCTCTCGGATGCCGAGATGCAGGCCCTGGCGCGCCACTTCGCCGCCATGCCGGGCTTGCGTCCCCTCTCCGCTGGCCAGGGCACCGCCGCACGCCTGGTCTCCCAGGGACTCCCTGAAAAGGAGCTTCCGGCCTGCCGTTCCTGTCACAAGCCAGGAGGACGCGCACCGGTGATCGAAGGCCAGAAGGCAGGATATATCGCCGACCGCCTGCGCCACTGGCAGGGCGAGGAAGTCGAGGTCGACGCCCGTCAGTCGCAGGCGACGATGCCGGTGATCGCGCGCCGCATCCCCAAGGAGATGATCGAGCCGCTCGCCGCCTATCTCGAACAGGGCGCCGCTTCGCCGCCCAAGTAGGCGGCGCCCCGGAAGAGCGCCGCCCAGCCGTTACGCCGCCTCGGCAAGATCCGCCGGGTTCAGGCGGATGAGGTAGTCGAACGCGGACAGTGCCGCCTTCGAACCCTCGCCCATCGCGATCACGATCTGCTTGTACGGCACCGTGGTCGCATCGCCCGCCGCGAAGATGCCGGCCTGCGTGGTCTCGCCGCGATGGTCGATCTCGATCTCGCCGCGCGGGGTCAGCCCCACCGCACCCTTCAGCCACTCGGTGTTCGGCACCAGACCGATCTGCACGAAGATGCCTTCCAGCGCGATCTCGTGGGTCGTGCCGTGGTTGCGGTCCTTGTACGTCAGGCCGACGACCTTCTCGCCGTCACCCTTCACTTCGGTCGTGAGGGCAGAGGTGATGATCTTCACGTTCGGCAGGCTGGCGAGCTTGCGCTGCAGCACCGCGTCGGCGCGAAGGTCCGAGTCATATTCGATCAGGGTCACGTGCGCGACGATGCCGGCGAGGTCGATCGCCGCCTCGACGCCGGAGTTGCCGCCGCCGATCACCGCCACGCGCTTGCCTTTGAACAGCGGGCCGTCGCAGTGCGGGCAATAGGCCACGCCCTTGTTCTTGTACGCGTCCTCGCCGGGCACGTTCATCTGGCGCCAGCGAGCGCCGGTCGAAAGGATCACGGTGCGCGCCTTCAGCGACGCGCCATTCTCCAGCCGCACCTCGTGCAGGCCGCCAGCCTGAGCCGCAGGGATCAGCTTGTCGGCACGCTGCAGGTTCATGACGTCGACGTCATATTCCTTGACGTGCTGCTCCAGGTGCGCGGCGAGCTTCGGCCCCTCGGTATGCGGCACCGAGATGAAGTTCTCGATCGCCATGGTGTCGAGCACCTGCCCGCCGAAGCGCTCGGCCAGCACGCCGGTGCGGATGCCCTTGCGCGCGGCGTAGATGGCCGCCGCTGCACCGGCCGGGCCGCCGCCCACCACCAGCACGTCGAACGCATCCTTGGCCTTGATCTTCTCGGCCGCGCGCGCGGAGGCGCCGCTGTCGATCTTGGCGACGATCTGCTCCAGCTCCATGCGGCCCTGGCCGAACACCTCGCCGTTCAGATAGACGGTCGGCACCGCCATCACCTTACGGGCCTCGACTTCATCCTTGAACAGCGATCCGTCGATCGAGACGTTGCTGATCCGTGGGTTGAGCACGCTCATCAGGTTCAGCGCCTGCACCACGTCCGGGCAGTTCTGGCACGACAGCGAGAAGTAGGTTTCGAAGGCGAAGTCGCCGTCCAGGTTCTGGACCTGCTCGATCAGGTCCTGCGAAGCCTTGGACGGGTGCCCGCCGACCTGCAGCAGCGCCAGCACCAGCGAGGTGAACTCATGGCCCATAGGAATGCCGGCAAAGCGGACGCCGATGTCGGTACCGGTGCGGCGGATCTGGAAGCTGGGCTTGCGCGCGTCGTCACCGTCGACGACGGCGATCTTGTCGGAAAGAGCAGCGATTTCGTTCAGCAGCTCACCCAGCTCGCGCGACTTTGCGTCGGTCCCGAGCGAAGCGACGAGCTCGATCGGCTCGCGAATGTTGACCAGATAGGCCTTGAGCTGCTGCGTCAGATTGGCGTCGAGCATGGGGAAACTCCGGAAATTCGATACAAAACGGCCCGGGGCGAACGGATTCACCCCGGGCCGCCTGGTTACCCAAGGGAGTGGTCCGCCTCTTTGAGTGTGAGATGCTCCCAGCATCTCACAGGTCATGCCGGGGGCATGACCGCGCTCAAAGAGGCGCGACCACTGGTAATTTAGATCTTGCCGACCAGGTCCAGCGACGGGGCGAGCGTGGTTTCACCCTCTTCCCACTTCGCCGGGCAGACTTCGCCCGGGTGCGCTGCGACATACTGCGCGGCCTTGATCTTGCGCAGAAGCTCGACGGCGTTGCGGCCGACGCCTTCCGAGGTGATCTCGACGAACTGGATCACACCCTCCGGATCGACCACGAAGGTCGCACGGTCGGCGAGGCCTGCACCGTCGCGCATCACGCCGAAGTTGTTGGTGATCACGCCGGCCGGGTCACCCAGCATGGTGAAGTCGATCTTGCCGATCGCCGGCGAGGTGTCGTGCCATGCCTTGTGGCTGAAGTGGGTGTCGGTCGAGACGCTGTAGATCTCGACGCCCAGCTTCTGGAACTCGGCATAGTTGTCGGCCAGGTCTTCCAGCTCGGTCGGGCAGACAAAGGTGAAGTCGGCCGGATAGAAGAAGAACACCGCCCACTTGCCCGCTACGTCGCGGTCGCTGACCTCCAGGAACTTGCCCTGCTTGTAGGCCTGCGTCGTGAACGGCTTCAGCGAGCTACCAATGATTCCCATTCCAAAAACTCCATGCTGCGGATGCGAATGAAATAGGGAGCCACGGCGCACGAGGGAAGTGATGAAATCCTATGGAGTTGATCGATTTCGTCGATGACGCATGATCGGGCTAGAGGGGTGCTCCCTCCCCTCACGCTCACCGCTCCGCGTGATCCGCAGCGCCCGCACCAGCCATGCCATGGCTCTGCCGCGCCTCAAGCTGTGCGCGGTGCAGATAGTCCGGCGCGAACAGCGACGCTTCCTGCAGCGCGGCGAAGTTGGGGATGCGCAGCACGCGGCCAGACAGGCTGATCAGTCCCGACGCACGCAACTGCTGGAGCGTCCGGTTGATGTGGACCGAGGTCAATCCGGTCGCATCGGCGAGATCGGTCTGCGTGAGGGGCAGGTCATAGCATTCGCCGTTCGAAAGGCCGACGTCGCGCAGCCGCAGCGCCAGCTCGCACAACAGGCTGCCCAGGCGTTCCATGGCATTGCGCTGGCCAAGGTTGGTGGTCCATTCGCGCTGCACCGAAAGATGGACCAGCATCTGCCACCACAGGGCCTTGCCGATGCGGGGATGGTCGCGCGTCAGGCGTTGGATCGCCCCGCCCGGGATCTCCATGTAGCGGACGTCGGTCAACGCGCCGATGGAGTGATCCATCCGCCTCAGCACCAGGTTGTTGAGATCGCAGCTGTCGCCCGGAAGCAGGAAGCCCACGATCTGTCGGCGCCCGTCCTCCAGCGTCTTGAACTGGCACGCCCAGCCGGAGACGATCAGGAACACCGCCCGCGGCACTGCCCCCTCGGCGATGATGTCCCGCCGGGCGTGTGCCAGTCGGATCGGCAGCGCGAGCATCTGCTGGAGTGCCGCTTCGTCTTCGGGCGTCAGGCGTGCATAGTTGCCGAGGCGGCGGATCAACATCATTCCACCGCTGTGATGTCCGTCGTGCACCCATGCTCCCCTTGCTGCGGGGAAGCGGCTTACCGGCGGTCCGTGAAGCGGTAACTCATCTATGTTATTCGTCTTGGCGGAGTTGCGGAACCGCACGGCTCCGCTGCCGCGCCCGCCGACCTGCGCCCCTGCTTGCGGGTGCTTCAGCAAAGCCTGCGGGGCTATCGGGCCTGATCCCCCAGAAGCCAGGCGAAGGCATGGCGGAGGTGCTGGGCACCGTGCCCCGCAAACACCGCCCCATGGGCAACGACCACCCGCTCCGGATCGAGGTCGATGAGCCCGCGGATCTTTGTCGCCGCCTCGTCCCCGTTCCAGCGGATCAGCACGCGCAGATAGCGTGCGGTGGTCCCGTCGGTCGCACCCGCTGCCGCCATCGCCGCGCGGGTGAAGGGCGGCAGCTTCTCGGGCTGAAGGTTCTCGATCAGGTCGACCAGCAACAGCGTGCGGCTGGCCTTGTGGAAGAAATAGGCTTCGCGGAAACCCGCTGCGCCCGGCACGATCCCCTGCTCCAGCTCGGCAGACCACAGTTCCTCCGCCGCGTCCTGCAGGTCCCGGTCGATCCGCACGCCCGAATTGCGCACCTGGCGCCGGTCCCGAAGCCCCGGCACGCCCCAGGTCGTCGCGTCCGGATAGGCTTCCTGCCACGACTTCAGGAACGTCCAGTGCGCGATGTTCGGCGCGACCAGGTGCCGGATCGGCCCGATCGCCTCCAGCGCCTTGGCGAGTGCCGGCGTGTAGCGGATCGGGGAGTGGAGCCAAAGGTCACCGTTCCCCAGCCGCACCACCGTCATGCGCACCGGCAGGGTGATGCCCATGGGCGCGATCGGCGCCCCGTCGACGACCCAGATGTCTTTCGCGAGCGGCTTGGGCGTGTCGAGCGGCGGATAGGCGACCTCGCGGTCCCCATGCTCGTGCGCCGAGAGGCGGCGATAGGCGAGCCCGACGGCAGCAGCGCCCAAAGCGACGCCCGCCCCGATCTTCCAGGCGCGTCCGGATCGGCCGGCCGCAGCGGCCCCGCTCGCATCGGCGGCGGCATGGGTAGTGCGTTCAGCGTTCATCTGCCTGTCTCCCGGCTCGTCGGCGGTTCAGCGCGACGGCGCCCGGGAAGTTCCGCCGCCGGCCGCAATGCGGCCAGCGGACGGTTCAGGCGGCGGCCGCCTCTTCCCCGACCCCTTCGATCAGCACCAGCACGTCGTCGATCAGCTTGGCCATGGCCAGCTGCGCCCGGTCCGCATCCCCCGCGACGATCGCCTCGTAGACGGCGGCATGGTCCGCAATGCTGGCGGAACGGCCCGCGATCCGGTTGGTGAAGCGGATCGACGTCCGCAGCGCCGTCGCCACCACGTCCCGGAACTGGATGTAGAAGGGATTCTCGGAAGCCCGCAGCACCGCCACGTGGAAGGCGATGTCGGCGTCCAGCGTCTCGTCGCGTCCCTGTTCGGCAGCGCGCATCCGCTCGAGCCCCGCGAGGATCGCGGCATGCTGTTCCGGCCCCGCACGCCGGGCCGCAAGCGCCGCCGCTGCCGGCTCGACCGCGACGCGCAGTTCGTTGAAGTGGCGCAGGAGGTTGATCGAGAGCTTGCGCTCCAGCAGCCAGCGCAGCACGTCCGTGTCGAACAGGTTCCAGGATTCCTGCGGCAGCACGAACGTGCCCTGCTTGGGGCGGGCGCCCAGCAGCCCCTTGGCCGCCAGCATCTTCACCGCCTCACGTGTCACCGAGCGGCTGACGCCATGCTCCCTGACGATATCCGCTTCATTCGGAAACGGCCGGTCGTTGTAGTAGCCGACGACGATCGCCCGTCCCAGCACCTCCTGAAGACCATAGGTAAGATTACGCCCTAACTCCTGCTGCACGTCGGCACACCCCTCCGGTGTTTGCAGGCGTTTTCCGCCCGCTTGCTTGTTGCGTACGCCTGCCCCTCGAACCCTTCAAGCCAATTATCGTACAATTGGCTTGCAGTGCCTCCCTCAGGCGCTACACATGCGGGGATGCCATTCGGAGAAGGTGGCCGCAAGATGAGGAGAGAGCGATGCGCCATGCGTGGATGTTGCTTGCGGCGGTGGCCGTGGCAGGCTTGACGGCCCATACAGCCCAGGCGGGCGAGGCAAAGCGCTCGACCTTCGGCCGGACAAGCGACGGCAAGCCGGTCCCGGCGGTCACGCTCACCAACAGCCACGGCGTCTCGGCGACGGTGATTGCCTGGGGCGCCAGCCTTCAGTCGCTCAAGATGCCGGACCGCGACGGCCGCATCGACGACGTCACGCTCGGCTATCCGGACATGGCCGGGTATCTCAAGCAGCCCGAGTTCTTCGGCGCCACGGTCGGCCGCGTCGCCAACCGCATCGCGCAGGGCCGCTTCACGCTCGATGGGAAGACCTATCAGACGCCGGTCAACGACGGCCCGAATGCATTGCACGGCGGCACGCGCGGGTTCGACAAGGTCGTGTGGGACGTGGTCTCGGTGAAGTCGGGCACGACGCCTTCGGTCACGCTGCGCTACGTCAGCCGCGACGGCGACCAGGGCTATCCCGGCACCCTCACCGTCGATGCGACCTATTCGCTCGACGACACCAACGCCCTCACCATCGACTATCGCGCCACCACCGATCGGCCGACCGTCGTGAACCTCTCCAACCACGCCTATTGGAATCTCTCGGGCGAGGGTTCGAGCGCGGGGGCGATGAACCACATCCTGGAGATCCCTGCCCAGCGCTTCACGCCGGTGGACGAGACGCTGATCCCGACCGGCGAGCTGCGCCCGGTCGCAGGCACCGTGTTCGACTTCCGCACGCCGCACCAGATCGGCGAGCGGGTGCGCGACGCCCGCGACATCCAGATGGTCTACGGCCGCGGCTACGACCATAATTGGGTGATCGGCGACCGCGTCACCCCGGACCAGCACCTGATGGCGCGCGTCCACGATCCTCTGTCGGGTCGCGGGTTCGAACTCTGGTCCAACCAGCCGGGCCTGCAATTCTATTCCGGCAACTTCATCAACGGCACCGTCACGGGCAAGGCGCAGCGCATCTACCGCGGCGGCGACGCGCTCGTGCTGGAGCCGCAGCTGTTTCCGGACACGGTGAACCAGCCTGCGTTCGGGTCCGCACGGCTCGACCCGGGCCAAACCTATCGCAACACCATGACCTATCGCTTCTCCACGGGGCAGGTCACCCCGCCCCAGCAGCGCTAATCCTCAGGAGCCCCGAACATGACTCGTTTCCTGCTGCTCGCCGGCGCCGCCTTTGCCACGATCACCGCTTCGCTACCGGCCGACGCACGCGACCTCTGGACCCCGACCCAGGCCAAGAGCTGGTACGGCAAGCAGCCGTGGATGGTGGGCGCCAACTACACCAACCGCGGCGCGATCAACCAGTTCGAGATGTGGCAGCCAGAGACCTTCAACCCGCAGCAGATCGACCAGGAACTCGGCTGGGCCCAGGACATGGGCATGAACGTCATGCGCGTCTACCTCCACAACATGCTGTGGGAGAATGACGCGGCGGGCCTCAAGCAGCGGATGGACCAGTTCCTGCAGATCGCGGACAAGCACAAGATCCGCGTCCTGTTCGTGCTGTTCGACAGCTGCTGGGATCCCAACCCGGTGGCAGGGCCGCAGCGCCCGCCGATCCCCGGCGTCCACAACTCCGGCTGGATGCAGGCGCCGGGCGCCGCGCGGCTCGCGGACGCCAGCCAGTACGACAAGCTTGAAGGCTATGTGAAGGATGTCGTCGGCACCTTCGCAAACGACAAGCGCGTGCTCGGCTGGGACGTGTGGAACGAGCCCAACAACGAAGGCGGCGGCGGCGGCTCCTACAAGCCTACCCCGAACAAGACCGCGCTGGTCGCGGGGCTGCTGGGCCGCGTGTTCGACTGGGCGCGCAGCGTCGACCCCACCCAGCCGCTCACCAGCGGCGTCTGGATCGGCGAACATTGGGACAAGGCCGAGACGCTGGACGCGGTCGAGCGCATCCAGCTCAGCCAGTCCGACATCAACAGCTTCCACGACTATAACTGGCCGGAACAGTGGGAAACCCGCGCAAAGCAGGTGTTGAGCTATGGCCGCCCCGTCTTCTGCACCGAATATATGGCGCGCGGGAACGGATCGACGTTCGACGGGTCGCTGCCGCTCGGCAAGAAGTACGACATCGCGATGTTCAACTGGGGCTTCGTCGACGGCAAGACCCAGACCCGCATGCCGTGGGACAGCTGGAAGAAGCCCTACACCTATGAGGAGCCGACCGTCTGGTTCCACGAGGTGCTGCGCGCGGACGGCACTCCGTATCGCAAGGCGGAGGTCGACCTGATCAAGCGCCTCACCACCGAAGCGAACGGCACCCGCCGCCGCTGACTCTCGAAGGGCCGGGTCCGCACACGCGGCCCGGCCTTTTCGTTATTCCTCTCGCCCGGCCTCCATTCCTGCACCGCATCGGGACTCCCCGCCTGATTGACCGCAGAACATGGTTTACACCAGCTTCGTCTTGTTTGACCCTCTCGCCAATGTCCGTCGTGTGGGAGAGCCCGATGCGCCGACTGCCGTCCTTCGCCGCTGCCCTTTCGCTGCTCGCGCTCGCAGGCTGTGACCGGACCGATCCCGGCGCCGACAACGTCGCTGCGCTGGACGCGGAACTGACTGGGGACGACCAGGCGGCCGCCGCACTCGGCAATCGCATCCTCGTGGATCCCAGGCGGCTCTCTGGCACGAACCAGGGAAGCGCAAAGGCGGGGGCCGGGCCCCGCCCCGGTACGTCGGCGAACCCCGCCACGGAGCGGTTGCTGGCAGCGCCCCCAGCCAAGCGTGCCGGCTCCTGCCCCGAGTGCGACGCCGCGCGCCGCGCCGTCACCCTCGCTGCATCGTCCCGGCGCGAGAGGACGGCGCCGGTCGAGTGCACGCGCAGCCTCACCTACGCGACCGACTGGGCAAAGCGGCTGCCGCCCGACCTGCCGCTCCACCCGCAAGCGACGCTCACCGAGGCAGCGGGCAGCCAGGTGTCCGGCTGCCAGTTCCGCGTGGTCAGCTTCACGGTCGAGGCGCCGCTCGGGCAGCTCGTCGACTGGTACTACACCCGCGCCACCCGCGCCGGCTATGCGAGCGGCCACCAGCTCGACGGCAACGAGCATGTGCTCGCCGGCAGCCGCGGGCGCGACGGCGGCGTCTATGTGCTGTTCCTCGCCCCCGACGGCCCCCGCACCAACATCGACATGGTGCTGAACAAGGGCGTTTGAAGCGTTCCCAGCACCACGCGCCTGTTCAGCCGCGCGCCGATGCGCTAGGCGCAGCCGATCATGGGCAATCTTTTAATCGTCATGCTCGGCGGCGCAGTCGGCGCCGGGCTGCGCCATCTGTTCGGGCGCGCCGCGCTCGTCCTCTTCGGCCCCGGCTGGCCGTGGGGGACGCTCGGCGTCAACCTGATCGGCGGTTTCGCCATGGGCCTGCTGGTCGCGGTGCTCGCGCGCGGCGCGCTGGGCGGTGAGACCGGGCGGCTTCTGCTCGGCGTCGGCGTGCTCGGCGGCTTCACCACCTTTTCGGCCTTTTCGCTCGATGCGGCGCTGATGATCGAGCGCGGCGAACTCGCCTCGGCGCTCGCCTATGTCGCCGCCTCGGTCGCCGGCGCGATCCTCGCGCTGTTCGCCGGCCTCTCGCTTGGAAGGATCGCCGCATGAGCGACACGCCCAACGCCGTCCGCCAGTTCACCGTCGGTGCCGACGACGACGGCGTCCGCCTCGATCGCTGGTTCAAGCGGCACCTGCCCGACGTCAGCTTCAACACCGTGTCGCGCTGGGCGCGGACCGGCCAGCTGCGCGTCGACGGCGCCCGCGCGACGCCCGGCGACCGGGTGGCCGAGGGCCAGCAGATCCGCGTCCCCCCGCCCGAGCCGGAAAAGGCCCCGCGTTCAAAGGCCCAGCGCCCGCCGCTCGCGCCGGAGCAGGTCGAACTCGCCCAGTCGATGGTCATCCACCGCGACGCGCAGGCGATCGTGCTCAACAAGCCGCCCGGCCTCGCGACGCAAGGCGGCACCAAGACGCACGACCATGTCGACGGATTGCTCGACGCGCTTCAGTTCGACGCGGAAGGCCGGCCCAAGCTCGTCCACCGCCTCGACAAGGACACGTCGGGCGCGCTGCTGCTTGCCCGCACGTCGCGTGCCGCCGCCTTCTTCTCGAAGCATTTCTCCGGCCGCTCGGCGCGCAAGACCTATTGGGCGCTGGTGATCGGCGTGCCCGACATCGACGACGGCATGATCGACCTGCCGCTTGCCAAGCAGCCCGGCAGCGGCGGCGAGAAGATGCACGTGGACGAGGAAGCGGGCCAGCCCGCCCGCTCGCGCTACCGCGTGATCGAGCGCGTCGGCAATCGCGCCGCCTGGGTGGAGCTGCAGCCCTATACCGGCCGTACCCACCAGCTGCGCGTCCACATGAGCGCGATCGGCCACCCGATCGTCGGCGACGGCAAGTACGGCGGCGCAGCGGCGTTCCTGACCGGGGGCGTCAGCCGCAAGATGCACCTCCACGCCCGCCGCATCCGCATCGATCATCCCGATGGCGGCAAGATCGACGTGACGGCCGAACTGCCGCAGCACTTCGCCGAGAGCATCGAGCTGCTGGGCTTCGACATGGCGCTCGGCAATGCGCTGGCGGAGGAAACGCCCCCGCCCCCCAGCCGCGCGGTGGAAAAGGCCAAGGCCAAGGCGCATGCCAAGACCGTCCGCAAGGAGCGCCGCGGCGAGCGTCGCAGCCGGGGACGCGGATGACGCGACTCGCGGTATTCGACTGCGACGGCACGCTGGTCGACAGCCAGGCGAACATCTGCCGCGCGATGGAGCTGGCCTTCGGTTCCGCGCAGCTGCCGCTGCCGGACCGCGCCGCGATCCGCCGCATCGTCGGCCTGAGCCTGGTCGAGGCCGTCGCCCGACTCGCCCCAGACGTGGAACCGGCGCTGCACGCGTCCGTCGCGGAGGACTATAAGCGCCATTTCCGCGCGATGCGGACCGACGGCGGCCTCGCCGACGAGCCGCTGTTCGACGGCGTCCGTGTGGCGATCGAACGGCTCCTCGCAGACGGCTGGCTGCTGGGCGTCGCCACCGGAAAGTCCGATCGCGGGCTCGCACTGATCCTCGAGCATCATGGCTTTTCCGACCATTTCGTCACGCTCCAGACGGCCGACCGCCACCCGTCCAAGCCGCATCCTTCCATGCTGGAGCTGGCGATGACGGAGGCGGGTGCCGATCCGGAGAACACCGTGATGATCGGCGACACCAGCTTCGACATCGCCATGGCCGCCGCCGCCGGGGTGCACCCGATCGGCGTCGCCTGGGGCTATCACACGGTCGCCGAGCTCACCGCCGCCGGCGCGCGCCACGTCCTCGACCATGCCTCGGCACTTCCGGCGCTGGCCGACACGCTGTGCCCCCTGCCCGTCGCGATGCGCGCATGAGCGCCGATCCCGCCCGCAATCGCTGGCTGGTGCTCGTGCTGGTCCGCATCGTCGCCTCGGCCGGCGCGGTGCTGGGGCTCATGCTGCTGACGCGCGCGGCCGAATGGCCGCCCAAGCTGCTGGGTGTCGCGATCGTGCTGTGCGCGCTGTACGTGATGGCGGTGGTGCCCCGCGCCCTGGCACACCGCTGGAGGACCCCGCCCAAGCCATGAAGCGCTTCTGGAAAACCGTCACGATCGAGCCCACCGACGCCGGCCTCGGCATTGCCCTCGACGGGCGCCCCGTCCGCACGCCCGGTCGCGTCCCGCTGGCGCTCCCGACGCCCGCGCTTGCTCAGGCGGTGGCGGACGAATGGAGCGCGGTCGCGGACCGGCTCGATCCGCGCGCGATGCCGCTCACCGGCCTCGCCAACGCCGCGATCGACCGGATCGCCCCCGATCCCGCCGCTTTCGCGGCCGGCCTGGCCGCCTATGGCGAGAGCGACCTGCTCTGCTACCGCGCCGAGGATCCCGAGCCGCTGGTCGCGCGCCAGCAAGCCGCCTGGGACCCCGTGCTCGCCTGGGCCCGCCAGCGCTACGACGTGACCTTCGCGATCACCGCCGGCGTGATGCACGTCGTCCAGCCCCCCGCCACCGTCGCGCGACTCGCCGAGGCTACGGCCGCTCGCGACGCCTTCGCGCTCGCCGGCCTCTCGCCGATCGTCACCGTCACCGGCTCGCTGGTGCTGGCACTTGCGCTCTCCGAACGCGCCTTCGATGCCGAGACGGTGTGGAACGCCGCCCATGTCGACGAGGACTGGCAGGTCGAACGCTGGGGCGAGGATCCGCTCGCGACCGAAGCGCGCCTGATCCGCCGCCGCGACTATGACGCCGCCGTTCAGTTCCTGGACGCGCTTCGGTAGGACCACCGCCCCGCCGTATCCCCGCGCAGGCGGGGATCCGGGGTGCATCAGAACAACGGTCGGCAGCTCCCGGAACCCTGAGCTCCCGCATGCGCGGGAGCACGGAAGGCCCCTCAATCCTCCTGGATCAGGCTCCGGTGGCGCGTGTCCCGCATGCGCAGGTACACGATCAGCGACACCCCGATCATCGCCGTCACATACCAGTAGAAGCCGCGCTCCCACCCGGCATCCTTGAAGCTCAGCGCGACATATTCCGCCGTCCCGCCGAACAGCGTGTTGGCGAGCGCATAGGGCAGCGCCACGCCCAGCGCGCGGATGTGCGAGGGAAACAGCTCCGCCTTCACCACCGCGTTGATCGAGGTGTAGCCGGTGACGATGATCAGCGCCGCCATCACCAGCAGCCCCGCAGTGAACACGTCCTTGGTCTGCTCCAGCGCGCTGAAAATCGGGTAGGTGAACAACACACCCGCCACGCCGAACGCGACCATCAGCGGCTTGCGCCCGATCCGGTCCGAAAGCGCGCCGGCGATCGGCTGCAGGCACATGAACACGAACAATGTGACGCCGTTGATCTGGCTCGCCGCCTCCTTCGAGAAGCCGGACGTGTTCACCAGGAACTTCTGCATGTAGATCGAATAGGCGTAGAAGGCGAGCGTACCGCCGGCGGTCAGCAGCATCACCAGCGCCGTCTCACGCGGGTGATGGCGCACCAGCTGGAGGAAGCCGGACTTGGGCGCGCCGGTCGCCTTGGCGTTCTTGTAGCTCTCCGTCTCGGCCAGGCCCCGGCGCAGGCGGAACACCACCAGCGCCAGCATCGCCCCGATCACGAACGGGATGCGCCATCCCCATTGCTCCAGGTCGCGCGTATCCATCACCGCCTGGAGGACCAGCAGCACCAGGATCGCGAGCAGCTGGCCCGAGATCAGCGTGACATATTGGAAGCTGGAGAAGAACCCGCGCCGGTCCTGCCCGGCCATTTCCGAGAGATAGGTGGCGCTCGCGCCATATTCGCCGCCCACCGACAGGCCCTGCATCAGCCGGGCCAGCACCAGCAGCGCCGGCGCCGCGATCCCGATCGTCTCATATCCGGGCGTGCAGGCGATGATGAGGGAGCCCAGGCACATCAGCGTGACCGACAGTGTCAGCCCCGCCTTGCGCCCCTGCCGGTCGGCATAGATGCCCATCACCCAGGCGCCGATCGGCCGCATCACGAAGCCGACCGCGAACACCGCCGCCGCGCTCAGCAGCTGCGCCGTCTGGTCCTCGCTCGGGAAGAAGTGCGGCGCGAAATAGAGGGTGAAGGCCGAATAGACGTACCAGTCGAACCACTCGACCATGTTGCCGGTCGATCCGCCGATGATCGACTTGAGGCGCGATCCGACACCGGAGCCGGCGGAGGCCGGCGCAGGCGAGCTTGCGGAGGACATAGGCTGTGGCTTCCGTGGTCTGATGGCAGGCATCGTCCGCGAGGACGCCACCAGAACGCCGGCACCGAAGCGGACGTTCCGCTCAGGCCATCAGCTTGCGGATGAACCCGATCACGCCCGTCTGGCGGGAACGCTTCAGGCGCTCGGCCGCCAGGATCGTCTGCACCTTGCGGAAGCAGGCCTCGACGTCGTCGTTGACCAGGACATAGTCATAGCCGTCCCAGTGGCTCACCTCGGCCGCGGCGCGTGCCATGCGGGCGTCGATGATCTCGATCGCGTCGGTGTTGCGGTTGAGCAGGCGCTGGCGCAGCTCGGCCATCGACGGGGGCAGGATGAACACGCGCACCACGTCGCCGCCGGCAATCTGGAACAGCTGCTGTGCGCCCTGCCAGTCGATGTCGAACAGCACGTCCTTGCCGGCCGCAAGCATCGCCTCGACCGGCGCGCGTGGCGTGCCATAGCGCTGGCCGAACACATGCGCCCATTCCAGGAACTCATGCTCGGTCGCCATGCGCCGGAATTCTTCCAGGTCGACGAAGTGATAGTCCTTGCCCTCGACCTCGCCCGGCCGCGACGCGCGGGTTGTGGCCGACACCGACATCGACAATCCCGGCTCGTCGGCGAGCAGCTTGCGCGCGATGGTGGACTTTCCCGCCCCGGAGGGCGAGGAGAGGACAAACAACACGCCACGGCGCTTGAAGCCGTGCGGATCGGACTCTGGCGGCAGTTCCATGCGCGCTAGTGGCGCGAGGAGGAGCGATACGTCAAGGCATGGCGACCACCTTCCCTACCCGTACTCCGTCCCATTCTGCCCGCTGGTGGTGGGCGACGCTGGCCATCGTCTCGCTCGCAGCGCTGGTGCTGCTGGCGATGGGTCGCACCCCGATCTGCACCTGCGGTACGGTGAAGCTCTGGCACGGCACCGTCCAATCGGCGGAAAACAGCCAGCACCTTGCCGACTGGTACAGCCTCAGCCACGTCGTGCACGGGCTGATCTTCTATGGTCTCGGCTGGCTGGTCCTGCGCCGCCAGCCGTGGCAGCTGCGCCTGGCGTTCGCGACCCTTGTCGAGGCGGCGTGGGAAATATTGGAGAACTCACCGATCATCATCGATCGCTATCGCGCGGTGACGATCGCGCTCGGCTATGAAGGCGACAGCGTCGTCAATTCGGTCGCCGACATCGGCTGGATGGTGGTGGGACTCGCCGTTGCGCGTCGGCTGCCGCCCTGGGCGACCATTGCTCTGGGGATCGCGCTGGAGCTCGTCGCCCTCGCCGCGATCCGCGACAACCTGACGCTCAACGTCTGGATGCTGCTCGCGCCCAACGACGCGGTCCGCAGCTGGCAGGCGGGGGCCTGAACCCCCGCCGCGGCCTCTTAGTAGCCCCGACGCGCCTTGCGCCGGTCGTACGCCTTCTTGGCGGCATAGCCACCGCCCAGCACCAGGCCAAGCGGCCCCATCCGCCGCAGCGCGCCGCCAACCATATAGCCGAACGCCGCGCCCTTGACGCCGCCGCTGCCGTCGCGCCGGTCGAGCTCGCGCCCGACCAGCATCCCTACGATCCGTCCGATCACGCCGTCTTCTCCCGCTGGAACAGTTGTTCGCGCAGTTGCTCGGCGCCGCGCAGCACCGCCCAACCCACCGCATAGGTGACCACCACCGGCACCACCAGCTTCAGCACATTCGCCGTTACCGCACCGATGATCGCGCCGTCCGCGGCGCCATCGTCACCGCTCATGCTGTCGATCGCGCCGCCGATCAGCGCGCCTACCGTCGTCGTACCCATGCAAACCTCGCTTTCGTGTCGGGAGGTAAGCGCGGGAACGGCGCGAGGGTTCCGGAGGCGGCCTACTGCTCGCCCCCTCCCCGTTCGTCTCGAGTAGGGATCGAGCTTGTCGAGAGCCCGTATCGAGAGAGCCGCGCGCGCTGCCCTCTCGATACGCCGTCTCGACAAGCTCGACGGCTACTCGAGGCAAACGGAGTAGAGAAAATGCAGGTCCTACCCGGCCCTTACCGCCCGACCATCGTCTCCGGCTTCACATACTGGTCGAACGTCGCCTCATCGACCAGCCCCAGCGCCAGCCCGCTTTCCTTGAGCGTCAGCCCCTTCTCGTGCGCGTTCTTGGCGATCTTGGCCGCGTTGTCGTACCCGATCACCGGTGCCAGCGCGGTCACCAGCATCAGCGAGCGGCCGACTAGGTCGGCGATCTGCTGCTCGTTCGCCACCGTCCCGTCGACGCACCGCTCGGCGAAACTCGTCATGCCGGTGGCGAGCAGGTGGATCGATCGCAGCACGTTCGCGCCGATCAGCGGCATGAACACGTTCAGCTCGAAATGCCCCTGCATGCCGCCGACGGTCACCGCCTGGTGATTGCCGATCACCTGCGCCGCTACCATCGTCAGCGACTCGGCCTGGGTCGGGTTGACCTTGCCCGGCATGATCGAGCTGCCCGGCTCGTTGGCCGGCAGCGACAGCTCGCCCAGCCCCGAACGCGGGCCAGAGCCCAGGAAGCGGATGTCGTTGGCGATCTTGTTGAGCGCCACCGCCAGCGTGTTGAGCGCGCCCGAGAAGAAGACGAGTCCGTCCTTGGCCGCCAGCTGCTCGAACTTGTTGGGCGCGCTTTCGAACTGCGTGCCGGCGATGTCGCTGATCGCCGCCGTCATGTCCTCGGCCCAGCCCTCGGGCGCGTTCAATCCGGTGCCGACGGCAGTGCCGCCGATCGCGAGCTTGCGGATGTTGCCGTTGAGCGCACCCTCGATCCGCGCCTTGCAGCTCACCAGCTGCGCGGCATAGCCCGAGAACTCCTGCCCCAGCGTCAGCGGCGTCGCGTCCTGGGTGTGGGTGCGGCCGATCTTGACGATATGGTCCCAGGCCTCGGCCTTGGCGGCGAGCGAGGCGGTCAGCTGGTCGAGTGCCGGCAGCAGCGCATCGCGCGTGGCGATCGCGGTGGCAACGTGCAGCGCGGTCGGGAAGCTGTCGTTGGACGACTGGCTCATGTTGACGTGGTCGTTCGGGTGGACCGGCGACTTGCCGCCGCGGGTGCCGCTCAGCACCTCGTTGGCGCGGCCGGCGATCACCTCGTTCACGTTCATGTTGGTCTGGGTGCCGCTGCCGGTCTGCCAGATCACCAACGGGAACTGGTCGTCGAGCTTGCCCGCGACGATCTCCTGCGCCGCCGCCTCGATCGCGTCGACGATCTTCGCGTCCAGGCCGTGCTTGCGGTTCACCCGCGCTGCCGCCTGCTTCACGATCGCCTGGGCATGGACGATGCCGATCGGCATGCGCTCCGTCGATCCGAACGGGAAGTTCTCGATCGATCGCTGGGTCTGGGCGCCCCAATAGGCGGTTGCGGGGACCTCGATCGCGCCGATCGAGTCGGTTTCGGTGCGCGTGCTGTCGGTGCTCATGGTCCGACAACGCTGGGAGCGGCCGGCTTGTTGCACCGGCCGCGCACCGACGGCTTACTTCTTGCGCTTGAAGTCCACGGCGACGACGTTCGACCCGTCCTCGACCGGCTTTGCCTGCGGGCCGTCGTTCTCGGCCGGATCGTGCGGCTCGGGGCCGCCGTCCGGGCCTTCGGCCGCCTGGAAGCGCAGCTCGAAATTGACCGCCGGGTCGTGGAAACCGGTGATCGCCGAGAAGGGGATGATCAGCGTCGACGGGATCTGGTTGAAGCTCAGCCCGACCGAGAATCGCGATGCATCCACCGTCAGGTCCCAGAAGCGGTGCTGGATGACGATCGTCATCTCGTCCGGGAAGCGCTCGACCAGCCGCTTGGGGATATCGACGCCGGCGGCCTGGGTCTTGAAGGTGATGTAGAAATGGTGCTCGCCCGGCAGGCCGCCGTTGGAGGCGACTTGCCCCAGCACGCGGCCGACGACGGCGCGCAGGGCATCCTGCACGATCTCGTCATAAGGGATCAGGCTGTCGGGCACTTGAGCGTTCATGCGCCTTGGGTAGCGGGGTTTCGGGTGCGGTCAAGATTCGTTGCGTTGCTTGCGCGACGGGCGGCGCTATGGGGACGATCATGCGCACTGGCACCATCACCCGCTCGACCAGCGAAACCTCGATCGAGGTGACCGTCAACCTGGACGGGACCGGCGTCTATCACGTCCAGACCGGGGTCGGCTTCTTCGACCACATGCTGGAGCAGCTGTCGCGGCATTCGCTGATCGACCTGACCGTCCGAACGAAGGGCGATCTGCACATCGATGCGCACCACACGGTCGAGGATACCGGCATTGCCATCGGCCAGGCGTTCGCCCAGGCGCTCGGCGACAAGCGCGGCATCCGCCGCTACGGCGAGGCGCTGTCGCCGATGGACGAGACGCTGACCCGAGTCGCGCTCGACATCTCCGGCCGCCCCTGGCTGGTGTGGAAGTCGCGCTTCACCCAGGCGCAGCTCGGCACGATGGATACCGAGATGTTCGAGCATTTCTGCCACAGCTTCGCGCAGGCGGCCGGCATCACGCTCCACGTCGAGACGCTCTACGGCACCAACAACCACCACATCGCCGAAAGCATCTTCAAGGGGCTCGCGCGCGCGCTTCGCACCGCGACCGAGATCGACCCGCGCAAGGCCGATGCCGTGCCGTCGACCAAGGGTGTCCTGTGAGCGTCGCCCGCCCCAACCAGCCGCTCAGCCTCGCGCTGCTCACCTATGTAAAGCCGATCGCGGAGATCGACGCGCTGCGCCCGCGCCACCTGGAGTGGATCAGCGCGCGTATCGACGCGGGCGAGGTGCTGCTTGCCGGCCGCCGCGCGTCGGCGACGGGCGGCGTGATGCTGTACCGGGGTGAGGCGGAGGCCGTGGAGGCGATCGCCCGCACCGATCCCTACATCACCGAGGGTGCCGCCACGCTGGAAGTCGTCGGCTTCACCGCCGCCATCGCGAGCGCCGAGATCGGCGCGCTGCTCGCATGACGCTGGCGCTGATCGACTATGGCGCGGGCAACCTCCACTCGGTCGCCAATGCGCTCAAAGCCGCCGGCGTCGCCGACATGGCGATCACCGCCGATGCGGAGGTGGTGCGCCGCGCCGACCGCATCGTCCTGCCGGGCGTCGGCGCCTTTCGCGCCTGCATCGACGGGCTCGCCGCCTTACCGGGCATGATCGAGGCGATGGAGGAGCGCGCGCTGCACGGCGGTGTGCCGTTCCTGGGCGTGTGCGTCGGCATGCAGCTGATGGCGAGCGAGGGCGAGGAGTTCGGCACCCACGCCGGCCTCGGCTGGCTCCCCGGCACCGTCCGCAAGCTGGAAGCGTCGCCGGAAGCACGCGTCCCGCACATGGGCTGGAACGACGTGGTGCCTCTGGGCGAGCACCCGATCGTCCATCCCGGCGAGGCCTATTTCCTGCACAGCTATGCCTTCGAGGGCGACGGCGTCCTCGCCACCACCACCCATGGGCAGCCGGTGACCGCGGCGATCGGCCGCGACAATCTGCTCGGCGTCCAGTTCCACCCCGAAAAGAGCCAGCGCTACGGCATCGCGCTGCTGGAGAGATTCCTCGCATGGCAACCGTGACCGACCGGCTGATCGTCTTCCCCGCGATCGATCTCAAGGGCGGCCAGGTCGTCCGGCTAGCCGAAGGCGACATGGACCGCGCCACCGTCTACGGCGACGATCCCGCCGCGCAGGCCCGCGCCTTTGCCGATGCCGGCGCCGACCATCTCCACGTCGTCGACCTGGACGGCGCCTTTGCCGGTGACTCGGTCAACGGCGATGCGGTCGCGAGCGTCGTGCGCGCCTTCCCCGGCCGCGTGCAGCTGGGCGGCGGCATCCGCACCCGCGCCGCGATCGACCGCTGGCTGGACCTCGGCGTCGCCCGCGTCGTCATCGGCACCGCCGCGCTGGAGAACCCGGATCTCGTCCGAGGCGCCGCCCGCGACCTCCCCGGCCGTATTGTCGTGGCAGTGGATGCGCGGGACGGACTCGTCGCGACCCGCGGCTGGGCCGACGTGTCGACCGTCACCGTCGCCGACCTCGCCCGCCGCTTCGAGGACGCCGGTGTCGCCGCGCTGCTCTTCACCGACGTCGGTCGCGACGGGCTGCTCAAGGGCTGCAACGTCGCCGCCACCGCCGCGCTCGCGGCCGAAGCCGGCATCCCGGTGATCGCCAGCGGCGGCGTTGCCGGCATCGACGATATTCACCAGCTGCGCGGCAAGCCCGGCATCGAGGGCGTCATCACCGGCCGCGCGCTTTACGACGGCCGCCTCGACCTCGCCGAGGCGCTGCGGGTCGCCGCATGAGCGTCCGCGTCCGCATCATCCCCTGCCTCGACGTCCACGCCGGGCGGGTGGTCAAGGGCGTCAACTTCGTCGACCTGCGCGACGCCGGCGACCCGGTCGAACAGGCCCGCGCCTATGACCTCGCCGGTGCCGACGAGCTCTGCTTCCTCGACATCGGCGCCAGCCACGAGGGCCGCGACACCATCGTCGAAGTGGTCCGCCGCACCGCCGAGGTGTGCTTCATGCCGCTGACGGTGGGCGGCGGCGTTCGCTCGGCCGCCGACGCCCGCGCGCTGCTGCTCGCCGGCGCGGACAAGGTCGCGGTCAATTCCGCCGCCGTCGCCCGGCCGGAAGTGGTGGCCGAGATCGCCGACCGGTTCGGCAGCCAGTGCGTCACCGCCTCGATCGACGCGCGCCAGGTCGAGCCCGGCCGCTGGGAAGTCTTCACCCACGGCGGCCGTCGCGCAACCGGCATCGACGCGCTGGAGCACGCCGCCCGCCTGGCCGATCTCGGTGCGGGCGAGCTGCTGGTGACCTCGATGGACCGCGACGGCACCCGCGACGGCTACGACCTCGCCCTCACCCGCGCGATCGCGGACGCGAGCGACGTGCCGGTGGTGGCGTCCGGCGGCGTCGGCAAGCTGGACGACCTGGTCGCCGGCGTGGTCGAAGGCCATGCGAGCGCCGTGCTCGCCGCCTCGATCTTCCACTTCGGCGAAGCCAGCATCGCCGGCGCGCGGGCGGCCCTTGCCGCTGCCGGCGTTGCCGTGCGCGGGACGCACTAGTCCCGCTTCGAGCGCGCATACCCCGATGCGGGCGCCCGCGAGTCCCGCAACGTGCCCCACATCCGTATCCCCGCGCAGGCGGGGATCCAGGGTCCAGCAGAGCAACGGCTGTCAGCGCGTGGCACCCTGGGCTCCTGCCTTCGCAGGAGCACGGCAGATGTGCCGCGAACGGTACATCGTACCCGGGCGAAGGTCGGGGTACGGGAAAGAAGTCGGAGGCCCTTCAGCTCCGCCCCACCCTCCTCTAGAACGCAACCATGCGCTTCACCCCGCTCCTCCTCCTCATGCCCCTGCCCGCCCTCGCTGCCCACACCGGCGTCGCGGCAGAGCGCACCGGCTTCGCGCCATCCGACGTGGCGCTGTTCCTGGTCGCCGCCGCCGGCCTCTGGATCGCGCGCCGCGCCCTGCGCGCGCGTCGCAGGCCGCCGCGGGATTGACTTGGGCGCGGCGCACGGGAAAGCGGGCGCGATGGCAGACACCGACCCGCTCGACCAGCTCCAGGCCGTGATCCGCACCCGTCTGGGCGGCGATCCTGCGACCTCCTATGTCGCCAAGCTCCACAGCCGCGGCCGCGCCAAGATCGCCCAGAAGGTTGGCGAGGAGGCGGTGGAGACGGTGATCGCGGCCATCGCCGACGATCGCGAGGGACTGGTGTCCGAGTCCGCCGACCTCCTCTTCCACCTGCTGGTGCTGCTCGCCGAGGCCGGCCTGTCGCTCGACGACGTGCGCGCCGAACTCCACCGGCGCGAAGGGCTGTCGGGCATTGCCGAAAAGGCCGCCCGCCCCCGCTGACGCGCAAAGGACCTTCCATGCCGATCGACGCCACGCTTCCCTACGACGACAGCAACATCTTCGCGCGGATCCTGCGCGGCGAGATCCCGGCCAAGCGCGTCTACGAGGACGACTACGCCCTCGCCTTCCACGACATCGCGCCGCAGGCGCCCACCCATGTGCTGGTGATCCCCAAGGGCGCCTATGTCTCGTGGGACGATTTCAGTGCCCGCGCACCCGATGCCGAGATCGCCGGCTTCGTCCGCGCGGTCGGCCATGTCGCGCGCGAGCACGGGCTGGTGGCGCCTGGCTACCGCCTGCTCGCCAACGTCGGCGGCCACGGCGGGCAGGAAGTGCCGCACCTCCACGTTCATCTGTTCGGCGGCCAGCCGCTCGGGCCGATGCTGGCGCGTTGAGCAAGCCCCTGCGCCACCACAGGGATTCGCCTTGCGCGCACTGGATTTAGCTTTACGCTCCACACTTTCGCGGCTGCGAAACGAACCGGTTCAGGGGAAAACCGCATGATCTTCGGGCGCGTCAAACCACTCGACGCCATTCTAGCGACTGCCGAGAAAAAGTCGCTCCATCGCTCGCTCGGCGCGCTGCAGCTCACGCTGCTCGGCGTCGGCGCCATCATCGGCACGGGTATCTTCGTGCTCACCGCAGAGGCCGCGCAGAAGGCCGGGCCCGGCATGATGATCTCCTTCGTCATCGCCGGCGCGGTCTGCGCCGTCGCCGCACTCTGCTATTCCGAGCTCGCCTCGATGGTGCCGGTCTCCGGCTCCGCCTACACCTACACCTATGCCGTGATGGGCGAATTGCTCGCCTGGATGGTCGGCTGGGCGCTGATCCTCGAATATGCGGTGGCGGCCTCGGCCGTGTCGGTCGGCTGGTCCGGCTATTTCGTCGGCCAGCTGGGGGGCTGGTTCGGCATCACCCTGCCGCAAGAGATCATCGCCGGCCCCTATGCTGGCGGCATCATCAACCTGCCCGCGGTCGTGATCGCGCTGCTGATCACCGGCCTCCTGGTCGTCGGCACCAGCGAGAGCGCAAAGGTCAATGCGGTGCTGGTCGCGATCAAGGTGACGGCGCTCACCGCCTTCATCATCCTCTCGCTTCCCGTCATGCAGATGGAGAACTTCGAGCCGTTCATGCCGCAGGGCTGGGGCGATGGCTCGGGCGCAGGCGTGATCGGCGCCGCCGCCTCGATCTTCTTCGCCTATGTGGGCTTCGACGCGGTTTCCACCGCGGCCGAGGAGACCAAGAACCCGCAGCGCAACGTGCCGATCGGCCTGATCGGCAGCCTCGCGATCTGCACCGTCTTCTACATGCTGGTGGCCGCCGGCGCGATCGGCTCGCCGATCGGTTCGCAGCCGGTGACCGGCGCCGACGGCAGCTGGCTGGCTCCGGGCTCGACCGAGCTTGCCCAGCGCTGCGCCGCGATCAGCGCGGCTGCTGCCGAGCCGCTGTCCTGCTCCAAGGAAGCGCTCGCCCACGTCCTGCGCCAGATCGGCTACCTCAACGTCGGCAACCTGATCGGCCTCGCCGCCTTCCTGGCACTGCCGTCGGTGATCCTGGTCATGATCTATGGCCAGACGCGCATGTTCTTCGTGATGGCCCGCGACGGCCTCCTTCCGGAGAAGCTGTCGACGATCCACCCGAAGTGGAAGACGCCGCACGTCATCACCATCATCACCGGCCTGGGCGTCACCTTCGCAGCCGCCTTCCTGCCGGTCGGCAAGCTCGCCGACATCGCCAATGCCGGCACGCTGTTCGCCTTCTTCATGGTGGCGATCGCGGTGATGCGCCTGCGCAAGACGGAGCCGACCCGCCGCCGCCCGTTCCGGGCTCCGCTGCTCTTCGTGGTGGCGCCGCTCACCATGATCGGCTGCGTGGTGCTCTACTGGTTCCTGCCGCCGGATGCGAAGCTGGTGCTGCCGGGCTGGGGCGCGATCGGCCTGGTGCTCTACTTCGCCTATGGCTTCCGCAAGAGCCATCTGGGCCGCGGGTTGGTCGATGTGCCCGAGCACACCGCCTATGAGGAGGTCGACCCTCCCGTCCCCGGCACCCGCTGAGGCCAGAAACAAGAAGGGCCGGAGGATCGCTCCTCCGGCCCTTTCTTTTTGCCTCTGCGACGGGAGCCGCTGGATCAGCCGAGCTTGTCGGCGATCAGCTTCTTCAGGTCCACGTTCGGGCGCGCGCCATAGTGGGAGATGATCTCCGCCGCGCAGATCGCGCCCATGCGGAGCGAGTCCGTGACGCTGCGGCCCTGTGCCTGGCCATGGAGGAAGCCCGCGGCGAACAGGTCGCCCGCACCGGTCGTGTCGACCACCGCCGCAACCGGCTCGGCCGGCACCGCGACCCGCTCGCCGTCCACGATCGCGATCGCGCCGCGCTCGCTGCGCGTCACCACCAGGGTCGGCACCTGCGGCGCGACCTTGGCGACGGCATTCTCGAAGTCGTCGCCCTGGGCAAGCGCCAGCAGTTCGTTCTCGTTCGCGAACAGGATGTCGATCATGCCCTCGGCCAGCAGCGTGCGGAAATCGTCGCCGTGGCGCGAGATGCAGAACACGTCCGACAGGGTGAAGGCGACCTTGCGGCCGGCCCCACGCGCAACCTCGATCGCGGCGCGCATCGCCTGGCGCGGCTCCTCCGGATCCCAGAGATAGCCCTCCAGGTACAGGATCGCCGCATCCGCGATCATCTGCCGGTCGAGCGCCGCCTCGGGCAGGAACTGCGAGGCGCCCAGGAAGGTGTTCATCGTGCGCTGGCCGTCCGGCGTCACGAAGATCAGGCAGCGCGCCGTGGTCGGGTCGCCCGCCCGCGCCGCGGTGTCGAAGCGGATGCCGACCGCCTGCACGTCGTGCGCGAACACCTTGCCGAGCTGGTCGTCGGCGACCTGGCCGATGAAGCCGCACTTGCCGCCCAGCGCCGCGATGCCCGCGACGGTGTTTGCCGCCGATCCGCCCGAAACCTCGCGGCCCGGCCCCATCTTGGCATAAAGCGCATCGGCCTCGGCCGGCGAAAACACCAGCTGCATCGAGCCTTTGTTCATGCCTTCTGCTTCCAGGAACGAATCTTCGGCCTGGGCGAGAATGTCGACGATCGCGTTGCCGATCGCGACAACGTCGTAGGTGGGTTCGGTCAAGTGAGTCTCCAATGCGGGATCCGCAAACGCCCTCGCGGTAAAGAGCGGCGTGCGTGCGTGCAACCGCGTTGACGCCGGCGCACGCGCCCCCCATTCCCGCGCCATGATCCGCGCCCTCCTCCTCTCCGTCGCCCAGCTCGGCGACCGGCGCATCCTGGCGGTGCTGGCGAAGTCGCTCGCGGTGACGCTGCTGCTGTTCCTGGTCGTGGCGGCGCTGTTCGCATTCGGCGCCCGCGCGCTGGTGCGGGACGGCCTCCACTGGGGAACCGGCGTCGGCGACCTCGCGGCCGCAGCGGCGGCGATCGCGACCATTGGTCTGGGCTGGCTGCTGTTCCGCGCCGTCGCCATCGCCGTGACCGGCATCTTTGCGGACGACGTCGTCGCCGCAGTCGAGGCACGCCACTATCCCGCCGCGCTCGCAAGTGCCCGGCCGGTGCCGTTCGCGCGCGGCGCCGCGATGGGGATAGGATCGGCCGGACGGGTGATCGGCGTGAACCTGCTGCTCGCGCCGCTCTATCTCCTGCTACTGGCGACCGGCGTGGGCACGGCCGTCGCCTTCTTCCTGGTCAACGGCTGGCTGCTCGGCCGCGACCTGGGGGACATGGTCGCCGCCCGGCACCTCCCCGCGCCGTCGATGCGGCAATGGCGGCGTACCACTGCCGGCGGGCGCCTGCTGCTGGGGTTCGCCGGCACCGGGCTGCTCCTGATCCCGTTCGTCAACTTCGTCGCGCCAGTGCTCGGCGCGGCCATGGCGACCCACTGGTTCCACGAAAGGCGAGGCAAATGAAGCGTTGGGCAGGACTGGCAGTGCTGGGCATGGGGCTGGGCGGCTGCGCGACGGGACCCAGCGTCGGGCCCGGCAACCTACCCCCGCCCCCGCCGAGCGCCAGCTACAGCGCCGTGGGACTGGAGCGGATCCTGGGTCAGCCGGCCAACGCGCTCACCAAGCTGTTCGGAAAGCCCGATGCCGAACTGACGGAGGGGGCCGGCCGCAAGATGCAGTTCGGCTCCGACATCTGCGTGCTCGACGCCTATCTCTACGCCCCAAAGGGCGGCGGCACGCCCGTCGTCACCTATGTCGACGCCCGCCAGCGTAACGGCGCCCCGATCGACCGAGCCAGCTGCGTCGCAGCCCTCGTCCGCCGCGAAGGCGGGCGCTAAGCGTCCGCTCAGCCGCCCCACTCCGCCCGGACATCCGCGTCCGCTTCCCCGGCCAGCCGCGCACCACGCTCGCCGGCAAAGCGCTCCGGATCCAGCCGCCCCAGCGCCCAGACCGCCGCCCCCCGCACCACCGGCGCCGGATCGTCCAGCAGCCGCGCGACGGGCGCCGCCAATCCCGGGTCGCCGCTGTTCCCCGCCGCCACCAGCACGTTGCGCACCATCCGGTCGCGCCCGATCCGCTTGATCGGCGATCCCGCGAACACCTGCCGGAAGCTCGGGTCGTCCAGCGCCATCAGCTCCGCGAGCCGCGGCGCCGCCAGTTCGGCGCGGGGCACGAACGCCTTGTTGGCCGCCGACGTCGCCGCAAACTTGTTCCACGGGCACACCGCCAGGCAGTCGTCGCAGCCATAGATGCGGTTGCCGATGCCGGGCCGCAGCGCCGCCGGGATCGGCCCCGCATGCTCGATCGTCAGATAGCTCACACACCGCCGCGCATCGAGCTGGTAGGGCGCGGGGAAGGCGTCGGTCGGGCACGCCCGCTGGCACGCGTCGCACGATCCGCAGCTTCCCCCCGGACGTGCGTCGGGTGCCAGCTCCAGCGTGGTATAGATCGCCCCCAGGAACAGCCAGCTGCCGTGCTCCCGGCTCAGGAGGTTGGTGTGCTTGCCCTGCCATCCGAGCCCCGCCGCCTCGGCGAGCGGTTTCTCCATGACCGGCGCGGTATCGACGAACACCTTGAGGTCGCATCCCGCTTCGTTCGCGAGCCAGCGGCCGAGCGCCTTCAGCGCCTTTTTCACCACGTCGTGGTAGTCGGCGCCCTGCGCATAGACCGAGATCCGCCCGCGATCTCCGACCTCCGCCAGCGCCAGCGGGTCCCGCGCCGGCGCATAGCTCATGCCGAGCGCGATCACCGATCGCACCTCCGGCCACAATCCCTGAGGCGAGCCGCGGTGGTGGGCGCGCTCCTCCATCCAGATCATGCTGCCGTGCCGGCCCGCCTCCAGCCACTCCCGCAGCCGGGCGGCCGTCTGCGGCGTGGCATCCGCGCGCGCAAAGCCGCAGGCCGCGAAACCGAGCTCCGCCGCCTTCTCTTGGATGCGCGATTCCAGGGACTTGTGCTGGTCCACGCCGCCCCGCTACCACGATGACGCGGCGCGCAGCACCCCTTGCGTGCGCCACGCGTTACGTCAGTGTGCAACAAGGGCAGCGCGTGGGGGGAATGACCTCGCCCGGCCGTACGGAGGTTGGATGGAGTCGAACGCTGCTGCCACGGGCCTGGCGCTGACTGCGAGTGGATTGGTCAAGCGGTTCGGCGGACGCCGCGTCGTCGACGGCATCGATCTTCAGGTACCGACCGGCGCCGTCTATGGCGTGCTCGGCCCCAATGGTGCTGGCAAGACGACGACGCTGCGCATGCTGCTCGGCATCATCGAGCCCGATGCCGGCCAACGTTGCCTGCTTGGGCACGACGCGCCGCGCGATGCCTCCGACCGGGTCGGCTATCTGCCCGAGGAGCGCGGGCTCTACCCGGGCATGAAGGCGCGCGAGGCGATCGCCTTCATGGGGGCGTTGCGCGGGCTCGACTGGGCGACGGGTCGCAAGCGTGCCGCCGTGATGATGGAGCGCGCGGGCCTGGGCGACTCGATCGACAGCAAGATCCGCAAGCTGTCCAAGGGCATGGCTCAGTTCGTGCAGCTGCTCGGCTCCGTCGTGCACGAGCCCGAGTTCCTGGTCCTCGACGAGCCCTTCTCCGGCCTCGACCCGGTCAACCAGGAGCGGCTCGAGGGGCTCGTCATGGCCGAGCGCGACCGCGGCGCCACCATTCTCTTTTCCACCCACGTCATGGCCCATGCCGAGCGGCTGTGCGACCGCCTTGCGATCATCGCCGGGGGCAAGCGCCGGTTCGAAGGCACCGTGGCGGAGGCGCGCGGCACGCTCCCGATGCGCGCCCATTATGTGCCCCATCACCCGGGCGACGGCATCGCTACGCTGCTGCCGCCGGATGCACAACGCGATCGCCAGGGCGACGGCTGGACCTTCTCGGTGCCCGACGAGGGCGTAGAGCAGACGCTCAGCCGCCTCATCGCCGGCGGCTTCGGCATCGCCGGCCTCTCGATCGAACGCCCGGGGCTCCACGACGCGTTCGTGCGCATCGTCGGCAAGGCTGCGGCCGAAGGAACTCCCGCATGAGCAATCTTGCCCGCATGCTGCGCCAGACGCTGACGGTCGCCCGCCGCGACTTCATCGCGACCGTGCTGACTCCCACCTTCCTGATCTTTCTGCTCGCACCCATGCTGTTCGCCAGCTTCGGCGCGCTCGGCAGCCTCGGCGCACGCGCAGTCGGCGAAAGCGGCGAGGACCGCGAGCGGCTCTACGCCATCGCCGCCCCGGCCGATGGCGCCCGCTTCCTGGCCGCCGATCGCCTCGCCCGCGGCTTTCTCTCGCAGGAGACGCTGCCGCCCGTGCTGGAGGTGGTGACCCCGGATGCCGACCCTGCGGCGCAGGCGCGCAAGCTCCTCGCCCAGCAGGACCGCGACGTGCCGGCGGTGCTCTATGGCGCGCCGGAGCAACCGCACATCGTCCACGGCAATGCCGTCTCGCGCGGTTCCAAATATCTCGCCATGCTGTCCGAACAGGTCGCGCGCGATGGCCGCGCCGGCCTCACCGGCCCCATCAGCCAGCCGCGCTTCGAGCAGGTGGCGCGCGAGACCAGCACCATCGGCGGCAAGAACACCGCGGCCGGCTTTGCCGTGATCGCGCTGTTCGCCGTCACGCTGATCCTCGCCAGCCAGGCGGTCGGCACCATGGCGGAGGAACGCTCCAACAAGGTGATCGAGGTGCTCGCCGCCGCCGTGCCGCTGGAGGCGGTGTTCCTCGGCAAGCTGATCGGTATGTTCGGGGTCGCGGTGTTGTTCGTGCTGTTCTGGGGCACGTTGATCGGCAATGTCGGCGCCCTCCTGCCGAGCAGCGAGGCGGCAACGCTTGCGGGTCTCGCGCCGGCGGTCGGGCTGCCGACGTTCGCGCTGCTGTTCGCCGTCTATTTCGCCGCCGCCTTTCTGCTGCTCGGCGCGGTGTTCCTCGGCATCGGTGCCCAGGCGTCCACGCCGCGCGAAATTCAGATGCTGTCGCTGCCGCTGACGCTGTTCCAGATGGGCATGTTCGCGCTGTCGCTCACCGCCGCCGGCAAGCCGCACAGCTGGATCGCCACCTTTGCGGAAGTCTTCCCCTTCAGTTCGCCCTTCGCGATGGCCGCGCGCGCGGCGAACCGCCCGGAGCTCTGGCCCCATCTGCTCGCGATCGGCTGGCAGGTCCTCTGGGTGGCGCTGACGATCACGATCGGCGCACGGCTGTTCCGCCGCGGCGTGCTGCAATCCGCCGGTCCCAAGTTCCGCTGGGCCACGCTCCTCCGCCGCTAAGTGATTGGGGCGGGTGGAAACCGGGTACGCGCCGCCCCATCTTTCCCGCTGATGACACAGCCCCTTCTCGATCGCCGCCGCCTGCTCGGTCTGGTCGGCCTCGGCGGTACCGCGCTCGCGATCGGCGTTTCCGCTGAGGCGGCGCCGCCTGCGCCCTTCAAGCTCAGCGACGCCCAGTGGCGCGCCCGCCTCACCCCCGCGCAATATCATGTGCTGCGCGAGGAAGGCACCGAGCGCGCCTACACGAGCCCGCTCAACAAGGAGGAGCGCCCCGGCGTCTTCGCCTGCGCCGGCTGCGGCCAGCCGCTCTTCACCTCGGCCACCAAGTTCGAGAGCGGCACCGGCTGGCCCAGCTTCTGGGCGCCGATACGGGGCGCCGTGATGACGCGGTCGGACCGGTCGCTGTGGATGGCACGCACCGAGGTGCGCTGCGCCCGTTGCGCCGGTCACCTCGGCCATGTGTTCGACGACGGCCCCAAGCCCACGGGCAAGCGCTACTGCATGAACGGCGTCGCCATGGTGTTCCGCCCGAAGGCGTGACGCCGCCGCGCTAGGCTGGAATCAGAAGCGGCCCGTTTCCAGCGAAGGAAACGGGCCGCTTCTGTTTGGGGGTAGGCAGGCGATCAATCGACCAGCGCGGTGATGCCCTTGCCGATGTTGTTGCCGCCGCCGCTGGCGATCTCGACGGTACCGAGCGTTTCGGTCTGCGGCGCCCGGCCCGAATAGATGAAGCCTTTGGTCACGTAGGACGAGGTTCCGAGGCCGCCGACCGGGCCGAACCACACCCGCACTTCGCTCCAGTCGCCGGCGGGCGAAACATCCACTGCGCGCACGTCGCGCTCGATGCCGCCGCGGCGCGACCAGTTGGCGTGGGTCAGCAGGACCTCGCGGTCGCTCACCACCTTGGAGACCATCGCGACATGGCCCATCCGCATGCGGCGGCTGGCTTCGAACGACAGGACCGCGCCTTCCTTGGGGGTGTTGCCGCGCTCGTACTTGCCGGCGGCCTGGTTCCACCAGGTGTTGGCGTTGCCGTGGATGTCGATGCCGGAAATCTCGCGGGCATAGGGGGCGCACTGCCAGAAGCGTGCCTGTGCCGGAACCGTGGTCAGCAGGCAAAACGATACCGCCAGCGCGCAACGCGCTGCAAAAGCCCGGAAATTCATGGACCCCCCAAAGGTCGTTGAAGCTCGTGTCAGCGTGTGAAGCAGGATTTTTTCACGGGCGAAAGATCATGCGGCTCGTCGACGGAACCTTTTCCGACGAAGCGTGTTTAGGCGTCGGTGGTTGCCCGGCGGAAGGTCCGTCGCAGCCCCGACTGTCCTGCGCGATGGCTGATTTCGCGGCCTTTTTCTGCGTGCCTGCCGCATCGACATCGTCGGCGCAGGTCCTTTCGGTGCGGCGAATCGCCGTCGTTACCCCTGCGCCGATTCCGTCTAGAAGAGGCCGATGCGACCCTGGTTCTTCGCCGCGCTGCTGCTCGCCGGCTGCAACAACAGCCCCCTTCCCGAGGAGGATCTCCGCCCCGCAGGCGAGGAGACGAGCGCAGCGCTCTCGCCCGGCACCACGCCCGTCCGGATCGGCGAACAGGGACCGAGCTTCGCCGCTTGCGGCATCGGCGGCGACGTGATCGCGCCCTCCATCCCGGTCCGCGCAGCGCCGTTCGAGGAGGCATCGGTCACCGACGCACTGGAGCAGGGCCGGCCACTGTTCGTCTGCACCCGCTCGATCGACCAGCGCTGGCTGGGCGTGGTCGTGCCGCCGGCCGCGGCGCCCCAGGAAGGGTGTGGCGTCACCAGCCCCGTCGGCGGCCGCCGCCCCTATGAAGGCGCCTGCCTCTCCGGCTGGGTTCCTGCCGCCGCAGTTCGCGCCCGGGCCCGCTAAGGCCCCTCCCCTCGGTTCGTCGCAACCTTTGTTGCGCTGCAACAGATTTCATGGTCCGTTCGTTGGCACGCGCCGGATCGGTTCAGCATGCTGTTAACCGCCGCCCGGCAGAATGACGGGTGATGGAGCACGTTCGGGAGCGAGATCGATGGGCGCAAGGATGAAGCCGGCCGAAGGCGCGATGACCCTGGCCGAGATGAAAGAGTTCGCAGGCTTCAGCGCCGCGACCCAGCGCTACATCCGCCGCTCGCTCGATATCGGCCTCGACCGTCAGGACGCGATGGAGCGCTGGTCGCGCGACGTCGTCGAGGCGGCCAGCATCCGCGCCCAGGCCCGGCTCTACGATCGCCTGCCCGAAATTCGCGCGCTGGTTCCGGACGACAGCGGCCTGGAAGCCGTCGAACCCTTCATGGCCCCGCTCCTGGTCGTAACCGCGTTCGATCTCGGCCAAGGCCGCCTCACCTCCTTCTCCGCCTATCGCTTCCTCTATGAGCGCCTGCTCGGTGCAGAGGCGCGGCCGTGGCTCCCGTCCGCCTTCTGCGCATCGGCGGCATTGCCCCACCTCCACCCAGAGCTGCGGCGCAAGCTGCTCCAGTCGATCAGCGAAGCCGCCGCCACCGCCTCGGGCTGGTCGCTGCGCCAGCCGGCCTTCTTTCCGGCCTGGGTGGAAAAGGTCGATCAGCGCTCGCTGCCGAACTGAGCGACCGGCTCACAGCACGGGAAGGTCGGAGACCCTGAGGCCCAACCATCCCGCCAGCCGCTCCAGTTCGCCGCCCAGCGCCTCCGGCGTAGCGGCCGGTGCGTTCGGCTCGATGCTGGCCTGCTGCACGATCAGCGTCCCGCTCCTGCGGTCCGCCTTCAGGTCGACGCGCGCGACCAGCGCACCGTCGAGCAGGAACGGCAGAACGTAATAGCCATGCTCGCCCTTGTGCGCGGGCGTGTAGATTTCGAGGCGATAGCGAAAGTCGAACAGGCGCTCGGTCCGATCGCGGTTCCAAACGAGCGGATCGAACGGAGACAGCAGCGCCGGCCCGTTCGCCCGCCGGCCGGCCATGGCGTCGCGATGGAGATAGGCCTGCTGGCGCCAGCCACGCACCCGCACCGGCACGATCGTCCCCTCCTCGACGAGTTCGGCGATCGGCTGCGGGGCATCCGCAGCGGGGATCCGGTAGTAATCGCGCAGATCCCCTGCGGTCGCGATACCGAGCGCCCGTGCCGATCGCGCCAGCAGTTCGCGCCGGGCCTCCGCTCCGGTTGGTGTAGGCTGGTCGAGAATGGCACGCGGCAGCACGCGCTCCGGCAGATCGTAGACGCGCTCGAAATTGCCGCGCCGATGAGTCGCTGCGACCAGGCCCGCCCAGAACAGCCATTCAAGGGCGTGCTTGCCCTCGCTCCACACCCACATGCCCTTGGTCCGCGCGTTGCCGGCCAGGTCGGAGGCCGCGAGCGGTCCTTCGCTGGCGATGCGGGCGAGCAGGGCCTCGGCCTCGGCCCGCCGCGGGCCGGCGAACGGCTCCAGTTGGCGCCATACGCCCCTGCCGGCGCGCGCCCGCGCCATCCGCCAGCGCAGTAGCGGGTGGCAGTCGATCGGCAGCAGCGATGCCTCGTGCCCCCAATATTCGAAGAAGCGCTTGGGGCGCTCCGCCATGATTCCGTCGAGCAGTGCCCGATCATAGGCGCCCAGCCGCGAGAACAGGGGCAGATAGTGCGCGCGGGCTAGGACGCTGACGCTGTCGATCTGAAGCAGGCCGAGCTTCGCGATCGTCCGGCGCACCCGTGCCGCGCCGATGTCGCCGTCCCGTTCGCGCGCGTTGAGCCCCTGCGCGGTGAGCGCGATCCGCCGCGCTTCTGCAACCGAGAGCTCCACCGTCAGAACCGTCCTCCCGCCTTCGTCAGGGGCCTAGGCTTTACCGGCACGCCCGCCACCCCATCGCCCCCCGCCGCGCCTGGTCCAGGTGGAGGTGGTCGCGGTGCGCGGCGTTGTAGTCGGGCGACAGCACGGTCGAGAACAGGCCGCAGGCGCCATCCCGCACCTCGCGCAGGAACGCGGCGCGCTCTCCCTCGCCCTTCCAGTCCCCGACCACCGTAACCCGCTTGCCGTTCGCAAGCACGAAGCCGGCGACGTCCAGCGCATTGGCCGCGGCATGCTCGCTCCAGTCCCCGCTCGATCGGCCGTACATGCGCCGGCAGTTGTAGCTTCCGAAATGCTCGATGCGCACGACCGCGCTGTCGAAGTGCCGGCGCGCGGCCGGCTGCACCACCTGCCACTCCCACATCGCAAGCGCGGCCGCGACCGGGCAGGACGTGCCCACGTCGCGGGGCGCAAAGCGGATCGCGCGCGCGCCTCCCGCGGTCAGCCGCACGCCGTCGGCATAGCCGCACTGGCCCGACACCAGCGGCGCGAGCGGCAGATAGTGCACGCCCGCCTGCTCCAGCAGCTGCCGGCACTTGGGGAAATCGTCCGCAAGCCCGGCCAGCTTGCGCCCGGTGAACATCCCGACCGGCTCGCTCAGGTCGAGCGGCCGCCACGGCAGGTCCTGGGGGCGGCTGCGGACCAGCGCATAGATCGCAAAGCCGATCGCGAGCAGCACCAGCCCCCACAGGATTACCCGCGTCGCCTGCCGCACGCGGTTCATCGGCGGTGCGCTTTGGCCAGCGGCTCGGCGGTGACGGGATAGCCGAGATCGTCGGGGATGCAGAGCTGGTCGATGCCGTCGCGCCGCTCGATCCAGGGGGTGATGGTGCGCACCGGATAAGCGGCCGCATGCGCCGCCGCCGCCGCGAAGCTCCCAAGCGTCGCCAGCCGCTCGAGCACCCGCCGCGTCGGGAAGATCAGGTGCGCGCGTCCAGCCTCCGCATCGGCCAGGACCTGCGCCGCGCCCGCCCAGAAGGCGCGCGCCGTCTCGGTCCCGTCTTCCACGGGTGTCGGCGCATCCTCGGGCGCCGCTGCCAGGAAGAAGTGCGTGTCGAACAGGCGCGCGACCAGCCGCTCCGGCTGCCAACGCGCAAAGGGCACCAACCGCTCCGGCGCGATGCGATGGCGTCCCAGCACCGCCGACAGCGGCTCGCCCGCATGCAGCCGCGCCCGCATCGCCTGGAGGTCGCCCGTGTCCGGCTGCGGATCGAGCCCCACCGCCAGCCCGACTTCCTCGATCGTCTCGCGGATCGCCGCCGCCTTCGCCGCCACCGCTGCATCGCCAAGCTCGGTCGCGAAGGCGACGTCGCCGGGATCAATCCGGCCACCGGGGAATACCAGCGCACCGCCTGCGAACGCCATCTGCGCCGACCGCTCGACCATCAGCAACTCGGGCGCGCCCGGCGCGTCGCGCATCACGATCAGCGTCGCGGCGGGGATCGGCTGGGGCAGGTCGGGCATGATGGGCAGCGTCTTCTTGAGGGCGCCGGCGCGGCCGCTCCGCCTATCCACGGGAGCGATGGGCGAGGCAAGCACCTCCGGGATGGAAGCAATCCGCACGTCCTCACAGAGGGCCTGCGCAGGGACCGGACCATAACGGTGCGGCCATCTTGCCTGTTCCGGCCAGCCTGCGACCACCTGCGGCCATGGATGCGATGTTCGAGCGGGTGGAGGAATTGGCAGAGCGGGTGCGGCACACCGTCACCCCGCTCGCCGATCTGTCGGGTGGCTACGCGCTGCTGGACTTTCCGGATTATTCCAACGTGGGCGACAGCCTCATCTGGCTGGGGGAACTCGCCTTCTTCGATCGCGCGGCCGCGCAGCCGCCCGGCTATGTGAGCACCATCCACGGCTTCGATCTCGACGCGCTGCTTCGACGTGTGCCGGACGGGCCGGTGTTCCTGAGCGGCGGCGGCAACTTCGGGGATCTCTGGCCCCGCTTCCAGCAGTTCCGCCGCATGCTCCTGGCCGCCCTGCCCGGCCGGCCGATCGTCCAGCTACCGCAGACGATCCACTTCGTCGACCCCGAACAGGTACGCCTCACGCGGGAGGCGATCGCCGCCCACGGCAACTTCACCCTCCTGGTACGCGATCGCGCCAGCCTCGCCTTCGCGGAGGCCGAACTCGGCTGCCCTGCCGAGCTCTGCCCGGACATGGCCTTTTGCCTGGGCAGCCTCTCGCGCCCGGCGCTTCCGGTCCACGACATCGTCTACTTGCTGCGTACCGACCAGGAGCGCAGCGCCGGGCGCGGCGTGCCGGAACTGCCGCGCGACACGCTGCTCGTCGACTGGATCCACGGCACGCGCGCACCCAGCCGCTGGGATCGTGCCGTCGCGCGGCTCGGCCGTACCGCACGGATGCTTGCTGGTGGGGAGTCCGACTATCGCCGCTTCCGCGCCCGCGCGCGCTTGGAGCTGGAGCGCGGCCGCGCGCTGCTCGGCTCGGGCGACGCGGTCGTCACCGATCGGCTGCACGGCCACATCCTCAGCGTACTGATGGGCATCCCCCACGCGGTCCTCGACAACAGCTATGGCAAGGTTCGCGGCTTCGCCGAGCTATGGACCGCCGACCTGCCCGGCGTCGCGGTGTGCGAGACGCTGGACGACGCCACCGCCCACGCGCTCGCGACCCTGCGGGAGATCGCCTGACGCCGGGCGGTTCCGCACCGCCCCGTCCCACCCCGTTTACGCGGGGCGGCGCCGTCGCCCTGCCGATGCCGGCAGGCTGCCGTTTCCGCCACCGCCATGCGCCTGCGCCGGAACAGGCCCCAGATAGCTCGGTGGCACCGGCACGGTGCTCAGCACCAGCTTCTGGAGCACGACATTGTCGCCGATCCGCCAGACCCGCACGACGTGCCGGCCCGGAGCGATCGTCCCCAGGTCCGCGGACAGCCGAACCGCATTGTCGCGCACGGCCTGCGCCCAGCGCTCCTTGCCCGGCGTATCCTCCGGACCGCCAGTCGCCTCCAGCCGCGCCTGCAGCACCTGCACGGCCCCGCCATCCAGCGACACGCCGATGCGGACACCACTGCCGCCGCTCGTGTCGAGCGTGGGCGCGAGATAGAGCGTCACCTGCGCCGGCCCGCCCTTCTCCACCGTCACGTCATATTCCAGGCTGATGCCATCCTCAGGCGTGGTCGCTGGCAGACCCTGGGGCAACGCGATCACGGCACCGGCCGTACGCCCCAAATTCGGGATCACCGTCCACCGCATCGCCTTCCCGTCCCGCGCACGGCTGAACGCCGGCGCCTCGATCCCGATCACGCCTTCGGGAGCTCCCTTCGGTGCCACGAAGCGCGGCTGCGGCCGGCGCCGGTCGTTGGGCGTATCCGCAGCGACCCGCGTGATGCTGGGCATGGTCTGCTGCGTGGGATCGTTCCAGATCACATAGCTCATGTGGATCTGGGCCATCATGCCATCCCACTTGCCACCGTTGATGCTGTGGTAGCGCTGGGTCAGCGCACCGTCGCGGCGGAAGGTCGCCTCGACCTGATCGGCGAAGTAATTGGCGCGCGCGTCGTTCTTCGACGCCAGCAGCTTGTTCCACGCCGCGGCGTAATAGAGGCGATAGAGGTTCGCCATCGCCGCGATCGGGAACTCGACGATCTGGTAATAGGCGTCCAGCTGCTCCGCGCCCAGTTGCGAGCGCGTGTCGAGCATGCGCGCTTCCAGCGCATCCCACTCCGCGACGATCGTGCCGAACTCGCCGCCGTCCAGCCCTTGCGGGGTGATGCCGCCCAGCGGGAAGCTGTCCGGATCGATCAGCTCGGGTTTCCGCCGCGCGGCATATTTGCTGTAGCGGGTGAGCAGGTTGCCGATCGCCGGCCCATGCGTGGCGCCGAACGTCGCCGTCGCCCAGTCCTCCGGATAGGCAGCGAGCGCCGCGGGCGTCATCGCCTCCGGGTCCCACGCCATGTCCAGGAAGAAGCTCAGCGGATATTCCATCGGCTTGATGTCGCCGACGTTGACGATCCACATCGTCCGCACGTCGCGCCGATAGGCGAGATCCATCTGCTGCCAGACCTTTTCGATCTGGCTAGTGTTGATCCACTTGTAGTTCCGCGGACCGCCTACATAGTCGTAGTGGTAATAGATGCCGTAGCCACCGCGCCGCCGCGCTGCGCCCGCATCGGGAAGCCGGCGGATCTGCCCCCAATTGTCGTCGGAGAACAGCAGGGTGACGTCGTCCGGCACCTTCATGCCGTGGTCGTAGTAATCCTGCACCTCCTTGTAGAGCGCCCACACCTGCGGCGTTTCGCTGGCGGGCTTGCCCGTCACCTCGGCGATGATCGCCCGCTGGTCCGTCACGACCCGCTCCAGCAGCGGGATGGCCGTCCCCTCGCCCATCGCCTCGTCGCCGTCGCCGCGCATGCCGACCGTCACGACCGACTCATAGCCGCGGCCGCCGCCCTTGGACATCATCCGCTCGATGCCGCCCCGCCAGAAGCGACGCAGGTTCTCGGTATTCTTGGTATAGTCCCAGGCGCCGCCGGTGACGCCCTCTTCCTTGTTGCGGTGCCATTCGTCATGGGCGCGCAGCATCGGCTCGTGGTGGGAGTTGCCCATCACCACGCCCATTGCATCGGCCAGCACCATGTTCTGGGGATCATCGGCCGCAAACGCCCGCGGCGCCCACATGGCGGGCCACAGGTAATTGCCCTTCATGCGCAGCAGCAGCTCGAAGACGTGCGCGTACATCTTCGAATTGACGCCGCCGAACTTCTTCGCCGCCCAGCCGCTGAGTGCCGGCGCCTCGTCGTTGATGAAGAAGCCGCGATAGCGCACCTTGGGCTGGTCGCGCCGCGATCCCGCCGGGATCGAGACTTCGCGCCGCCGCTGTACCGGCACGTCGGCAAACCAGTGCCAGGGCGACACGCCGATGCGCTCGCACAGATCATAGGTCCCGAACGCCGCCCCGCGCCGGTCGGAGCCGATGACGACCAGCGCGCGCGGAACGCCCGGCAGCGGATCGTCGACCACGATCTGGCGAAACGCCTCCCACTGGCCGCGCAGGTCCGCCGCGTCGATCTTGCCCGCGGCCGCAAGCGCGTCGAGCATCGCGCTCTGGCCAAGCACCCCGATCAGCACCGCCGGGCCGCGCAGGCCAGCCATGTCGCCTTCGATCAGCCGCGCGCGATTGCCGCTCACCCGCTCCAGGTCGGCAGCGAAGCTTCGGGCGGCGTGGCCGACGGCGGAGTCCGCTTTGGCGTCGATCACCACCGCAGCAGGCACCCCGCCCGCGATCAGCGGAAACGCACCCCTCCCCGCGGGGGCGCTCTGCGCCTCGGCCTGCTCCGCTGCGGGCAGCGAGCCCAATGCCAGGGCCCCGACGCAGGCGGCGCCGCCCATCAGGCTTCGCCGAGTCACCATCATCCCTGCACGCACCACAGCATCTTCTCCCTCAAGCCACGGCACGACCTTCTCACCGGCGTCGCATCCGCATTTGGTATCGCTATCATGCCGCTTGTTCGAAGAGAAGCCGGTCGTGCTCCCCCCTGTGGCCTGCTGTGGCTTGGGGCGGAGCGAAGCTTCGGCTAAGGCTCGACCATGGACTTCGACCAGCTCCTCATCCGCTTCTTCGGCTCGGCCGACATCGCCGCCCTCTCGCCGGGTCAGATCGCCGACGGCGCCGATCGGCTGCGGCTCGAATTCGGGCTGGAAAAAGACAGCGGCCGCCGCTTCGCTTTGTGGTGCCTGATGTACATGCTGGGAATCGCGCCCGACCTCGACGCCTTCGAGGACGAGGCCGACCGCGAAGCCGCACGCGACTTCATGGACGCGGTCGACCAGGAAGCCGACGACAACTAAGCTTCCGCGTCTGGCGAAAGGCCGACTTCCGTCCGCCGCACAGACGCCTGCTGACAGCAAGCTCCAGTCCCTTCGACGCCTGTTCTTGGCTTCGAAGCGCCGCCATTTCGCTTTCGGCAGATGACGCGCCGCTTCGCCGTGGAAGTTCATGCCGCTGGTATTACAGCGCTGCGCTCCGACTGCCGGGAAGTCGGACCACAGCTTCCCAATCGGCCCTCTTTGGTCTCGCCGCCGCTCTCATTTCTCCAGAAACCTTGTCCAGTACATGTAGGACCGCTTCGGCGTTTTGCGTCCGCAAGCGGTGATCGTCCGCGCCTCTCCCGCCATCCCTTTCTGCCCCAGCAGGAGGAGCCTCCCGTTTCTCAAGCACCGGGCCCGTAAAAGAACTGCCTAGTCCAATAATACCAATCGGCACGATCGGTATTGTCTAGATGAAACCTTTGTGACAGCATCGTAACACTGGTGCTCGGGGGCACGATTCACAGCCGGCAGGACGCGGCGCGCGAAACGCGTGTCGGGGAACTGATCGCGCGTGCGGCATGCACGTGCGGCCGACGACCAGGACTGAAACGGGGGAAGACAATGCTGTTAAAGGGATTGCTGGCCACAAGTTGCTGCGTGGCCGCGCTGGTTTCCATGCCTGCTTCCGCGCAGGTCCTTGCCGACACCACCGACGCCGCGACGCAGGACGCGCCGGTCTCGATCGGCGACCCGGTCGCCTCCGCCAAGCTGGCCGCGGACAGTGCCCGCGACGACACTGCCAGCAGTGACGAGAGCGGCAACGTGATCGTCACCGGCACGCGCATCCAGCGCCCGAACAACCGTTCGGCAGCCCCGATCGTCACCACCACTGCGGCCGAGATCGCAGCCCAAGGTGCGACCACGATCGAGGAAGTGCTCAACCGCCTGCCGCAGGTGCAGGTGAACTCCGAGCAGAACTTCAGCGACTCCGAAGGGCGCCAGCGCATCAAGCTGCGCAGCCTCGGCTATGAGCGCACCCTGACCCTGATCGACGGCATGCGTGTCGGCCTCGCCAACACGATCGACGTCGGCATCATCCCGACCGCGCTGGTCGAGCGCATCGACGTGCTCACCGGCGGCGCCTCGTCGGTCTACGGCTCGGACGCGGTGTCGGGCGTCGTCAACTTCATCCTCAAGAAGAACTTCGAAGGCGTCCGCCTCGACGCCAACTACAGCTTCTTCAACCACCACAATCGCGCAAATGCCGTCACCGAGGCCGCGAGCCGGATCGGCGTCAACTCGGCAACCGGCATGACCAACGATGGCGGTCGCGCGGACATCAGCCTTTCCGCCGGCACCAACCTGTTTGACGACCGGGTGAACATCAGCGGTTTCGTCAACTATCGCCAATCGGACTTGGTCCGCCTGCGCGATCGTTCGGGCGCGGTCTGCGAGGTCGTGCAGTCCAGCAACACCGCACCGCTGGCCTGTTCGCGCGCAAGCTACACGCCCGCCGGCACCATCATCCCGCAGGCAGGGTCTCTTTCTGGAAGGCAGCTGGTCAACAACCCGAACGGCAACGGCACCTTCATCCCGATCAACAGCGGCCCTGCGGCGGCCCAGGCCAATCCGTACGACGACTGGTCGTTTCAGCGTCCGTTCGACCGCATCAACGCCGGCGGCTTCATCACCGCGCAGATCAACGACCACATCGAGTTCTACGGCAACGGACTGTACTACCGCGACAAGTCGTACAACACCCAGCTCAATCGCACCTTGTCCTTTTCCGTCTATGGCAGCGATCCCTTCCGGGTGAACTGCGACAACCCGTTGCTGTCGGCGTCGCAGGCACAGGTGCTGTGCGGTGCCAACGCCGGGATCGCAGGACAATATGCGCCGCTCGACGTCCGCTACCGCTTCGACGGATTGCCGCTGGTGGAGCAGAAGTTCACCAACGAAGGCTATCGCATCGTCGCCGGTTTGCGCGGCCGCGTGCTCGACGACGTCTGGTCCTATGACGTCGCCGGCATGATCTCGCGTGCGCGACTCGACAACATCGACACGCCCCGAGCGCGGTTCGCAAGCGTCAACCGCTCGCTCGACGTGGTCAACGTGGGCGGCACCCCGACCTGCCGCTCGGTAGTCGACGGCTCTGATCCGGCCTGCGTGCCCTTCAACGCCTTTGCACCGTTCAATCAGGACGCGGCGCTCAACAACTATCTTTACGGCGGCGAAACCGGCGGCATCTACACGCGCGTCCCGCGTCTCCTCCAGTTCGTCGGGACGGTCAGCGGCGATCTCGGCAAGTACGGCATCATCTCGCCGCTTGCGGGGCAGGGCGTGGCGATCGCCATCGGTGCCGAATATCGCGAGGAGATGGAGCGCTCCACCGTCAACGAGATCTTTCGGGCGAACAACAGCTACGGCGAGAACCAGCGCGTCACCCAGAACATCCTCGAGGGCAACATCGAGGTGCAGGCGCCACTCGTCGAGGATCAGCCCTGGACCCAGCTGCTCCAGCTTAATGCCGGCTATCGCCAGTCGAAGTACAACCGTCTCGATGGCAGCTTCGGCACCTGGAAGGTCGAGGGCATCTGGGCCCCGATCGACGACATCACCTTCCGCGCATCCTACAACAAGTCGCAGGCGGCGCCGGGTGTCGGCGCTGCAGCGGGTGCGGTGAACGTCTTCTGGAATCAGGGCTTCTACGCCGACCCGTGCGCACCGCAAATCGATACAGCCAATCCCAACGGTCCGCGCAAAGGACCAAGCGCGAGCCTGGAAAAGTGCCGCAACACCGGCCTCGCCGACAACCTCTACGGTAGTGAGACGCTGATCTGCCCCGACGATCGCTGCACGGTGCGCGAGAACGGCTTCGGCCTCACCCCGGAAACCGCGTTCACCAAGACGTTCGGCGTAGTGCTGCGGCCGCGGTTCCTGCCGGGTCTGACCGTGTCGATCGACCGCTGGCTGATCGATCTGGAAGACCAGCTCACCTTCCTCAACCCGTCGGATTGGATCACCGAGTGCCTCAACACCGGCAACGACTATTTCTGCCGCGGCATCGTGCGCAATCCGGACGGCACGCTGTCCAGCTCGCCGGCCAGTAGCCCTTCGACGGGCTGGGTGTCACGTGGCTCCATCAACGGCTACAAGTCGCAGTCGCACGGCTGGGATTTCCAGGGGCAGTATAACCTGGGCTTGGGCAGCGTCGGCTTCCTCGACATGAGCTTTAACGGCACGCTGATGACACTCGTGGGGACGCAAGGTGACCCAACCGTCGAGGCGCGCGACTGCACTGGCTATTGGGGTAGCGGCTGCGGCGAGAGCATGCCCACTTGGGCCCACCAGTTCCGCACGACCTGGACCTCTCCGGACCGGATTGCCAGCGTGTCGCTGAACTGGCGCCACCGCAGCGCCATGCCATTGACCTTCTATTCACCGGAGGACACCGGCATTCCCCGGCAGGACGAGAGCGCCCGGCGCGACCAGTATGCGGGCATTAAGGCCTATGACTGGTTCGACCTCGCGTTCAGCTTCGACATCAGCAAGCAGATGACGTTCCGCCTCGCGGCAAACAACATCTTCGACAAGGACCCGCCGATCATCCCGGACAGCCGTGCCCAGATCGGCCTGCTGCGCGGCAACACGATCATGGGCTACGACCTGCTCGGTCGCCAGCTCGTCGCCGGTGTGTCCGTGCGGATGTAACCCAGACGACGGCCGCCCCCCGGAAGATGGCTTCCGGGGGGCGTACGCCCAGGATCGCGCTTCGCCGCACGACGCGGCCTCTCTCCCTCGATCGCACGGCAGCAGCGCTTCGCCCGGAAACCGCAGCGCCAGTCCGCCAGTTGCGAAATCCGCCCGACAATAGATGGCCTTCTTCGGAACCACCTGAGCCGGTTCGACGCATGGCCGCCAACCGTTCTCGCGACGAGAAACCCAGTAAGCGTGGCCGGTAGGCCGCCTTGTTATTGCGGCCGGCTCTTCTGGTAGGCGAGCTTGCCAGCATGGCGGCGGATGGCGATGGCGGCGACGGCGCGCCGGGTGAAGCGTTCGTCGATGTCGTCAGGGTTGTAAGGGCCGCCATACCAGTTGCGCAGTCGGTCGTGTTCCTCGTGAGTGGGGTCGCCCATGGCGTCGAGGAACATCTCGTATCCGGGCAAGCCACCGACATCCTCGGGTGGACAGCGCCGTTCGCCGGCGACGAAGCGCGGGTATTTGACGTCAGGCTCGCCGGGGCCGACCGTTTCCACGGTGATGGTGTGCCGCCAGTCGTCGCCCATGTCGTAGGTGTAGACGAGTTCTTTCATGCCCCGGTCGAGGAGGGCGGCGAGCTTCACGTTCTTGGCGGCCGCCATGCCGCTTTCCGACCACATCGGGTCCGGCACGCCGTAGCGGTGGTCGCCGGCCTCGAAGTGCCAGAGATGACAGTTCTCCCAGCCCATCGCAGCCTGGACGACATCGTGGAGCATCTTGAGGCTGGCGGTGACCGGCACGTCGACCCGGCGCCAGATGGCGGGTTCGATGTTGTCCAGGACGAGGTGCAGGCGGGCAACGGTTTCGGCGCTCATGCCGCCAGCCTGGCAGGTTCGCGAGCCCAGTTCCACGGCATGAGCTCGTCCCAGCGGCTGGCGGGCCAGTCGTCGGCGACCCTGGCGATGACGTCGGCGATGTACGCCTGCGGGTCAACGCTGTTGGCCTTGCAGGTCTGGATGACGGTGTAGATCGCGGCGGCACGCTCGCCGCCCGCCCTGGAGCCGGCGAACAGCCAGTTGCGGCGACCAACGGCGACGCCGCGCAGGGCACGCTCGGCGATGTTGTTGTCGATCTCCAGGCGGCCGTCGTCGAGGAAGCGGCACAGTGCCGGCCAGCGTTTGGTGCCATAGGCGATGGCCTTGGCCATATCGGACTTGGGCGACAGGCGACGAAGGGCAGCGTCGAGCACCTCGCGCAAGGCGCCGACCAACGGCTTGGTTCGGTCCTGTCGCACTCGGTGCCGGACATCCGGTGGCTGGTCGCGCACCTCGGCTTCGACGGCATAGAGCGCGCCGAAGCGCTGGAGGATGTCGGTGGTCAGCGGCGTGGGGATGCGCTCGTGCAGGTCGAACACCTTGCGCCGGTAATGCGCCCAGCACGCTACCTCGGTGACACCGCTGCGGTACAGCCCGTCATAACCGGCATAGGCATCGGCCTGGAGGAAGCCGCGGAAGCCGGCGAGATGCGTCTGCGGGTGCGCGGCGGTCCGGTCGGGTGTGAAGCGATACCAGGTCGCGGGCGGCGCCGTGCTGCCGGACGCGCGGTCATCGGCCGCGTATACCCACAGCCGCCCGGTCGCGGTCTTGCCTCGGCCCGGGTCGAGCACCGGCACCGGCGTGTCGTCCGCATGGATCTTGTCTGCGGTCAAGACAGCATCACGGATACGGCTGACGACCGGGTCGAGCAGGACTGCGGCCTGCCCGGTCCAGCCGGCAAGGGTGGAGCGGTCGATGTCGAGGCCCTGCGCCGCCATCATCTCGGCCTGACGATAGAGCGGCAGATGGTGGTCGAACTTGGAAACGACGACATGCGCCAGCGTGGCGAAGGTCGCCTTGCCTGGGACAGCTTCTTCCATCTCTCGCCAGAAGACCAACGCAGCATGTTCGCGCGCTTTCAGGCGCACGCCGCACCCGGCGCGGCGCTGATGTTCACCAGCGGCGACGTCGAGGGCGTCGCGATCGGCGAACTTCAGGGCGATCCGCTCTATCATGGCAGCCTAAACGAGGCGGAATACCGGGCGCTGCTGGAGACGCATGGGTTCGATGTGGCCGCGCATGTGGCCCAGGACCCAACCTGTGGCTACCGCACGGTGTGGTTGGCCCGGCAGCGGGACACACCGTAACCGATACGGGATCGGCTCCGGCCTCAACATTCTGGCCCGGCCTGAAGGCTGACCTATCAGTGAACGCTCCTGTCGCTCGGCTCGCCTCACCATCGCCTCTTCAGCTTGCCACGATCCCCGGAACATCATGCTCAACCACAAACCGGTGGAGGCTGTTGAAAAACAGGTGCTTGCGACCGTGACGAGGGCGTGATTCACTCCTGCAAGGCGGCAGGGGATCACGGACATGATGGGTCGGCAGGTGGCACAGGGCGCGCTGTTCTACGGCTTCCGGCTCGATGAGCATGTGCCGGTCGACCACCTGCTCCGACGCATCGACGGCGTGTTGGACTTCGGCTTTGTGCGCGAGGCGCTGGCAGCCAGCTACAGCACGAGCGGGCGGCCCTCGATCGATCCGGAATTGATGCTCAGGATGCTGTTGATTGTGTGAAGGGCGGTGACAAACCAGGCCACAGGACCGCCGGCGCAGTGCCGTCGGGGGCGGAGTAAAATCCGGCCAGTTGGTAAGCTGCTCCCTTTGCGGAGCGGCGGGGATGTTTGTCGTGGAGAGCTACGCAGCGGTCAGACGGTTTGTATTTGTCGAGGGGCATAGTCGCCGGGAAGCGGCGGAGGTGTTCGGGCTGAACCGGGATACGGTACGCAAGATGTGCCTGTATTCGGCGCCTCCTGGATACCGCCGGACGAAACCTCCGACCAAGCCGAAGCTCGGGACGCTGCTACCGGTTATCGACGCAATCCTGGCAGCCGACCGCGAGGCGCCGGGCAAGCAGCAGCACACGGCCAAGCGGATCTTTGAGCGGCTGCGCGACGAGCATGGCTATACGGGCGGCTACACGATGGTGAAGGACCATGTGCGGCTGTGCAGGGCCCGCGGGCGCGAGACCTTCGTGCCGCTGGCGCACCCGCCGGGGCATGCACAGGTCGACTTTGGCGAGGCGGTCGCGGTCGTCGGCGGGGAGCGGATGAAGATCCACTATTTCTGCATGTCGCTGCCGCAGTCGGATGCCTGCTTCTTCAAGGCGTATCCGCGCGAGACGACCGAGGCGTTTCTTGACGGGCACGTGTCGGCATTCGCGTTCTTCGGGGGCGTGCCGCTGTCCATCCTCTACGACAACACAACCATCGCCGTGGCAAAGATCTGCGGCGATGGAACGCGCGAGCGCACACGCGCCTTCACCGAGTTGGTCAGCCACTACCTGTTTCAGGACCGTTTTGCGCGTCCAGCGCGAGGCAACGACAAAGGCAAGGTCGAGGGGCTGGTGAAGTTTGCGCGCAACAACTTCATGGTGCCCGTGCCGGTCGCTGCCAATTTCGATGTCCTGAACGCCAGGTTCGAGGAGTCCTGCCGTACGCGCCAGGGCGAGCATGCCGGTCAGCACGCGCAGACCATTGCCGAGCGGCTGGCGGCAGACGTATCGGCATTGCGCACGCTGCCGTCCGTACCACTGGAGCCATGCGAGAAACGCGCGGCGCGCGTGTCGTCGACCGCGATGGTGCGCTACCGGACCAACGACTATTCGGTGCCGACCGCGTACGGCTACCGCGACGTGATGGTGAAGGGGTTCGTCGACGAGGTCGTCATCATATGCGCGGGCGAAGAGATTGCCCGGCACGCGCGTTGCTACGACGAAGGCGTATTCGTCTCCAACCCACTGCACTATCTCGCGCTCATCGAGACCAAGCCCGGTGCGCTCGACCAGGCGGCAGCCCTTCAGGACTGGAACCTGCCGGACATCTTCCAGCATCTGCGCCACCTGCTCGAGGCCCGGATGGGCAACAAGGGTAAACGCGAGTTCATCCAGGTGCTGCGGCTGCTCGAGGCGATGCCGCTTCCCATCGTCACGGATGCCGTGACCGAGGCAGTCCAGTTGGGCGCACCTGGTTTTGACGCGGTAAAACTCATCGCGCTGGCGCGTATCGAGCGCCGTCCGCCGCGCCTGGATTTAGCGGCGTATCCGCACGTGCCCAAGATGGACGTCAAAACGACGTGCGCGGCCGACTATGCGGTGCTGGCAGCATGACGGACAAGGACGCCATGCCGGTGGGCACGACCGCAGGTACGCCACAGGTGCTGCTCGCCCATCATCTCAAACAACTCAAACTGCCAACCGTTCTGCGCGAGTACGAAAAGGTCGCGCGCGAATGCGCGCAAGGCGGGGTCGACCACACGCGCTACCTGTTGCGGCTTATCGAGTTGGAGCTCATCGACCGCGAGCGCCGGACCATCGAACGACGGATCCGCGCAGCCCGTTTCCCGGCTGTGAAGAGCTTCGACACCTTCGAGTTCACCGCCATCCCCAGCCTGAACAAGATGATGGTGGTCGAGCTCGCACGGTGCGAATATATCCTGCGCCGCGAGAACGTCATTGCGCTCGGCAACAGCGGGACAGGCAAGACGCATGTAGCCCTCGCGCTCGGCCTGGCGGCTTGCCAGAAGGGCTTCACAGTCGCCTTCACTACCGCGGCCTCGCTGGTGAACCAGTTGATGGAGGCGCGAGACGAGCGACGGCTGCTCAAGCTCCAACGCGAGATGGCGGCCGTGAAGCTGCTCGTCGTCGATGAACTCGGCTACGTCCCGTTGTCCCCGACCGGCGCCGAACTGCTCTTCGAGGTGCTGTCGCAGCGCTACGAGCGCGGCTCGACCATCATCACCTCCAACCTGCCGTTCGAGGACTGGACGCAGGTGCTCGCCTCCGAGCGGCTGACCGGCGCACTGCTCGACCGGCTCACCCACCATGCCACCATCCTGACCATGAACGGCGACAGCTATCGCCTCAAGCAGTCCACCGGACGCAAACGTCGCGGGGCGGAGCAAAACCAGGCCAGTGCCCTGTCCGACCCGGACACCGGTGAGATATTATCTTCCTGACCATCAGGCCGAGGACGGCAACGATATGAAAAGGGCCCCGATCGGGGCCCTTTTCATATCGTCAGCGCGCGCCTCAAGTGGCCTGCTTTTACTCCGCCCCGCTGGCCTGGTTTTGCTCCGCCGTTGACAGGTGGGGCTGGATGTATCTGTCGACCGTGCTCGACGACTTCTCGCGCTACATCATCGCCTGGAAGCTGTGCACCAACATGCGAGCCGAGGACGTCACCGACACGCTGGACCTCGCCCTGGCGGCTTCTGGTTGCGACAGCGCCACGGTGCTGCACAAACCCCGGCTACTCAGCGATAATGGCCCCAGCTACATCGCGGGTGAGCTGGCGGAATACATCGAGGCCCGGAAGATGAGCCATGTCCGCGGCGCCCCGTGTCATCCCCAAACCCAGGGCAAGATCGAGCGCTGGCACCAGACCCTGAAAAACCGCATCTTGCTGGAAAACTACTTCCTGCCCGGCGACCTCGAAGCCCACATCGAGGCCTTCGTCGAGCACTACAATCACCAGCGATACCACGAGAGCCTGGCCAACGTGACGCCTGCCGACGCCTACTTCGGCAGGGCTCCGGCAATCATCAAACTGCGCGAAAGGATCAAGCGACAGACCATCGAACATCGGCGCTTGCAGCACCGCAAGTTCGCCGCCTAACATCAACCCCCTGACGAGGTCCGCACTCCGCTAATCTACGCCGCGAGTTGTGCCGAATGTTCTGACGACGGACAGGGTCGGCGATAGCTTGCCCCCGAGGCGATCACGATCGCCTTGGAGATCACGCGGGTGCCCCCCGCGATTTCGAGCGTCAGTTCCTTGCCCGAGCAGTCGAGCCGGTCGACATGCATCGGGACGGCGATCTCCGCGCCAAACTTGATCGCCTGATTGAAGGCGCGGCCAACCAGCGCACGACCGGAAATCCCAGTCGGGAAGCCCAGATAATTCTCGATCCGCGACGAGGCCCCGGCTTGGCCCCCTGTGTTGCGCCCGTCAAAGACGACTACCGAGAGCCCCTCCGACGCGGCATAGACGGCCGCCGCCAGCCCGGCCGGACCGGCACCGACGATCGCGACATCGAACCGCGCGCCATCCTTGATCGACGGCGTAATGCCGAGGCAGGTCGCGAGCTCGAGTTCGGTCGGATCGCGCAGGAAAGTGCCGTCAGGGCAGACGATCAGCGGCAGTTCGGCCGCTGATATACCAAGCCGCTCGATCAGCGCCTTGCCTTCTGCGTCGGTCGTCGCGTCCAGCACGAGGTTGGGATAGCCGGCACGGGTGAGGAACACCTGCAGCCGAACAACTTTCGGGTTCGAGGGAGCTCCCACCAGGATAGTCCCGGCCTCCGCGTCCTCGATGAGCTCGACCCGGCGCAGGATGAGCGCGCGCATGACGATTTCGCCGAGATCGGCTGTCCCGATCATCAACGCACGAAGGTGCGGTGCGTCGAACGGGATGGCGATGCAGCCATCAGACCCCGCGCGCCCTGCCGAGATGGAAGGACGGCCGGCCAGGGCGTTCACCTCGCCGCTAAACTGGCCGACACCGTAACTCGTGACGGATGTCTCGCCGCTAAGGCCGCGTCGCCGGGTCAGCTCGATCTCACCTTCGATCACGAGCCATGAGGGAGTGCCGACGGCCCCGATCGAAAAGACAGCCTCGCCGGGCGCGAAGCGTTGCTCCGGACCGCTCGCGAACCTGCGCGCGCTGTCGACCTGGTGGGCGGTCAGCGTCGGGAAGATCTGGTCTTTGCGGGTTTCCAAAATGCCCATGGGAACGCTAATCCTCGACGAGTTCGTGTTGTCAGATGCTGCGGGGCGCCGGCTCGCTCCCGCAAGCTTCGCTCTGCGCGATGATTTGGCAAGGGCGCGGACTGTGCCTCCGCGCACAAGCATGTTTCACTCTCTCCGGTTGCCCTGCGCTGCGGGGAGTGTGAGCGTGCCGACGAACCCGCTGAGAAAGGACCGCCAATTGTCCTCCCATGTGAAGATCGTTGCTGTGCTCGGCGCCAAGCCTGGCAAGGCTGATGCGCTCGAGGCGCTGCTGCGTGGAATGTTGGCGCCAAGCCGGGCCGAAACCGGCAACCTGCGATATGATCTCTGGCAGGAGCCTGCACCGTCTGGTCGGATCGTGCTCGACGAGCTCTATACCGATCAGGCGGCGATCGACGCCCACCGGGCGACCCCGCACTTCCAGAGCTATCTGGGACAGATCGAGGGGCTCGCCGAACGGCTGGCGGTCGTTGTCCATCCCCTCGACATAGGCCGAACGAAGCTCCTCGCCGTTCATTCGAGACTGCCTGCAATTGTCGGTAGAAGTTCGGAGACGGTCGGATGGATATGCACGGTCTGCCGCAGGCGATCAGCGGTGGCGTCGTTCGCCATCATATCGAGGATGCAATGGATCGCCTCGTCGCCAGAGGTGCCTAATATCGTTCCGCCCAAAATCCGGTCCGTCTCCGCGTCGACCACGATTTCCATGAACCCTGCCGTCTCATCTTTCTCCACCGCACGCCCTACCCTCGACATGGGGCGGCGGCCGACCTTTACGCTGCGCCCTGACGATCGCGCCTTATCCGCGCTGATTCCGACCCGGCCGAGAGGCGGGTCGGTGTAGAGCGCGTAGCAGGCGATCCGGTCGGTGACCTTGCGATCCGCGCCGTCCAGGAGGTTCTCTGCGACGATCTCGAAATCATTGTAGCTCGTGTGGGTGAAGGCGCCGCGGCCGTTGCAGTCACCGAGCGCCCAGACACCGGGCGCGGTCGTCTCGAGCCGATCATTCACGCGGATATAGCCCCGCTCGTCGATCTCGATGCCGGCGGCCTCGAGGCCCAGATCGCCCGTGTTGGGGATGCGGCCAACGGCCATCAGGACATGGCTCGCGATAATTGCCGGCGCGCCGTGCGCGCACGTCAGGCCTACCTCGATCTTGTCCCCGTGAGGCGCGAAGCGGATACACTCGGCGTGCGTCCGGATTGCGATCCCTTCGTCCGCAAAAATGCGCTGCAATTCGGCCGAGACCCGCTCGTCCTCCCGGCCCACCAGGCGCTCGCCCTTTTCGACGACGGTCACTTCGGCACCGAAGCGGTGGAACGCCTGGGCGAATTCCAGGCCGACATAGCTTCCGCCGATCACGACCAGATGCGCCGGCACGGTGGAAAGCTTCAGGATGGAGCTGTTGGTGAGAAGCGGAACATCGGCGACGCCCGGCATGTCGGGAATGAAGGCCCGGCCGCCGACGTTGATGAAAATCTTGGCGGCGGTCAGAAGGTCGTCACCAACCCGAACCGATCTGCCGCCCTCGAACCGCGCGTGACCGAAGATGAGGGTGCAGTTTTCCAGGCCGCGCAGCCATTCCTCATCGCGTCCCTGCGCATCCGAAGACACCCTGCTGGTGCGCGCATGGACGCGCCCCATGTCGATGCTGATCGGACCCGTGACGACGCCGTACTCGGCACCGCGGCGCGCGAGATGCGCGGCGTAGGCTGAGGCCACCATCGTCTTGGTCGGCATGCAGCCGGTATTGACGCATGTGCCGCCCACCAGATGGCGCTCGACGATCGCGACCCTTTGTCCTGCGGTGGAAAGGCGGGCGGCGAGGGCGGGGCCAGCCTGGCCGGCACCGATGATGATCGCGTCGAAATGCTTCTCCATAGGGCTCCGCCTCCCTGCTCGTGCTGGGTGACGAGCGCGTTCGGAACATCCGAGCCTATCGTTCTGACCGGCATCGCGTCGAGGGCTACCGCGCGCCTTCCCGCAATATTCATAACGTTTAACCGGGATTTACATGGCGGCCGTCGTGCGCGGATGAGATGAAGGGAGAGTCGATTGTTAGGAGCGGCCTGATGCCGGGCAAACTGAATGGATGAAGATCAAATGGCAGAACGGATTGAGGCGGCGCTCCGAAGCGTTACAGCGCCGAATTTAAGGCCAAGGTCGCGCTGGAAGCGATCCGGGGCGATCTGACGCTGGCGGAGCTGGCAGCCAAGCATGGTGCGCACCACACGATGATCGCGTCGTGGAAGCGGCAGGCCATCGACGGCATGGCAGGCACGTTCTCCGGGGCTGGCGATGTGGCCAAGGCCGTCAGCGAGAGCGAGGTGGAAAAGCTGCATGCCAAGATCGGGCAATTGGTCGTCGAGCGGGATTTTTTAGCGAAAGCCTTCGGTCGATGAGCGTGGACCGGAGGCGGACGATGGTCGAATCTGCTCACCACTGCTTGTCGATCGCGGCGCAGTGCCGCCTGCTGCGCATCAGCCGCTCGTCGTATTACTACGCACCGATGCCGGAAACGGACGAGACGCTGGCGCTGATGACGGTGATCGACGCGACGTTCCTGGACTGCCCGTGGTACGGTAGCCGCCAGATGGCGCGGCACCTGCGGCGTGCCGGGCACGAGGTCGGTCGCCATCGGGTGCGTCGCCTGATGGCGAAGATGGGGCTGACGCCGATCTACCAGCGGCCCCGCACGAGCGATCAGCACCCGCAGCACCGGGTCTATCCGTATCTACTGCGCAAGCTGGCGATCGAACGGCCCAATCACGTGTGGTGCGCCGACGTGACGTACATCCCGATGCGCCGTGGCTTCCTCTATCTGGTGGCGATCATGGACTGGGCGACCCGCAAGGTGCTCGCCTGGCGGCTGTCGAACACGATGGGCGCCGGCTTCTGTGTCGCGGCGCTGGAAGAGGCGTTGGCCCGGTTCGGCAAGCCGGAAATCTTCAACACGGACCAGGGCAGCCAGTTCACCAGCTACGCCTTCATCAGCGTGCTGCGTGACGCCGAGGTCCGCATCAGCATGGATGGCCGGGGCCGGTGGATGGACAACGTCTTCATCGAACGCCTCTGGCGATCCCTGAAGTACGAGTGCGTCTATCTCCACGCCTTCGAGACCGGCTCGGAGCTGCGGGCTGGCCTTGGCCGGTGGATCACCTATTACAACACCCAGCGTCCGCACTCGGGACTGGCCGGGAGAACCCCGGTCGAGGCCTATCGGCGGATCGGACAATCAGGTCATGGGGGGCATGCCCCCCATGACCTGATTGTCCGTCGTCAGAACATTCGGCACAACTCGCGGCGTAGATTAGCGGAGTGCGGACCTCGTCAGGGGGTTGATGTTAGGCGGCGAACTTGCGGTGCTGCAAGCGCCGATGTTCGATGGTCTGTCGCTTGATCCTTTCGCGCAGTTTGATGATTGCCGGAGCCCTGCCGAAGTAGGCGTCGGCAGGCGTCACGTTGGCCAGGCTCTCGTGGTATCGCTGGTGATTGTAGTGCTCGACGAAGGCCTCGATGTGGGCTTCGAGGTCGCCGGGCAGGAAGTAGTTTTCCAGCAAGATGCGGTTTTTCAGGGTCTGGTGCCAGCGCTCGATCTTGCCCTGGGTTTGGGGATGACACGGGGCGCAGCGGACATGGCTCATCTTCCGGGCCTCGATGTATTCCGCCAGCTCACCCGCGATGTAGCTGGGGCCATTATCGCTGAGTAGCCGGGGTTTGTGCAGCACCGTGGCGCTGTCGCAACCAGAAGCCGCCAGGGCGAGGTCCAGCGTGTCGGTGACGTCCTCGGCTCGCATGTTGGTGCACAGCTTCCAGGCGATGATGTAGCGCGAGAAGTCGTCGAGCACGGTCGACAGATACATCCAGCCCCACCCGATGATCTTGAAGTAGGTGAAGTCGGTCTGCCACATCTCGTTCGGCCGCGTGGTTTTCGTGTGGAACTGATCGGCAGCCTTGATCACGACATAGGCCGGGCTGGTGATCAGGTCGTGGGCCTTCAACAGGCGGTAAACCGTGGATTCCGACACGAAGTAGCGCTGCCCATCGGTGAAGCGCACGGCCAGTTCCCGGGGGCTCAGCTCAGACTGTTCCAGCGCCAGCTCGATGATCTGGTCGTGGATGCCCGCCGGGATGCGGTTCCACACCCGGCTCGGCGCCGATGGCCGATCTTCCAACGCCTCCGGCCCGCCTTCGAGGTAGCGATCATACCAGCGGTAGAATGTCCGACGAGGGATGCCGAGTTGGTCCAGCGTGCGCTTGGCCGACAGGTGCGACTGCTCGACGGTTCTGATGATCTCGAGCTTCTCGGATGCGGGATATCTCATTCGTCGTTGCCCCCATCCGCGACCATGCTTTTTTTGAGCAGACGGTTTTCCAGTGTCAGATCGGCCACGCATTCCTTCAGGGCCCGGGCTTCGCGGCGCAGGTCCTGGACCTCTCCGGTGGTCGCGGCACGGGCGGTGTCGCCGGCCAGGCGGCGCTTGCCAGCTTCCATGAACTCCTTCGACCAGGTGTAATACAGGCTCTGGGCAATGCCTTCCTTGCGGCATAGCTCGGCGATGCTGTCTTCCCCGCGCAGGCCATCCAGCACGATGCGGATCTTGTCCTCGGCCGAAAAGTGGCGCCGGGTCTGTCGGCGGATGTCCTTCACTACCCGCTCTGCTGGGGCCTTGGCGGGCGATTTTACATTGGAGGATCTGGGCTTCATCTTCGTTCCTTCGTCACTACGACGAAGCCCAGATCCTCCTTAAATCACAACCTCAAATCTGTGCCATTGGTGCTGACGGCGGACAGTCGAAGCCGAACTGGCCGAGCACCGCCAGCGCCTCGCGGTCGCGTTCCTTGGTAGCGTACCACCGCGGGCTGTCGGGCAGCAGCAGGGTGACGAGCAGGAACACCGCGGACGGAAGCGCGACGATCCCGAGCATCCAGCGCCGCGCCGAGCGACGACACGACGTAGGCGACCGCGATGACGAGCAGCATCGGCTTGCGCCCGAACCGGTCGGCGGGCGCGCCCGCGACGAGCGAGCCGATGACCGTCCCGATCAGCGCGGAGGCGACGGTGAAGCCGAGGCTAGCGTCCGAGAGCGCGAAACGCGCCTGCAACGCGGTCGTGGTGCCCGATATCACCGCGGTGTCGAACCCGAACAGCAGTCCGCCGAGCGCGGCGCCCAGCGCGCTGAGCACGATCGCGCCGGTGACCCGTCCTTCCGAACCCGCCGCGTCCCCGGCATCGGCGATGCTGCCGGCGCTCATCGCGCGGCGATCGTCGCTGCGGTGACGTTCCATCCGGCGAGCCTCACGCTCGGCTGCGCGGCCACGCCAGCGGGATAGCGGATCGCGATGTCGCGACGCTCGCCCGGCAGCAGCGAGATGTAATTGTCGTCGTAGAAGGCGGGTAGGATGCGCTTTCCGTCGGCATCCACCAGCGTCAGCTTGGCATTGAGCGCGGGGACGGCGGTATCGTTGGAGAGCGTGACCCGCATCACGCGGTCGGCGCCGTCGACCTGGGGCGCGCCGGCACTCGCCGTCAGCGCGACCGGGGCGAGCGTGTTGAGCGCGCGGTACGCCGCCTCGTCGCGGCCGCGCCAGTAGAAGTTCTCCGACAGCGAGCGCCCGTCACGGCCGAGCAGCGACAGCTTGACCAGAACCATCGGCGTCTGCGCGAACAGGTCGGTCAGCGGCACCGCGGCGAGCGGGGTCGCGCGATTGGCCAGCGCATCCAGCTTCGTGTCGCGGGCGTACAGTTCGCGGTTGTCGAGCCCGACGACGCGCACCCGCGCGGTCAGCCCCCGCGCGTCGTCTCGCGTGGTGTTCAGCACCACCAGCTCGTTGCCGGGCAGGTTGAGCTGTACGTGGAGCGGCTCGACCGCCTTCTTCGCGCCGTAATAGGCGGCGTGGGTGTCATAGTCCCACGAGTAGATCTGCCACGCGTTCGACGGCCATGCCGGGTGCGTCATCCACAGCAGTCGGCCGGAGTTCTTGGTCCACAGATGGCCCTGATAGCCCTCGTACATCGCCTTGTGCGTTTCGAGGTTCATCATCTGCGCCTTGCGCTCGAAATCGGCGAAGCTGGTGCCCGCGCCGTACATGCGGTCGAGCGCGGCCATGAACGTCTTGGTGTCGCCGTTTCCGGCGAAATGCCAGTCGTGATAGGCGAGCACGTCGCCGAGCGGCCAGCGGTCACCCGCGGGCACGTAGCTCGCGATCGACTCCGCGGTCGACAGCGACGGCGTGCCGGTCTCGACCGAGAAGCCGGTGGCGAGGTCGGTGAAGTAACCGACTGGCGGACGGTAATTGTAGGGGCCCGACCCCTGCAGGTTGACGACGTTCGAGCTGCCGGTGAACCAGCGCGTGCCGTCGAGATCGAACACCGCCTTCGCCAGCCCCTCGTTGAGCGTTGGGTAGGGCACGCCCTCGTTCCGGCCGAACCACAGGATGATCGAGGGATGGTTGCGATAGCGCGCGATCGTGTCGCGCGCGTTGGCGAGGAACAGCGACGCGTCGTCGGGCTCAACCTGAAAATTCTGCGTCGACTGCCAGAAATCGTTCAGGATCATCATGCCGTTCTCGTCGGCGAGATCGTAGAACTCCTCCTCGTTGTTGTTGCCCATCCAGTTGCGGATGATGTTCATGTGCGCCTCGCGCTGGAGGCGGAAATACGGCGCGAGCCGGTCGTAGCTGACGCGCTTCATCGCGTCGTCCATGCCCCAGTTGCCGCCGCGCGCGGCGATGCGCACGCCGTTGACGCGGATCGTCAGGTGCGGCTCGGGCAACGTCTCGGTGATCGCGGTGACGGCGCGCGAGCGTTCGCCCGCTGGCGTGAGCGACTCCGCCCAGCCGGTCGGCGTCTGCTTGATCGCGGCGTGGCGCACGTCGATCAGCGACGTGTGCGCGAGCGCGCCGTCGGTGGTCTGCACGTTGACGCGGCGCAAGCTGCCGGCCGCGTCGAACAGCGACAGGTCGTAGCTGACCTCGCGGATGCCGAAGCGGTCGCGGCGCGTGTCGGACACGCCGTCTGCCCCCGCCACTTCGTAGGTCACGTCGTAGAGGTGCGGCGCGCCGTAGCCGTTCGGCCACCACAGCTTCGGGTTCGCGACCTTCAACTGGCGGAACTCGGCCGGAGTGAAGGAGACCTCGCTGTGGCCCGCGGGCGCGATCACCTGCTTCTCGACGGTCACGCCCTCGAACGCGACGCGCACCGTGACGCTCGTCGCCGCGCCCGCATTGTCGATCGGCACGGTGACGTAGACGTCGGCGCTGTCGGTGCGCGGCAGCGGCAGGTCGGTGACGACGTGCGGGTCGCCGATCCTGACGGGGCCGGTCGCGACCAGCTCGACCGGGCGCCACAGCCCGGTGTTGCGGTCGCGAATGCCGGGGATCCAGTCCCAGCCCTCGGTCGCGACGAAGGTCGGCCCGTCGATCGCGAGCTGTCCGCCGTTCTCACCCACGCCAGCCTTCACCGACTGCTCGTGCGGGATGCCGGGATGCGGCGGCGGCGATACCTTGACCGCGATCACGTTCTCGCCCGCGACCGGCGTGTAGGCGAACTGCCCGCGCACGAACGCACCACGCGTCTCGCCCAATCGCGTCCCGTTGGCCCAGATCTCCGACGCGTAGTTGATGCCGCCGAACACCAGCGTCAGCCGCTTGCCCGCGGCTTGCGCCGGTACGGTGAAGCTGGTGCGGTACCAGTAATCCTGCCGTGCCAGGCGCTCGGGGATCCTCAGGTTGTTGAGCCCGTAGTAGGGGTCGGGATAGACGCCGCGATCGACCAGCGTCTGGAGCACCGTGCCCGGCACGGTGGCGGCGCGCCACGTGCCCTTGGGCGCGCCCGCGCGCGACAGCGTCGCGCCGTCGCCCGCCACGTCGGGCGCAGCGGCCAGCGTCCAGCCATTGACCTGCCAGTGTCCGGGCGCGGTCGGCTGCATCACCGGCGCGGTCGACACCGGCTTGGCGACGGGCACGGAATAAGCGTTGTCGCGCGATTGCGGCAGCGTCCAGGCATCCTGCTGCGTGGTGAGGCCGATGTTGGCCTGCTTCTGGAGTGGCCAGCCGACGCCGACCTCCGTCATTTGCACCAGCGCGAAATCGGGTCGCGCGCGCGCGATCCCGGCGATTGCGGCGGCACCCAGCGCGCGACCGTCGACGCGCGCGTCCACCAGATCGCCGCCGAAGTGCGGCGTGCTGGCGACGGCCGGCGCGATCGCGAGACGCGGCGCCACCGCGGTCGATCGCGCGCTGCCGCGCGCCACCGCGCGACCGTCGAGGTACAGCGTGACCCGCGATCCGTCCGACACCGCGGCGACGTGGTGCCAGCTACCCGCCGGCACCGCGCCGCCGCGGACCAGGGTCCCACCGTCGCGCAGTCCGATCCGGCCGTCCGCGAGCACCAACGCGCGGTTCGCTGCAGCGTCTCCCAGCTGCACCAGCACCACCTCGCCGCGCAGCCCCGCGTCGGGGCGCACCCAGGTCGCGATCGTGTAGGGCGCGCCCGCGGCGACCAGCGCGTCAGCCTGCTCAAGCGGTCGCTCGATCCCGATACCGCCGTTCAGCACGTGCGCGTTGTACGGGCCGCCGTTACCCGGCACCTGCGCGGCTGCGGGTAGCTGGGCTAGCGTGACGCTTGCTAGCAGCAACGAGGTCGTCTTTACCACTCTACACACAATTTCTCTCCCGGATCGCTGATGCTCGTGCTTTCTCACGAGTCGATGAGGTCGGTTGTCCGCGCTTCGATCGAAGGCGTCTGCGCCGGATGGCGTCCGGCACTCGACAGCGCGAGCGCGATAGGCCCGAGCGGCCCGGCCGCGTCGCCGAGGCCCGGCAGCGACACGTACGGATCGGCCACGTTGCGCGCCGGCAGCGGCAGATAATTGCCAACAAGGCTGCGTAGCCGATCTTCGATCCGTACGATCAGATCGGGTCGCTTGCCTAGGACCCCGCCACCGACCAAGAAGCGCCGCGGTCCAGTCGCGGCGGCGAGCGCCTGCAGCATCTGCGCGACCGCGTCTACGACCGTCTCCCATGCGGCATGGTCATGAGGCAGCGTCTCGCCCGGCAAGCCGGTTCGCGCGGCAAGCGCTGGCCCCGCCACCAGTCCTTCTACGCAATCGCCGTGATAAGGGCACGCACCGGCCCAGTCGTCGCCCGCAACTCGCGCCACGCGCATGTGCCCGGCCTCACAATGTCCTATCCCACGCGTCGGGAAGCCGTTGACGATGAGGCCGACTCCAACTCCCGTTCCCACGGTGACGTAGGCGTAGTCGCGCAATCCCCTCGCAGCACCCCACCGGCCTTCCGCCATCGCCGCACCGTTGACGTCGGTGTCGAACGCGACCGGCACGTCGAAGTGGCCGGTCAGGGTGGACAGCACCGGCGTATCGCGCCAGCCCTGCTTCGCCGTGGTCGTTATGGTCCCGAACCCCGACGACGACGCATCGAGGTCCAGAGGCCCGAAGGACGCGACACCAACACGTTCGAAGCCTTCCTGCTCCCACCATCGATCGAGCTGATCGACGATGGCGCGCAAGGTATCGACCGGCGCTCGGGTCGGAATTGTACGATGAGCGACGATGGAGCCGTCGTCGGTCGCAAGGACCGCAATGCACTTGGTTCCGCCCAGCTCCACGCCGGCGATCCGCCGCCTGACTGCTTCCTGCATACCCTCCTGGTTCCTTTATGAGCCCGCCCGCACGCAGGAGACGCCTGGCAGGAGCGGGCGCGATCCTCACGCGGCGGCGACGTCTACGATCCAGTCCCGCCTTCGCCACGCAAGGTCCGATCCGCCGCCGGTCCGCCAGCGTGGAACGTCGGCGACAACCAAGCCTAAAGCCCCCACAAAATAAAGAAAACGGCTTTATTTATCTCGCCCCGTTGAAGCGTCACTTCTTCCCCCTTCCAAGAGCCTCGCGCAGGGTCGTCACATCAAGGGTGCGGCGGTGCTGCCTCAGCCACGCTAGAAATGCGCGATGCGTCGCCGGGTCGACGCTGAGCTGGTCGCCGCCGATGCCGTGGAACAGGAATACCGCCCAGCCGCCGCTCGCCTCCGCGGCGTGCGCGAATGCGACGAGCTGATCGAGCGTCGTACCTTGGGCGAACCCGCGCGCGGGCACATGCATCTCGTCGACGCTCGCAGAGCCGGCGCGCACTTCCGCATCGCTCATGCTCACTCCGCGTGCGTAGTCGACGATGTGCGCGGCGCGCAACGGCTCAAGATAATCCTCCCCGCCGACCAGATGTTCGCCGCAAGGCGTCGCGAAGCCGTGGCGTACGCGACCGTCGAGCGCGCGCGGCAGCGTGTTCTGCTGCGCGATCTCGCGGATCATGGTGGAGGGGGTATAGGCCTCGCTCGTGAAGCGCGGATCGGCGGGGAATTTGGCGGCGGCGCAGGGGTGGAAAATCGTGTGATTGGCCAGTTCGTGCCCACGTCGCGCCACTGCCTGCCAGCGTGGCACGTCGGCCTCGCGCACCGCCGACAGGAAGAACGTCGCCTTCAACCCCGCGGCGTCGAGCGCGGGGACCGCGTGGTCGAGCTGCGACGGCAGCGCGTCGTCGTAGGTCAGCACCACGGTGCCGCGCGCCTGTGCGATACCGGGCAGCATGGCTAGCACGGCCGCCGCCGCCACGATTGCGCGTATCCGCTCCGTCATCGCGACATGCCCGCGTTCCAGACACCGCGTAGCGCGTCGATCTGCGCGGCCACTGCGCCTGCGATCCTGGCGTCGTCGGCAAGGTCGGGGTGGCCGTTGCAGCCACCAAAGCCGAGCCCATCGACCGCGACGAACGCGATGCGGCGCTCGCCCGCCTGCATCAACCGCGCCACCGTCGCGCGCGCCTCCGCGATCACCTCGCCCTGCGCGATCGGGGTCGCCCAGACGACGATCAGCGCATGCGGGTTCCGACTGCGAAGCTTCGACAGAAAACGCGCGTAGCTGCGCTCGAAGTCCTCGTGCAGTGCGGCGCGCGTCTTCCAGCGCTCGCCGGCGTGAAGCGCGGTCGAGAAATCGTTGGTGCCGAGCGCGACCACGATCACCTGCGGATGCCAGCCCGCATCGGCTGCGCGCCTTGCCTTGTCGAACAATGTGAACGGATAGGCGGCGGGCAGCGTGTCGGACGGGTAGCCGTCGTAATTGCGCACGACGCCCCGGCCCGAGATCGCGTTGACCCGATAATCGGCGTGATAGCGTTCGCCCAACAGGCCGGGGAGCCCACGCGCGGTGTCGGTCGTGTCCCACACCTCCTGCGTGCTGCACGCGGTCTTGGTCGAGCGAACGCCGTAGCCGACCGTGTGCGAATCGCCGACGAACTCGATCTGGCGGGCGGGTATGGCCGCCGGCAGCGCGCGCGTGCCCGCAGCGGCGCGAAAGCCGCCGAAGACGGTCGGCCCCGCCTGGCTCTCGCTGATCGCCTGCACGCGCAGGACGTGCGCGCCCGGTGCGAGCGGACCGACGCGGTAGAGTCCGGGCACCGGTCGGACGAGCGCGATCGGTGCACCCTCGTCGACGGTGACGCGAAGCGACACCTCCCCGGCTCCGACTCGGAACAGCGCGACGCGACCACGGAAGCGTGTCTCGACGTAGGTGCCTGGCCATTGCCGCCGGATCATCCCCTGTTCCGCCGCCTCGGCGCGCCCGACGACGCGCATCGGCAGCGCGGTCGTGCCCGCGGGCTCCGCGGCGAGCCGCTCGACCCGCGGCGGCGGACCGGCGGCGATCGCCGACGCACCCAGCACCGCGAGCAGCGCCCGCAGCATCATCGCTGACCGCAGCTTACCGGACCGGGCGGCGCGCTGGCGATGCGGATGCCCGACACGTCGATGCCCGCCGCGCCGGTCGCGGCAATCACTGCGGGGCGCGTCACCTTGGCCATTTCGACGCCTTGGTCGGCGAAGCAGCGGAGGGGCACCGCCAGTTCGGTCCAGTCGCTGCCCGCGGCGCGCAGCGCGCCGGTGATCGGCACGCTCGCGCTGCGTCCGCCCGCCGCCGCCATGCCGAGCGTGACGGTGCCCGCTGCCGCGCGCGTGACGCGGTAGTCGAGGATCAGGCTCAACTGCCCGTTCGCTTCGCGCGACAGGTCGATCGGCTGCGCCTGCGCGACCGCGAATTCGCCCGCGCCGGTGAAGGTCAGGCGCACGCTGTCCTCCTGCGCCTGCCGGTCAATGCGCGCCTGCGTCACCGCGCCGCTGGTCTTGAGCGACGCGCCAGGGGCGAGCCGCCCGCGCACGAACAGCGCGTTCTGGTCACCGCCCGCGTTCGCCGGCCGCGCCTCGTTTAGCGTCGGCACCTGCCCGCCCTTGGCGTAGGACAGGCCGTAGCCGAACGGGAACAGCGGATCGTAGTTCGGATCGCGCCGATTGAGCACATATTGGTCGAGCCGCTTGGGCCACGAGAACGACAACGTGCCGCGGAAATCGGCCTTGGGCTTGCCGTCGCGACCCGCGACCACCACGTCGGCGACGCCGCCGCCCTCGGTGCCGGGCAACCAGGCGGCGACAAAGGCGTCGGACGCGTTCAGCTCCGGGTTGACCCACAAGGGGCGGCCCGAGAGGAACACCGACACGGTCGGCACGCCCGCCTTCTTCAACCGGCGCAACAGCTCCAGGTTCGATTTGTCGTCGGGGCTGTATTCCAGCGTCGGGCGGTCACCCGTGAATTCGGCATAGGGCGTTTCGCCGAAGACGACGATCGCGACATCGGGCTTGGTTGTGAAGCTGCCCTGCGCCGACAGCGTCGCGGTGCCTCCGCTCGCGCGCACCGCCTCGGACAGTCCGCCCCAGATCGACTGCGCGTTGGGGAAGTTGGCGTTGGTGACGCCCGTTCCCTGCCAGGTGATCGACCAGCCGCCCGCCTGCTGACCAATATTGTCCGCGCCCGCCCCTGCAACCAGTACGTTCGCGCCCGGTTTGATCGGCAGCACGCCATTGTTCTTGAGCAGCACGAGCGACTCGCGCACCGCCGCTCGCGCGAGCGCGCGGTGTTCGGGGCTGCCGAGCAGGTTGAACTTGCCCGCGAACGGGCGCGACGACGGGCGGCCGGCGTCGAACGTGCCCGCCAGCACCTTGACGCGCAGGATGCGGCGCACCGCATCGTCCAATCGCGCCGCCGGGATCGTACCCGCCTTCGCCTCGCGCAGCGTGTTGGCGTAGAGTTCCTTCCACTTGGGGCCCGAGTACATGAACATGTCGAGCCCGGCGTTGATCGCGGCCGCGCAATCCTCGTTGGTGCAGCCCGGCACCTGCCCGTGCGCGTTCCAGTCGCCGACCGCGAAGCCGTCGAAGCCCCAGCGTTCCTTCAGCACACCCGTCAGCAGCGACTTGTTGCCGGTCAGCTTGGTGCCGTTCCAGCTCGAGAAGCTGGGCATCACGGTCAGCGCGCCCGCGGGCAGCGCGGTCATGTAGCCGGCGGCGTGGACGTCGCGCAGCGTCGCTTCGCTGACGCGCGTGTCACCCTGGTCGCGCCCGCCGGTGCCACCGTCGCCAAGGAAGTGCTTGACCGAGGAGATGACGTGGCCGGGGCGCATGAAATCACCGCCGACACGGCCCTGGATGCCCTCCACCATCGCGCCGGCGTAGGACGCTACGACCGCGGGCTCCTCCGAATAGCTCTCGTAAGTGCGGCCCCAGCGATCATCCTGCACGACGGCGACGGTCGGCGCGAAGCTCCAGTCGATGCCGGTCGCCGCCGTCTCCGCCGCGGTTGCCGCGCCGATGCGGCGGACGAGGTCGGGGTCGCGCGCGGCGCCGAGCGCGATGTTGTGCGGAAACAGCGTCGCGCCAACGATGTTGTTGGCGCCGTGCACCGCGTCGGTGCCCCAGATGACGGGCACGACCGGGCGACCGTCGCTGCGCTTCACCGACGCGTCGTAGAAGGCATCGAACAGTTTCAGCCACTCGGGTGCGGGCGCGAACTCGTCATTGTTGGGGGCAGAGTTGCCGCCATTCAGGATCGAGCCGAGCTTGTACGTCTCCAGATCCTCCGGCGTGATCGAGGCGATGTCGACCTGGATCAGCTGCCCGACCTTGTCCTCGATGCTCATCCGGCGGAGCATCGCGTCGACGCGCGCCTCGACCTTGGGATCGCGCTGGCGCTTCATCGCCAGCGCGGGCCACTCACCCGGATGTGCCACCGCGGAAGGACCAACCTTACCGGCATTCTGCGCCGACAGCGTCGCACCACTGGCAAGCAAACCCGCAATCACAGCCAGCTTCATCGTCCTCATTCATTCCTCCCCGACGCGCCAAACTGCGACGCTCTATTATTCTTTCAAATTAACTAAATCGCGCTCTATGTTGCAACCAAACCGGTTTCAAGGTCGCAGAGAGGATCACGCATGTTGAGGTTCGCCGCCATGTTGCTGCCGCTGGCCGCAGCCATCGCGCCATCGTCGGCGGTCGCACGGGGTGCCGCGCCGCAGGGGAGCGCGGCCGAGCAGGAGGCCGAGCACCGGCTACACACCGACTGGGCTTGGCTCGGTCGCTACCAGGGCGACAATGCGGCGCTCCGCCCGACGGGCGGGGCCCGCATCGTCTTCATCGGCGATTCGATCACCCAAGGCTGGATCGACAAGGTGCCTGGCTTCTTCAGAGAGGGCCGGATCGACCGCGGGATCGGTGGGCAGACCACGCCGCAGATGCTGCTGCGCTTCCGCCAGGACGTGATCGACCTTCACCCGGCGGCGGTGCAGATCATGGGCGGCACCAACGACATCGCGGGCAATACCGGCCCGATGACGCCCGAGCAGACCAAGGCCAACATCATGTCGATGGCCGAGCTGGCACGTGCGAACGGCATCCGCGTGATCCTCGCCTCGATCCCGCCCGCCGCCAACTTCCCGTGGCGCCCGGGGCTCAGCACCGCACCCAGGATCGCGGCGATTAACGCCTGGTTGAAGGACTACGCCGCGCGCACGGGCGCGACCTACGCCGATTACTGGACTGCGCTGCACGACGGCGACGCGTTGCGAAGCGCACTGACCTACGACGGGGTCCACCCCAACGAAGCGGGCTACGCGGCGATGGCGCCGGTCGCCGAACGCGCGATCCGCGACGCGCTGTCGCGTCCGACCCCGCGTCAGCCGGCGCGATGATCGCGCTCGCGCTGGCGCTCGCCGCCGCTGGGTCTGTCGTCGCCGGACCCGTCGTCCCGACCAGCCACGGCCCCGTACGCGGCGAACCCCTGCCGGGCGGCGGCGGCGTGTTCCGCGGCATCCGCTTCGCCGCGCCGCCAGTCGGGGCGCTGCGCTGGCGCGCGCCGGTCGCGCCGCAGCGATGGCGCGCGCCCGCACCCGCCGTCGCCGCGCACGCGGCCTGCCCGCAACCGAGCTACGGCGCGTGGAACAGCGCCGCGGCGGCCTCGTCGAGCGAGGACTGCCTGTTCCTCGACGTACGTTCGCCGCGACTTGGCGCGCGCGCGCGGCTGCCGGTGATGGTGTGGGTGCACGGCGGCGGCAACCGCGGCGGCGCGGGCGGCGGCACCGTTGAGTCGCGCATCACCGATCGCGGCATCGTGCTCGTCAGCGTGCAATATCGCCTGGGCGCGCTCGGATTCATGTCGCACCCGGCGCTGAGTGCCGAACAGGGCGGCGCGTCGGGCAATTACGGGCTGATGGACCAGCAGGCGGCGCTGCGCTGGGTCCGCGACAACATCGCGCGCTTCGGCGGCGATCCGGCGCGGGTGACGATCGCGGGCGAATCGGCGGGCGCGCAGGATGTCGGCCTGCAGATGCTATCCCCCGCCGCGCGCGGGCTGTTCGCGGGCGCGATCGCGCAGAGCGGTACGCCCGGCTTCGGCGTGGCGCCGCGCACGCTGGCACAGAACGAGCGACTGGGCATGGCGATCGCCGCGCGCGCGGGTGCTGCGCGCGAGGCGAGCGCCGCGGCGCTGCGCGATCTTCCCGTGGCCGCCATCGTCGCGGCGCAGGAACGGGTCGACGTGCCCGACCTGGAGGACGACAGCTTCATCTGGTTGCAGGCGGTGGTCGACGGGCGGGTGCTGCGCAAGACGCCCGCGGGCGCGCTCGCTGCCGGGCGGGTCGCGCGCGTGCCGCTGCTGATCGGCGTCAACGCGCAGGAGTTCACCGGCTATAACGGACGCGATCCTCGCCCGGTGATCGCGCGCGAGTTTCCGCGCAACGCGCAGGCGGTGCGACGCGCCTACGGGCTGGACGGCGCGCCCGCGCCCGACCCGCGGCTGGGCGACGTGGCGATGCGGCTCGGCACCGATCTGGTGTTCACCTGCCCGACCGTAGCGGTGTCGCGCGCGGTGGCCGCGGGGGGCGCGCCCGTGTGGCAGTATCAGTTCGACTACGCGCCCCCCGGCAAGACCGTCAGCCACGGCAGCGAGATCGGGCTGATCTTCGACACGCCGCCCACGGGCGCACCGGCGTTGCAGGATTACTGGACCGCGTTCGTCCAGCGCGGCGATCCGAACCGCTCCGGACTGCCGCACTGGTCGCGCTACGACGCGCGAGCGCGCGCTTACCTCGCGTTCGGACAAACGCGGACGGCCGCACGGTCCGGGCTGCACGACGCCGTCTGCCTGCCGCGCACCACGCCGTAACCCGTGCGACACATCATCTGATCAAAGGGCTGAACATGATACGCGACCTAACCTCGGCCATCGCGGCAGCCATCGCGGCGCTCGCCATCGCGGGCAGCGCCGCGGCGCAGGACCAGTTGCTCGATCCCAACACGCTGCGCCCTTCGCTTGATCCCGCGCGCACCGTCAACGGGCTCGCGCAGACGCCGCCGATGGGGTGGAACAGCTGGAACAAGTTCGGGTGCAACGTCAACGAACAGGTCGTACGCGACACGGTGGACGCGATCGCGAGCGGCGGCATGAAGGATGCCGGCTACCAATATGTCGTCATCGACGATTGCTGGCACGGAACGCGCGACGCCGACGGCTTCATCGGCGAGGATAGGGCCAAGTTCCCCTCGGGCATGAAGGCGCTCGCCGATTACGTTCACGCGCACGGGTTGAAATTCGGCATCTACTCGGACGCGGGCGCCAAGACTTGCGGCGGGCGTCCCGGCAGCCAGGGGCACGAATATCAGGACGCCATCACCTACGCGCGCTGGGGCGTCGATTACCTGAAGTACGATTGGTGCTCGACCGGCATACGCAACGCGGAGGAAGCCTATGCCCTGATGGCGGACGCGCTGCGCGCCACCGGCCGGCCGGTCCTGTTGTCAATCTGCGAATGGGGCAACAATCGCCCGTGGGAATGGGCCAGCAAGATCGGCAACATGTGGCGCACCACCGGCGACATCCGCGATGCCTGGGCCGGACGCGTCACCTACTCGCTCGGCGTGATGGACATCGTCGATCGCAACGAACCGCTCTACCCTTACGCGGGGCCGGGGCATTGGAATGATCCCGACATGCTGGAGGTCGGCAACGGCGGGCTGAGCGACACCGAAGCCCGCGCGCATTTCAGCCTGTGGGCGATGATGGCGGCCCCGTTGATCGCGGGCAACGACGTCGCGCGCATGAGCGAGGCGACCCGGGCGATCCTGCTCAACAAGGAAGTGATCGCGGTCGACCAGGATCCGCTCGGCCGCCAAGGGCGCCGGGTTCGGGACGACGGCGATCAGGAGATATGGTCCAAACCTCTCGCCGATGGCAGCCGCGCGGTGTTGCTGCTCAACCGCGGCGCCGCGCCCGCGCGCGTGACAATGAACTGGCCGGAGATCGGCTACACCGCGACCACCCGCGCCGCGGTGCGCGACCTGTGGGCGCACCGTGACGTCGGCCGGGTCCGCGCGCGCTACGCGGCGGTCGTGCCGGCCCATGGCGCGACCATGCTGACGGTGCGACCGTGACGATGAGGTGGCTCGTCCTCGCCGCGCTACCGGCGTCAACGGGCGCGGCCGCTCCACCGGTCGCCCTGCACCTCAATCAGGTGGGATTCCTGCCGAACGCCGCCAAGCACGTGATCGTGGCGACCACCGCGACCGCACCCGTAGCGTGGAGCTTGCGCGATGCGCGTGGCACGACGGTGGCGCGCGGGACGGCGGCGCCGTTCGTCCCGGACGCGGCCTCGGGCGACCGCGTCTTCGACCTCGACCTGAGTGGCGTCCGCGCGCCGGGCCGCTACCGGCTGAGCGTCGAAGGCGCCACTGCGCGGCTGGTGGAGGTCGGCGCGCGTGTTTACCAGCCGCTGGCGAAGGCCGCGCTCAACTTCTTCTACCAGCAGCGCGCCGGTACCCCGATCCTGGCGACCCACGCGGGCGGCGTCCGGTGGGCGCGCCCGGCGGGCCACGAGAACGAAATCGTCGGCTGCTTCGCCGGCGTCGACGAGCGCGGCACCGCTTGGCCCGGCTGCGCGCTGCGGCTCGACGTGACCGGTGGCTGGTACGACGCGGGAGACCACGGCAAATATGTCGTGAACGGCGGCATCGCGGCATGGACGCTCGTCAACGCGTGGGAAGCCGCCGCCGCGCCGCACCCGTTTCCAGATGGAAGCGCCGCCCTGCCCGAAGCCGGCAACGGTGTCAGCGACCTGCTGGACGAGGCGCGCTGGGAGCTGATGTTCCTGCTGAGGATGCAGGTGCCCGACGGGACGATCGTCGCACTGCCGCGAGGCAACGCGGGCGGCGGACCATTGTCGCTCTCGCGGCTCGACGCCGGTGGCATGGCGTTCCACAAGGTCGCCGACCGGCACTGGACCGCGCTGCCGACCGCGCCCGCCGATGACGCGGAGGAGCGACTGCTCTACCCGCCCAGCACCGCGGCGACGCTGAACCTGGCCGCGACGGCGGCGCAGTGCGCGCGCGTCTGGCGCAGGATCGACGCGGCCTTCGCGAAACGCTGCCTGCACGCTGCCGAGCGCGCCTATGCCGCGGCGCAGCGGCTGCCCGACGTCCATGCCGCGCAAGGCTTCACCGGCTCCGGCGGCTACGGCGACGAAGACCTGTCCGACGAATTCTACTGGGCCACAGCCGAGCTGTACGCCGCCACGCGGGATCCCGCGCTCCTGCGCGAACTGACGCGCCGTACCGCCGCGCTGTCACCCGCCAACGCCGAACGCGCACCCAATTGGAGCGCGACGGCGATGCTCGGCACGATCACGCTCGCGACAGTTGACGGCGTGCCCGCCGACGTGCGCGCGGCCGCGCGGGACCGGGTGGTCGCGCTCGCGCGGCGCTTCGCCGCGGAGACGGATCAAACGGGATATCGCATCCCGTTCGCCGGCACGGCCTACGCCTGGGGCTCCAACGGCGCGCTGCTAAACCGCGGCATCGTCCTCGCGCTCGGGGCGCGGTTCACGAACGCGCCGGCGCTGCGCGACGCGGCGATCGCCACGCTCGACTACGTGCTCGGACGCAACCCGCTCGACCAGAGCTACGTCAGCGGGTTCGGGGCGAAGCCGATGATGAACCCGCATCACCGCTACTGGGCGCATCAGCTCGACGCGCGCTACCCCGGGCCGCCTCCCGGCGCGCTGAGCGGCGGCGCGAACAACACCGTGATGGCCGATCCCGTCGCCGCGCAGCTGAAGGGACGCTGCGCGCCTCAACGCTGCTGGATCGACGACGCGCGCGCCTATGCCGTGAACGAGGTGGCGATCAACTGGAACGCTCCGCTGGTCTGGTTGGCGGCCTGGGCGGACGGAGGCGCACGCTAGCCCTCCGCCCCCGTTTCGCGCCCGCTCATTCCTTCAGCGTTTCGGGCAGTTCGTCCTTGGTCACGTAGCGCTCGCTGGCGAAGTAAGCGCGTAGCTGCTCGGGGGTGTTCTGCGCCGGATCGGTCAGCCAGCGCGTGTGCCACGTCATGAACCACAGCCAGTCCGCCTTCGGCCCCAGCCGCGCGGGATCCGGCACCGGGCCGTTCTCGTGCAGACAGATCGGCACGGTGTCGCGGACGATCGCCTTGACCCGCCCGAACATCGCAGCCAGCGGACCGTGGTCGTCGACGTAGATGTCCGCACCGGCGACGTCGACGTAGCGGCGGCCGGGATAGTAGCGCGCGTCGACGTTCTGCCCCGCCCAGCCCAGCACCCAGATCAGATGGTCGAGCCCGCGGCTGCGGGTGAAGTACTCGTACATCAGGCGCCACAGCGCCTTGAACGCCTCCGGTCCGTGCTTGCCCCACCAGAACCAGTCGCCGCTGAACTCGTGGAACGGGCGCCACAGCACCGGCACGCCGGCGTCACGCAATTGCGTCAGCAGGTCGCCGACATGCGCCATCTGCCGCCCCATTGCGGCGTTCTGCGGCGTACCCGGCGTCAGCGCACGCGCCACGTCGAAATCCTTTTTCGAATTCTCGTACCCCGTCCCGATGTCCGGGGCGCCCCAATGCCAGCACAAGGTGACGATCCCGCCCGAGCGATGCCAGGCGATCGCGCGCTCGTTCACCGCCGCCTGATCGCTCGGCTCGATATAGTCGAGCCCCAGGATCGCAGGCAGCTTGCCCGTGACGCGTTCGAGATAGTCCAGCTCCTGCCGCGCACCGGCCGGGGTGAAGTTCTGCTCCTGCTGCCCGGTCAGCGTACGTTTGCCGTATTGCGACCACAGGTACGCGTACAGCGTTCGCGCGCCCGCCGACGCCTGCGCGTTGCTGAGCTGCCCGCGTGCCGGATCGGCGTCGACCGCGGAGGCTTTCGCCACTGTGGTACCTGCGGTAAGCGAGCACAACGCCGTCGCGCCGATCAGCGCATCGCGCCTGGTCCAGCGCCCGTCACCCTCGGTTCGGCCGCTCACGACGCCTTCTGCCCTAGGTCGAGCACGAACACCGGTCCGAGATCGATGACGCCCTTCTGCGCGCCGAGATGAAGGGTGACCGTCGCCTGTCCGGCCTGATAGTCCTGCGACGCGGTGCCGCGCACGCTGCGCAGCGACCATGCCGCTTCCGCCTTCGCCTCGCCCGCGACGATCTGCTCGTAGCCGGGAGCGGGGCCGATCAGCCCGACGAACGGCAGCGACAGCGACTCTCCCGCGGCGACCTTGGGCGCGCGCATCCACACCGCGACGACGAGCGCGTCGCCCTTCCTGATCGGCTTGGTCACCGACGCGGTCGCGCCGATGTCGTAGGCATGCGCCGCCGGCTGCGCCACCGTGACCCGAAGCGCCTGCCCGCCGACCACCGTTCCGTCCTTTACGACCTTCGCGGCATAGCCGGTGCCGTAGAGGCCGTAGCCGATGCTGGGCGCGTTGATGGCGCGGGACATGATGTCCAGCTGCTGCGGCGCGGCACCGCCGCTTGCAGCGAGTGTCGCACACGCGAGCGCCCCCATGGTCGTGACGAGCCGCATCATCCCATCTCCTGATCGCGCCAGCATCTATGCCCGGCTGTGTCGAACATCGCTCACCGGATTACCAAACTCAATTGTTTTATTGTTTCGTTGTGCAGGTCGTTACGGATGAGCTAGTCGACCGCCATGGCGGTCACGAAACCAAGAGTGACGAGCAACGGCGTTCACGGGGCGGTGTCGGACAACCGCTCGAGCGACGGACGCGATACCCGTCTGTCCTCGAGCCTATCGGGCACGAACCTCGTGCGCGCGGGCGACTACAACACGCGCACGGTGCTGCAGGCGATCCGCATCTCGCCGGGCACCACCCGCATCGCGGTGGCGGAGCGCACCGGCCTGACCGCGGCGACCATCGCGAACATAACCGCGCGACTGACCGAGACCGGCCTGATCCGCGTCGTCGGGCGACGGCTGGGTGGACGCGGGCAGCCGCCGCTCCAACTCGAGGTCGATCCCGACGGGGCCTACGCGGTCGGCGTCAACATCGATCGCGATCATCTCAGCATCGTGATCCTGGATTTGGCAGGAGAGGTCCGCAGCCGTATCACCCGCGAAGTCCTGTTCGCGCTGCCGGACGCGGTGCGCACGTTCGTGCACGACGAACTCGACGGGTTGATCGCACGCGGGGAGGTCGACCGGGAGAAGATCCTGGGCATCGGCGTCGCCATTCCCGACGAACTCGGCACCATCGCGCTTCCAGGCCAGCCGGCCGAATACAGCGCATGGAGCGACGTGGCGGTGGAGGAACTCTTCGCCGACCTGCCTTGGCCGGTGCACTGCGACAACGACGCCGCCGCGGCGGCGCTCGGCGAAGCCGAATTCGGCAGCGGCTTCGCCAATCCCAGCTTCTTCTACCTGCTCATAAGCGCCGGCCTCGGCGGCGGCCTCGTCATCGACCGCAAGTTCCACCGCGGCGCGACCCGCCGGTCAGGTGAGATCGGGCTCTTGCCCGACGCTACCGCGCAGCGCGCCGGGGCGACCGTGCAGGACACCGTCTCCCTGTCCGAACTGCAACGCCGGCTTACGGCCGCCGGCCACCGAGGCTTGGTCACGAAGCTGGACGTCACGGGCGACGGCGTCGCCGATGTCGTGGCGGATTGGGTGTCCGACGCGGTGCGCACGCTCGCCGCGCCATTAATGTCGGTCAACTGCCTGCTCAATCCCGATGCTGTCCTGATCGGAGGCAGGCTGCCGCTCGCGTTGATCGAGCGGTTGGCCACGGCGCTCAACGAGGCGCTGTCGCGAACCGTCCTGCCCGCGCATGCGCCCATACTGCCTGCGGCCATGGCGCGCGACGCCTCGGCGACCGGTGCGGCGATCCTGCCGTTCATGGATCATCTGCTACCCTCCGACGCCATCCTGATCCAGGCCGGCCGCTGATGCCCGCGACAGAAGCGGCGGCACCGCGATGACGACTTGGCGACGACCGCTGGCCGTGCTGCTGCCGTGGGTCGCGCTGACAGCGAGCGCCGTACCGTCGTCGCAGCGTCGGACCTGCATCGACACCGGGGAGATTGCGACGCGCGAGCCGCTCGGGCTGCAGTCTCTCGCCTTCACGCTGGTGGGTGGCCGGCGGGTGACGCTGCTCACGCAGGGCGCGTGCGCTCACCTCGACGAGATCGGCCGCCGGTACCTGCTGGAGTTCGAGCATCGCGAAGGACGCAAGCTGTGCGCCGGCGACCGGCTTCGCGCGGTCGATCCGCTGCTGCTCGGCACCGGCGGGGCTGTAGGCACGCCGTTCTGCCGCGTCGCGACGATCACGCCGGCATCCTGATCGTCAGTCCAGCGCCGCCAGCATGCGCTGGAGATACTGGCGAATCGAGCGGTCGCGCGCGGGCCCGGGCGGACCGAGCGCCCCACGTGCGGCAGGCGGCAGGTGATCGGCCGCGTGCGTCGCGTCGGGTGCGAACACCAGATGGTCGAACCAGGAGCGCATCGCGGCTCGCTGTCCTTCCGGCAGATCGCGGATCGCCAGCACCGCGTGCATCAGCGCCGCGAAGGGCGACCCGCCCCGTCCCTGCCCCCACCAGTAGTTGACCAGTACGTTGAAGGGGCCGCTGGCAGCGACGTCGTGCCACCACAGGGAAGGAATGAAGATCGCATCTCCAGGCTGCAGATGCGCCACCTGCATCGTCCGCGCGGCCGCCGCGAAACGCGGGAATCGCGCTGGATCGGGCCGTTCGACGTCGACCATGCTGGTCGGCTGCCCGGCGATCGTGTTCTCGATGGGGCCGACGTACAGATCGGGCGCGGCCTCCGGCGGAAACAGGACGAAGCGCCGTCGGCCTGACACGACCACCGCCACATTGTCGGACATGTCGTAGTGCGTCGAGGCGCGGCTCGCGTTGCCCAGCCACAGCCGCGGCTTGGCGCCCGGCGTCGGGAGCGGGAGCACGTTCTCCCGCTGCCAGCCCGGATAGGCTTCGGCGGTGGCTGCCGAGCCGGCGTACATGGCGACGGGATCGGGGTCGTCCGCCGCCGCCAGCAGTCCGTCCAGCATGACCGGCAAGGTGACCTGCGCCGATCGAAAGTTGAAGCTGCGTGCATCGTCGCCGTAGAAGAAGCGGCCGCGCGCTTCCGGAGGCGCGACGAACATGCCCAGCGGCCGTCCACCGGTGAAGCGTCGTAGATAAGTCGCCATCGACCGTGGACCACCCGCGGCCGCCGCCACCCCCGGCCAGTCGGCTGCCACCCCGCGCATCACGACTGGTCGATGATGGCCCGCGATCTCGGCGGCGAACCGTTCCGCCGTGACGTCGGCGACCTCCGCCACGCGGGGCGCTTCGTCCAGCATCGTCATCCGTCGTCACTCCTACCCAGCCGACGACCGGGAGGCATGGGCCGCGTGAAGACGATGGCGCGAACGCCGGTCCTGGTCACGCAGCCCGCCGACCCTCTCAATACGTCAGGCGCACGCTCAGCTGGTACTGCCGATCGCTCTTGAAGAACGTCCTCGGCGCAGTCAGCCCGTCCTGGTTGAGCAGGAACCGCGTCTGGGTCGTCGTGTCCAGCAGGTTGTTGACCTGCACGCCGATCTTGAAGTTGCGGTTGAGCGTGTAGAAAAGCGAGGCGTCCGCCTGTCCGGTCGCATCGCTGTACACCGGCAGGAACGGGAACAGCTCGTCGCGGTTGTTCAACAGGTAGGACGACCGCCAGCTGTAGGCCAGCCGCGCATAGATGCCGTACTTGTCGTAGAAGCCCGCCACGTTGAAGTTGTGCTTGGACAGCAACGGCAACGGCAGGTTCGTGTACAACCCCGTGATGTCGATCGGCGGCTGGTTGCCGTCGCCCTCGTTCGGGGTTGGGTCCGTAGAGGCGGCGAAGCGCGGCGGCGTGGTCTGGATACGGCCAGCGTCGATGTAGGTGTAGGTCGCCTGCAGCCCGAAGCCGCTGAGCGCTCCCGGCAGGAAGTCGAACGTCTGCTGGTACGACACCTCAGCGCCCTTGATGTCGCTCTTGCCCTCCGCGTTGGTCGGGCCGGTCAGCGCCAGCGAATAGTTCGACCCGTTGTTGCTGAAATCGCGCACGAAGCCGCTGTTGTTGACGATGACGTCGCTCAGCCGCTTGTAGAACAGCGTACCCGTCAGCTGGCCTACCTTCGCGAAATACCATTCGGCAGTCAGGTCGAGCTGGTCCGCCTTGATCGGGCGCAGGAACGGGTTTTCCGAACGAGCCTCGAACACGCCGTTGGCGCCGTTGAAGGTCAGCGACACGAAATTCCGCAGATTGCTGAAGCTCGGACGCGAGATCGCCTTGGACGCGGCGAAGCGCATCAGGAACTTGGGCGACAGGTCGAGCCGCAGGTTGACGCTCGGCAACCAGTTGCCGAACTTGTTGACCGCATCCTGCGGCACCGACGCCCCGTTCGCGAACGCGAGCGCCGTCGCGCGCTGCGCGTCGGTCACGCCGGGGCGGCATAGAGCGGCGACGTTCGACGGGTTCGGCGTACTGCCGTCCGGCTGCACCTGGGTCTGCTGCGCGCAATAGGCCGCGAAGTTGGAGAAGCCGCCGATCACCTGCTGCGCACCGGGGAAGTTGATCGCGCCGCTGGAGATGTCGGTGGTGTGGACGTAGCGTACGCCCAGGTTGCCCGTCACCCGCATGCCGTTGGCGAAGTCGGTCCCGAAGTCGGCGCGCGCGTATCCCGCGATCGTCTCCTCGGAGTTGTCGTAGATCTCGTTGTCGAAGAAGTAGCCGTTGAGCAGGTCCGGGTTGACCGTCGTGCGGCCGTTGACCACCGCTCCGCCGCGGTCCTCGATCGGGGTGTAGCTGAATCCGTTCTGCGGATCGCGGACGCTGCGCAGCAGGTCCATCAGCGCGCCGTGGTCCTTCAGCACGGCGTCGGTCAGGTACAGCGCGGTCGGCGCCGGGTTCTGCCCGCGGAAGAAGTCGACGTAGTTGTACGTCTTCGCCGCATCCGGGGTGCTGCCGAGGAACGACGGCCCTTCGTCGGTCCACGTCGCCGACAGCGATCCCCAGTTGTTGTAGTCGTTGGTGCGGACCGTCTGGTCGCGCTTCGCCCAGCGACCGCCCACCTTCACCGACTTGAGGAAGCTGTCGTCGGCGAAGTCGTACTGCACGTCGCCCCGGAAGGCGAACTCGTCCCCGTCGTTGATCGCGCGGTTGTTGTACGCGTCGTTGTAGAAGACGTTGTTGCTCTGCGTGAAGTAGGTCGCCCGGTCGAAGCCGGGCGTCAGGAACTCCACTTTGGGACGCTTGCCCGTCAGGTCGATCGCGACGTTCGCGAAGCTGTAGGCATCTACGATGTCGTCGATGCTGCGCGACGAGGCGGTCGTATACTGCCCGTCCAGGTTGATGTGCAGCCGGTCGGTCGGCGAGAACTTCAGGTTGAGCGCAGCGTCGGTGGTGCGCGTCTTGGTGTAGTTGTAGCGGTTGGTCAGGAAGGTGTTGAGCCCGTTCGGGTTCACGAACTGCGGATAGTCGCAATAGGTCGACTCGTAGGGGAAGCCGCCGTTCGGGATGATGCAGGGCGTGGTGACGTTGTGCGCCTGGCGGTTGTTGCGACGGCCGATCGTGCCGCTCGTGAACACGCCATCGTCGTTGAAGGTGTAGGCCGAGCCACCGACGCCCGTGAGCGAGCCGAGCGGGAACGTCTGCCCGATGTCGTTGTAGTAGACCGACGTCTCCATGGACCGGTCGGTCCAGCCGATCTTGTTCTCCGCTCGCAGGAACTGTCCGGTGACCAGAAGCCGGCGATCGGGCGATTCATACTGCGCCGACGCGGTGATGCTGTTGCGCTGCGTGTTGAACGACTGCTGGCGAACGCCCGCGCCGCTCGGCGCATAGACGGTGTTGAAGCCGTTGGGCGTCACGAAGCTGTCGCAGACGCGGATCGCGTAGGGCTGGCCCGCATTGATGATGCGGCCCTCGTTCGGGTTGTTGCCGTCGCAGGTGCCGCCGTCGAACTGGGATCCCTGGAAGTTGCCGTTGACCGCGTAACCGTCGACCCCGTCGTCCGGCGCGTTGAAGCGTGGCAGGAAGCCGGACGTGAACACCGAATCGGCGCGGCTGTTCTGCTCGAAATAGCTGCCGCCGACGAGCAGGCCGAAGCGACCATGCTCGGTGTCCCACTGCTTGCTGAACAGGCCGACGAACGACGGCGCCGAACGCTCGGCCAGATCGCCGTAGCTGATCCCGCCCGACGCGTAGACGATCGTGTCCTTGCTGTCGAAGGGCTTGCGGGTGTTGATGCTGACCGTGCCGGCGATGCCGCCCTCGATCAGGTCGGCGGTCAGGTTCTTGAAGACCTCGATCGAACCCGCCAGCTCGGCAGGGACGTCGTTGTAGCCGATCTCGCGTCCGCCCGCGACCGAGAAGGCGTCGCGGCCGTTGAACTCGCCGCGCGAGTAGGTGAGGCCGCGGATCTGCACGCCCGAGCCCTCGACCGAGAAGTGCTGCGCATCGGCCGCGGAGGCGAAGCGGGTGATCGCGACGCCGGGAACGCGCTGCAACGCCTCGTTGATCGAACGGTCGGGCAGCGCGCCGATGTCCTCCGCCGTGATCGCGTCGACGACCGTGTCGGCGTTGCGCTTCAGCGCCTGCGCGCTGGCGAGAGACTGGCGGATACCGGTCACGACGATGTCGCCACCAGCCTCGGCGGCCGGAGTCGCGATGTCCTCGGCGGTGACGGGCGACTGGTCGGTCTGCGCCTGCGCCTCGATGCTCGTGGACCCCGACAGCGGCTTCTTCAGTCCGCTGCCCGCGGCCGACTGGTCGCCGCCTTGCTGAGGCTGGGCAGGATCGATCTCCTGCGTGCCCGGCCGATCCGTTACCTGCGCGAAGGCGGCCGACGCGCCTACCGCCAGCGCGATCGCGGACACGGCGCTGCCTAGACGAAGCGCCAACCTCGCCGATCCAGCGACAACAGAATGAGACATCCCCTGCACTCCTCTCCTTCGCCTTGGAACCTCAAGGCGCCCCGCACTGTGACCGTGCTCGCGTTCTGATGACGGTTCGCCGTGTGAAACGCAACATTTCTCAAGTTGATTTTTTTAATCAGTTCGCGGAGATGTCACGCGTGCAACAGTGCGCCGATAGCCCGCTGAGGGTCGTCATCGTCGGGGGAGGGACAGCGGGCTTGATGACGGCCGCGGCGCTGACCGCCCTTGCCGGACGAACTTGTGCGGTCACCCTCATAGAAGCAGCCGACATCCCGATCATCGGAGTCGGCGAGGCGACGCTGCCGCACCTGCGCGCCTTCGTCGCCCGCCTCGGGATCGACGAGACCGCGTTCATGGCGGCGACCTCCGCGACCTTCAAGCTGGGAATACGGTTCAGCGGCTTCGGCGCGCGCGACAGCGACTACTTCCACCCGTTCGGCGACTACGGTCCGGATTTCGGCCGCGCCGAGTTCCACCACTACTGGCTCCGCCGTCATGCCGCGGGCGATGCCGCACCGCTCGGCGACTACGGGATCGCGGACATGGCTGCGGCCGCGAACCGATTCGCGCGGCCGGAGGACATGCAGTGGTCGGGGGAACACGATACCGCCGGCCTCCCATACGGCTACGCCTACCAGTTCGACGCGACGCGCTTCGCGCCGTTCCTGCGCGACTGGACGTGCGCGCGCGGCGCGCAGCGACGCGAGGCTCAGGTCACCCGTGTCGTCCGTTCGTCCGAGAACGGCCGGGTCCTGGCGCTGGAGATCGCGGACGGGCAGCGCGTGAGCGGAGACCTGTTCATCGACTGCTCGGGCTTCCGCGCGATCCTGAGGGACGAGGACCTGTGGGAGGATTGGTCGCACTGGCTGCCCTGCGACCGGGCGGTCGCCGTGCCGTGCACGGCCGCCGGCGCGACGATCGAGCCCTACACCCGGGCGAAGGCGATGGACGCGGGCGGCTGGCGCTGGCGCATCCCGCTCCAGCACCGGGTCGGCAACGGCTACGTCTATCCCAGCGCCTTCGTCGGAGACGATCATGCCCAGGACACGCTGCTGGCCGCGCTGGAGGGAGCCCCGCTCGCCGATCCACGCGTGCTGCGCTTCCGCGCCGGGCGGCAACGGCGCGCGTGGGCCCACAACGTGGTGGCGATCGGCCTCGCAGCCGGCTTCCTGGAGCCGCTGGAGTCCACCAGCATCCATCTCGTGCAGGCCGCGATCACGCACCTGATCGAGCATTTTCCCGACGCGCAGGGCTGCGACGCCGATCGCGACGGCTTCAACCGCGCGATGGACGCCGAGCACGACCGCATCCGCGACTTCCTGATCCTCCACTATCACGCGACGATCCGCGACGACGCGCCGTTCTGGACCCACGTGCGCACGATGGCCGTGCCCGACACGCTGGCCGCGACGCTGGAACTCTGGCGGGAGACGGCGCAGGTCGCGCGCTACGGCTTCGGCCTGTTCAAGCCGCCGAGCTGGGTGGCGGTACTGATCGGGCAGGGCATGATCCCGCGGCGCTGGGACCAGCGTGCCGATGCCGCCCCTGCCGACATGCTGGCGCGCGAGCTGGCCGGCCTGCGCGCGTCGATCGCCGACCGGGTCGCCGCGCTTCCAAACCACAGCGCGACCCTCGCCCGTGTCGCCGCGTCGTCGGCATGACGGCGACCGGCGTGAACCGCGCGCCCGCGCTGCGGTCGGTCGTGGTGGTCGGCCACGGCGTGGTGGCGCGGACGGCGGCGCTGGCGCTCGCCCGCGGGACGCCCGGTGCGAGCGTGACGCTGGTTCCCGCCCCGATCGCGCCGGGCGCGTTGGCGGACTGGTTCCCCACCCTGCTCGCCTCCGGCCGCGACGCACCGCAACTCTGGGGAACGACGGGCGACGCGCTGCTGCGCGCGGGCGTGGCCACGCCTCGGCTGGCGGCCGCCTTCGACGCGTGGCCGCGCAACGGACGCTGGCTCCATCCCGAGGGGTCGCCGACGCGGATGGCGGGTCCGGGTGCGACGCATGCGCGCTGGATGAACGCCGAGCCGCACGCCGACGTGCCGACGTTCGAGGCGATGTTCCCCGCGACGGCGATGCTCGACGCCGGGACCTTCGCGATCGAACCATCCGCGCCGCTCGCGGAGGCCGATCACGCGCTCTGCCTCGATCCGCGGCGGCTGGTCGAATGGCTGTCGCCGAGACTGCGCGCGGCCGGCGTCGTCACCGCGTCCGCCCCCTTCGCTCGCGTCACGCTCGACGGACGTGGCCGCGTTGACGCCATCCAGCTGCACGACGGCTGTGCGATAACGGGGGACCTGATCGTCGACGCGAGCGGTCCCCCCGCCCTGATCGCAGGCGCTTCGCGGACCGACTGGCTCGACTGGAGCGATCCGCTGCCCGAGGACCGGATGCTGATCGCCGCCGCGACCGACCAGACGCCGTCCATGGTGGATCGCTACCGCCTGCTGCCCTTCGGCTGGGATGCGAGCTGGCCCTTCCCCGTGCGCCCGCTCCGCGCGGTCGCGTACCGCGGCGGATCCTGCACGGACGACGACGCACGCGCCGCTCTGGGTGCCGATCTCGACAGTGGCGCGATCCCCATCGCGCCGGGGCGACGCGCCGAGGCGTGGCGCGGCAACTGCGTCGCGATCGGAGAGGCGTCGGTGCAGCCCGGCCCGCTGAGGCTCGCGGGCTTCACCCTCGCGCAGGCGCAGCTGTCGCTGCTGCTCGACCTGCTGCCCGCGCGCGACATGCCACGCTCGATCGTGACGGCTTACAACGTGCGCGCCGCCGCCCGCGCCGATCGACTGCGCGACTGGCTGGCGGCGCATCGCTGCGAAGGTGCGGGTGCCACGCCGAACGACCTGCCCGCGCTCGCCGCCACCCTGACGCGCTTCCGCCGCAACGGCGGTCTGCCGCACTTCGACGAGGAGACGGCGTCCGAAGCGGCATGGCATGCGGTGCTGATCGGTCAGGGCGTACGCGCCGCCCGCGCCGTTCCGCCGGTGATCGGCGACGATACACGCCTCTTCGCCATGGCGGCACGCGCCGCGGCAGCGCGGATGGTCGAAGCCGCCGGCGCCCTGCCGTCCCTGTCCGAGCTACGGAACCGATGACCATGGACGCACAAGGGGACGCCGCGGCCGCCATCGAGCACGTGGTGATCGTCGGCGGCGGAACCGCGGGCTGGATGGCGGCCGCGGCGGCGGCGCGGTTCCTGAACGACGGACGCCGCCGAATAACGCTTGTCGAGTCGAACGCCATCGGGACCGTCGGCGTCGGAGAGGCGACCATTCCTCCGATCCTCACGTTCAACCGTCGGCTCGGCATCGACGAGGCCGAGTTCCTGCGCGAGACCGGCGGCACCTTCAAGCTGGGGATCGAGTTCGTCGGCTGGCGGGACGGCAAGGACCGCTACTTCCATCCGTTCGGCACCCATGGTCGGCCGATCGAGGGACTGGCGTTCCATCAGATCTGGCTGAAGTTCCGCGACGCCGCGGGCGTGGGACGTCTCGACGACTATTCGCTGCCCACGCTGGCGGCCGCGGCGGAGCGTTTCGCGCATCCGGTAGCGGACGAACGCTCGCCCCTGTCCGGGCTCGCCTACGCCTACCACTTCGACGCCGGGCGCTACGCCGCCTTGCTGCGCCGGCATGCCGAAGCCGGCGGCGTTCACCGGATCGAAGGACGGATCACCCGGGTCGAGCGCGATCCGTCCGGAAGCGCGGTCGCGGCGGTGGTACTGAGCGACAGTCGCCGCGTCGCCGGTGACCTCTTCATCGACTGCTCGGGATTTCGCAGCCTGCTGCTGGGAGATGCGATGGAGACTCCGTTCGAGAGCTGGGCCCACTGGCTGCCGTGCGACCGGGCGATCGCCGTACCCGGCGGCGCGCTGAGGCCGCGCCCGCTCGCGACCCGTGCGACCGCCCATGACGCAGGGTGGCGGTGGCGCATCCCGCTACAGCACCGTACTGGAAACGGCATCGTCTATGCTAGCGCGTTCCTGTCGGACGATGCCGCCGAGCGGCAGTTGATAGACGCGCTCGATACGTCGGCGATGGGCGAGCCGCGCCCGTTGCGCTTCACGGCGGGGCGGCGGGTACAGCAGTGGACAGGCAACGTTGTCGCGCTCGGTCTGGCCGGCGGCTTCCTGGAACCGCTCGAGTCGACAAGCATCCACCTCATCCAGGAAGGTATATCGAAGCTGTTCGCGCTATTCCCCGACCGTGGCGACTGCTCTGTCGAGCGCGTGACCTTCAACCGCTTCATGGCGGCGAGCTACGAAGCGGTGCGCGACTTCATCATCCTCCATTACCATGCCAACGCGCGAACGGGCGAGTTCTGGCGTCATCTGCGCGAGATGCCGGTGCCGGACACCCTGGCGGAGAAGATCGCCCTCTTCCGCCGCAAGGGTCGCGTGTTCCGGTACGACGACGAGCTGTTCGCCGTTCCAAGCTGGGTCTCGGTTATGCTCGGCCAGGGCATCGTTCCCGTCGGCTACGATCCGCTGGTCGATGCGCTGGATGAGCGCCGCACAACTGACGCCCTGGTCATGATGCGACAGGTCAATGAAGCCGCCGTCGCGCAGATGAGGGTCGCCTAATCTAGTTCACTGATTAAGCGCCTGCGCTCAGTCGCTGCTGTCCACGGGAATGGGCATAAGACCTTGCCTGCCCGCACGGCGCTAATCACCGAGGTCATGTGCATTTCGCGTAACACTAAGAGCCTTGCGCCTCATACATCTGAGACATGGAGGGTCTATGCGGGTAAGCGTGGCCTGCGGGCCGCCTTGCCCGTTTTGCCGTAGCTGGGATGTTTGTCGCCTTTGACGAGGGCGATAGCGGTGCGGGAAGTTTTCGGGTCCGTGGAGGTGGTCGGCCGGGTGTCGGGCCGGCGGAGTTGGTCGGACGAGGAGAAGCTGGAGATCCTGGCCGAGGCGTTCCGGCCTGGCGTCCGGGTTCGCGATGTTCTTGAGCGGCGCGAGATATCGAGCGGGCTGGTGTATACGTGGCGCAAGCAGGCGCGGCTGGGCAAGCTGGGCGGCATAGCGCCCGCGCTGCCAACATTCGCCGAGGTGTGTGTGGCTGAGGTTCCTGCACCACAGCCGGCGACATCCACGCCCGGCCTCATCTGCATCGAATTGGCGGGTGGCGTGCGGGTGAGCGTGGACGGCTCGGTGGACGCCGGCGCGCTGGCGCGGGTGCTGTCGGTGCTGAGGTGAGTCCGACGCCGTTGCCGACGCGAGTGTTCCTGGCCTGCGGCGTGACCGACATGCGCAAGGGCTTCGATGGGCTGGCGGTGCTGGTCCAGCAGGTGCTGCGCGAGGATCCGCATTCCGGCGCGCTGTTCGCGTTCCGGGGCAAACGCGGTCATCTGGTCAAGCTGCTGTGGTTCGATGGCCAGGGGCTGTGCCTGTTCTCGAAGCGGCTGGACCGGGGCCGCTTCGTCTGGCCGGTGACCGCGACCGGCGCGGTGACGCTGACGCCGGCGCAGCTGTCGATGCTGCTGGAGGGCATCGACTGGCGCCGGCCCGAGCGCACGTTCGTGCCGACACTGGCGGGCTGAAAACGGCGGTTTCGCGTGGCTTTTGCTCGCCCGTCGGCATGCGATCTGCTATGCAATCCTGGTGTCGGAAGCGCCCGTTTCCTCAGCTGATGTCATCGCGCGGATCGCCGCGCTGGAGGCTTCGCTCGCCCGGGCCAATGCCGCGCTCGTCGCCCGCGACCTGCTCATCGACACCCTGCGCGGGCAGATTGCCTGGCTGCGGCGGATGCAGTTCGGCGCCTCATCCGAGAAGCTGGGCCGCGAGGTCGAGCAGCTCGAACTGGCACTGGAAGAGCTGGAAACCGAGCGCGATGTTTCCGCAGTCGAGACTGCGGCACCCGAAGTAGCGCCGCGACCGGCACCGGTCCGCAGCCTGCCGGACCACTTGCCGCGCGAGGAAGTAGTCCATGAGCCGGCATCTGGTGCCTGCACCTGCCCGGACTGTGGCGGCATGTTGCGTCGCTTGGGCGTGGATACGCACGAGATGCTCGACGTCATGCCGGTCCACTGGCGGGTCGTGCGCAACGTTCGCCCCAAATATAGCTGCCGGGCTTGCGAGAAAATCGTGCAGGCACCCGCGCCGGTCAGCGCCGTGGCGCGGGGCAAGGCGACCTTCGCCACGCTGGCGCATGTCGTCGTTTCCAAGTTCGACCACCATCTGCCGCTCTATCGTCAGGCCGAGATGATGGCGGCGCAGGGCCTCGACATCGACCGCTCCACCCTTGCCGGCTGGACCGGGCAGGCCGCAGTCCTGCTCGACCCGGTCGTCAGCCGTATCCGTGATGCTGTCTTGACCGCAGACAAGATCCATGCGGACGACACGCCGGTGCCGGTGCTCGACCCGGGCCGAGGCAAGACCGCGACCGGGCGGCTGTGGGTATACGCGGCCGATGACCGCGCGTCCGGCAGCACGGCGCCGCCCGCGACCTGGTATCGCTTCACACCCGACCGGACCGCCGCGCACCCGCAGACGCATCTCGCCGGCTTCCGCGGCTTCCTCCAGGCCGATGCCTATGCCGGTTATGACGGGCTGTACCGCAGCGGTGTCACCGAGGTAGCGTGCTGGGCGCATTACCGGCGCAAGGTGTTCGACCTGCACGAGCGCATCCCCACGCCGCTGACCACCGACATCCTCCAGCGCTTCGGCGCGCTCTATGCCGTCGAAGCCGAGGTGCGCGACCAGCCACCGGATGTCCGGCACCGAGTGCGACAGGACCGAACCAAGCCGTTGGTCGGCGCCTTGCGCGAGGTGCTCGACGCTGCCCTTCGTCGCCTGTCGCCCAAGTCCGATATGGCCAAGGCCATCGCCTATGGCACCAAACGCTGGCCGGCACTGTGCCGCTTCCTCGACGACGGCCGCCTGGAGATCGACAACAACATCGCCGAGCGTGCCCTGCGCGGCGTCGCCGTTGGTCGCCGCAACTGGCTGTTCGCCGGCTCCAGGGCGGGCGGCGAGCGTGCCGCCGCGATCTACACCGTCATCCAGACCTGCAAGGCCAACAGCGTTGACCCGCAGGCGTACATCGCCGACGTCATCGCCAGGGTCGCCGACGACTGGCCCGCCAGCCGCTGGGACGAGCTCATGCCGTGGAACTGGGCTCGCGAACCTGCCAGGCTGGCGGCATGAGCGCCGAAACCGTTGCCCGCCTGCACCTCGTCCTGGACAACATCGAACCCGCCATCTGGCGCCGGGTCGACGTGCCGGTCACCGCCAGCCTCAAGATGCTCCACGATGTCGTCCAGGCTGCGATGGGCTGGGAGAACTGTCATCTCTGGCACTTCGAGGCCGGCGACCACCGCTACGGCGTGCCGGACCCGATGTGGTCGGAAAGCGGCATGGCGGCCGCCAAGAACGTGAAGCTCGCCGCCCTCCTCGACCGGGGCATGAAAGAACTCGTCTACACCTACGACATGGGCGACGACTGGCGGCACACCATCACCGTGGAAACGGTCGGCCCCGGCGAGCCTGACGTCAAATACCCGCGCTTCGTCGCCGGCGAACGGCGCTGTCCACCCGAGGATGTCGGTGGCTTGCCCGGATACGAGATGTTCCTCGACGCCATGGGCGACCCCACTCACGAGGAACACGACCGACTGCGCAACTGGTATGGCGGCCCTTACAACCCTGACGACATCGACGAACGCTTCACCCGGCGCGCCGTCGCCGCCATCGCCATCCGCCGCCATGCTGGCAAGCTCGCCTACCAGAAGAGCCGGCCGCAATAACAAGGCGGCCTACCGGCCACGCTTACTGATGACAAACCGGTTAGACCGGGGATCGAACAAGCCCAGGGGAGCAGAGCGCTTCGAGCGCGATGACGTGATTAGGGATCCGATCCGCGGACTTCATCAGGGCCAGCAGCCATGCGGTGCTGCACGAACAGGCCGAACACATGGATGCACCCGACCGGTGCTCATCGCCGCACGAAAGCTCTTGCACCGCAGGGGTCGTCCACACATGGCTCAACGGCCACATCATTGCACAGCTACGCTGGTGCAGGGGCCGTCCAACCCATCACGTCAAACGCCGCAAAGTTCCTGCACGCGCAGAGCCATGATCATCGGTTGATTTCTGACCTGAATCAACGTTCGGATCCTCTTTCCAGCATGTCGGATACTTATCTATTTGCTCAACGTGATCTTCGACCACACACTCGTGGGTGGACCCTTTTCGGGCAGGCTAGAATGAGGCCGCGAACAGGTCGGGATCTTGGTCCGGCCTGAGGCTCAGCGCGACGCTTCTGGGGCCGAGGGTGGTCAGCACCTCTAAAGTCTCGGTTCGCGTGATCCGGGACATCAGCCAGCGGCGGCGCCACGCCGCCGCGATTGTCCCGGCGGGGGCGGGCTCCGCGATTGGCGCCTCCAGCCCGAGCAAGCTGCTGCGGGAGCCATAACCAAGCTCGCAGGCGTAGAAGAGCCGGGGCATGTTGTGGTGCAGGACGCTGTCGCTGTCGATGCCGAGCGCATCCAACCCTTCCCTGATTTGCCTAAGCCTCGGGCTCGTGCCCTCCCCAAAACGGTTGTTAACGCGCCTGGAAGTATGGACCGTCTCGGCCATGCGCTGGAGCGCTTGGGCCGTGTCTTGGCCGAGATGAAGGGTGCCGAAGCCGCCGGTCCTACTTCGGCCAACCGAGTCCCAGCTTAGGTCGTCCGCAAGACCCTCATGCTCGGTCGCCTTTAATTTGAGGCGGTTGTATTGGCTCGAGCCCGCTCCGTAGAGTGTCAACGGCGGAGCAAAACCAGGCCAGCGGGGCGGAGTAAAAGCAGGCCACTTGAGGCGCGCGCTGACGATATGAAAAGGGCCCCGATCGGGGCCCTTTTCATATCGTTGCCGTCCTCGGCCTGATGGTCAGGAAGATAATATCTCACCGGTGTCCGGGTCGGACAGGGCACTGGCCTGGTTTTGCTCCGCCCCGCGACGTTTGCGTCCGGTGGACTGCTTGAGGCGATAGCTGTCGCCGTTCATGGTCAGGATGGTGGCATGGTGGGTGAGCCGGTCGAGCAGTGCGCCGGTCAGCCGCTCGGAGGCGAGCACCTGCGTCCAGTCCTCGAACGGCAGGTTGGAGGTGATGATGGTCGAGCCGCGCTCGTAGCGCTGCGACAGCACCTCGAAGAGCAGTTCGGCGCCGGTCGGGGACAACGGGACGTAGCCGAGTTCATCGACGACGAGCAGCTTCACGGCCGCCATCTCGCGTTGGAGCTTGAGCAGCCGTCGCTCGTCTCGCGCCTCCATCAACTGGTTCACCAGCGAGGCCGCGGTAGTGAAGGCGACTGTGAAGCCCTTCTGGCAAGCCGCCAGGCCGAGCGCGAGGGCTACATGCGTCTTGCCTGTCCCGCTGTTGCCGAGCGCAATGACGTTCTCGCGGCGCAGGATATATTCGCACCGTGCGAGCTCGACCACCATCATCTTGTTCAGGCTGGGGATGGCGGTGAACTCGAAGGTGTCGAAGCTCTTCACAGCCGGGAAACGGGCTGCGCGGATCCGTCGCTCGATGGTCCGGCGCTCGCGGTCGATGAGCTCCAACTCGATAAGCCGCAACAGGTAGCGCGTGTGGTCGACCCCGCCTTGCGCGCATTCGCGCGCGACCTTTTCGTACTCGCGCAGAACGGTTGGCAGTTTGAGTTGTTTGAGATGATGGGCGAGCAGCACCTGTGGCGTACCTGCGGTCGTGCCCACCGGCATGGCGTCCTTGTCCGTCATGCTGCCAGCACCGCATAGTCGGCCGCGCACGTCGTTTTGACGTCCATCTTGGGCACGTGCGGATACGCCGCTAAATCCAGGCGCGGCGGACGGCGCTCGATACGCGCCAGCGCGATGAGTTTTACCGCGTCAAAACCAGGTGCGCCCAACTGGACTGCCTCGGTCACGGCATCCGTGACGATGGGAAGCGGCATCGCCTCGAGCAGCCGCAGCACCTGGATGAACTCGCGTTTACCCTTGTTGCCCATCCGGGCCTCGAGCAGGTGGCGCAGATGCTGGAAGATGTCCGGCAGGTTCCAGTCCTGAAGGGCTGCCGCCTGGTCGAGCGCACCGGGCTTGGTCTCGATGAGCGCGAGATAGTGCAGTGGGTTGGAGACGAATACGCCTTCGTCGTAGCAACGCGCGTGCCGGGCAATCTCTTCGCCCGCGCATATGATGACGACCTCGTCGACGAACCCCTTCACCATCACGTCGCGGTAGCCGTACGCGGTCGGCACCGAATAGTCGTTGGTCCGGTAGCGCACCATCGCGGTCGACGACACGCGCGCCGCGCGTTTCTCGCATGGCTCCAGTGGTACGGACGGCAGCGTGCGCAATGCCGATACGTCTGCCGCCAGCCGCTCGGCAATGGTCTGCGCGTGCTGACCGGCATGCTCGCCCTGGCGCGTACGGCAGGACTCCTCGAACCTGGCGTTCAGGACATCGAAATTGGCAGCGACCGGCACGGGCACCATGAAGTTGTTGCGCGCAAACTTCACCAGCCCCTCGACCTTGCCTTTGTCGTTGCCTCGCGCTGGACGCGCAAAACGGTCCTGAAACAGGTAGTGGCTGACCAACTCGGTGAAGGCGCGTGTGCGCTCGCGCGTTCCATCGCCGCAGATCTTTGCCACGGCGATGGTTGTGTTGTCGTAGAGGATGGACAGCGGCACGCCCCCGAAGAACGCGAATGCCGACACGTGCCCGTCAAGAAACGCCTCGGTCGTCTCGCGCGGATACGCCTTGAAGAAGCAGGCATCCGACTGCGGCAGCGACATGCAGAAATAGTGGATCTTCATCCGCTCCCCGCCGACGACCGCGACCGCCTCGCCAAAGTCGACCTGTGCATGCCCCGGCGGGTGCGCCAGCGGCACGAAGGTCTCGCGCCCGCGGGCCCTGCACAGCCGCACATGGTCCTTCACCATCGTGTAGCCGCCCGTATAGCCATGCTCGTCGCGCAGCCGCTCAAAGATCCGCTTGGCCGTGTGCTGCTGCTTGCCCGGCGCCTCGCGGTCGGCTGCCAGGATTGCGTCGATAACCGGTAGCAGCGTCCCGAGCTTCGGCTTGGTCGGAGGTTTCGTCCGGCGGTATCCAGGAGGCGCCGAATACAGGCACATCTTGCGTACCGTATCCCGGTTCAGCCCGAACACCTCCGCCGCTTCCCGGCGACTATGCCCCTCGACAAATACAAACCGTCTGACCGCTGCGTAGCTCTCCACGACAAACATCCCCGCCGCTCCGCAAAGGGAGCAGCTTACCAACTGGCCGGATTTTACTCCGCCCCCGACGGCACTGCGCCGGCGGTCCTGTGGCCTGGTTTGTCACCGCCCTTCACATGCCTGTCAAAGCTGGAGTGCCCAGCTTTGACCGGGAGTGGTGCCGCTTACAGGACTCGAACCTGTGACCCCCGCATTACGAATGCGATGCTCTACCAACTGAGCTAAAGCGGCACATGGGGCGCACAGCGCCTCGTGGGAAGCGCGCGCTTACCAGCGGGTGGCGGCGGTGGCAAGCGCCGCTTGCGCTGTTTTCGCACATTACCGGCCGCCGGCACCCGCCGGCGATTGTTTCATTCATCCTTTACCATGAACCGTCACAATGCACCCGGGCAGCGACGCCCGTGAGGATCGACTATGGACAGGGCGCGCGGGCCGGACGATCAGCCCGAACGAGAGGAGTTCGACCGCGATGGCGTCGGACAGGGGCCGGAACCGCAGCGCGTGATCGGCGGCGACGAGCGGCGGATGCATGTCCGCGCGTACAACCACTGGATTTCGCTGCTTAAGGGCCGCACCTATCCGACCATCGACGAGCTGGATCTCGCAGCGGCCGGCGATTTCGGCCCGCACGGCGTGCTGCTCGACTTCTCGCACGACGATGCCGAGCCGCGCATCCGCTTCATCGGTCATGCCGTGCGCGAGGAGTGCGGCGTCACCTCCGGCATCCTCAGGATCGCGGACGTACCGCAGGGCTCGCTGCTGGCGCGCCTCACCGAACAATATCCGCAGATCCTGGCCAGCCGCGCGCCGATCGGGTTCGAGGCGGAGTTCGTGTCGCAACGCGGCCATCCCACCCTCTATCGCGGCATCCTGATGCCCTTCTCGTCCGACCAGCGCCGGATCAACTTCATCTATGGCGTGATCAACTGGAAGGAAGTCGCCGACGCGCGCATCCAGGCGCAGCTGGCAGCGGAGATGGCGGACGCCCGCAGCACCGATGCGCCGCCCCCCGCCCCCGTCGCACCCGCCTGGGCAGACGGGCCGAGCGCAGGGCTGGACGCGCCCGAGGGCAACCTTCGATCCGCGAGCGACGTGTTGCGTACCGCCCCCGCGCTCGGATCGGTCGACCTGGATGCAGGGACGGAGGAGTTCGTTCTGCTGCTCGGCCGTGCGACGCTGGACGGCCGCGTCGAGATCGTCGGCGCCGTGGACGGCAGCGATGGTCTCACGCAGGAGGCGATCCGCCGCGTGCGGCGCGACTGACGCAGCGCAGCAATCCCTTCGCACCTGCGACAAGGGTTGAGCCGGTCGAAGCCGGGGCGCATATCCCTGCCATGACCGAAGAGGATAAGGTGCCGCAGGCAATTGCGGCGAGGTTGTTCGATGGTGCGCTTCCGAGCGAACTCGAAGGGCTCGGAACCGAGGAACGGGAGGCGGCGGTACGGCTGGTGGCAGATGCCGCCCGCGCCCGCCCGCCCGGGTCGGCCTCCATCGCCATCGACAGTGTCACCACCGACGGGCGCCGCCGCATGCGGCTTGCCGTCGTCAACGACGACATGCCCTTCCTGGTCGATTCGATCGCGGCCGCGATCACGGGCCACAATCTTCTCATCGAACGCATCATCCACCCCGTGCTCCCGGTCGTGCGCGACGCAGCCGGCTCCATTGTCGACATCGCCGACGGCGGCGCGCGCGAATCGATGGTCTATATCGAGATGGACCGCGTCGACGCCCGGCTGCGCCGCGAACTGAGCGACGAGATCGAACGCAACCTGGCGGACGTCCGCGCCGCAGTCGCCGATTGGCAGCCGATGCAGCAGGCGATGCGCGACGATGCGGCGCAGACGCCCGATCCGGAGACCCGCGCGCTGCTCGAATGGTTCCTGGACCGCAACTTCACGCTGCTGGGGCACCTGCGCTGGTCGGCGGGCGAGAGCGACCGTGACTGCCTGGGCATCGCCCGCCGGCCGATCCACAGCCAGATGCTCGCCGAAAGCTCCCGCCAGCGCGCGATCGCCTGGTTCGAAGCAGGCCACTCGCTGCTGCTGCTCAAATCGAACGCGCTATCGACCGTCCACCGCCGCGCGCCCCTCGACCTGGTCGTGCTGCCGATCCGCGACGGCGGCCAGGTCGTCGGCCTGTCGATCCACGCCGGGCTCTGGACCAGCGCCGCGCTGCATGCCGCCCCCGCCGAGGTACCGGTGCTGCGCCGCAACCTCGCCGCGCTCCAGGCGCAGTTCGGCTTCGATCCCACGGGTCATGCCGGCAAGTCGCTCGCCCATGCGCTGACCGCCCTGCCCCATGATCTCACCACGGCCTTTCCGCCGGAGGCACTGGAGACGCTGGCGCTCACCGCCATGTCGATCGCGGACCGGCCGCGCTCGCGGGTGGTGCTGATCCGCAGCCCGCTCGGACGCCACCTGTTCGCGTTCGTCTGGCTGCAGCGCGACGATCTCTCGACCGGTCGGCGCAGCGCCATTGGCGACATGCTGTGCGAGGCGGCGCACGCCCGGCTGCTCAGCTGGACGATCGCCGTCGAGGGCGACGCCGCGCTGATCCGCTACATGCTCGACCTGCGCGGCGAGGGGCAGATGCCCGACGGCGCGGAGCTCGACCGGCGCGTCGAACGGATGGTCCGCGGCTGGAGCCCGGCGATCGAGGCGGCGCTGGGCGAGATCGCGCCCTCAGGCGCCGCCGCCCGGCTGGCGCTGCGCTATGCCACGGCCTTCCCGGTCAACTACCGCAACGTCAACACGGCCGAGGAAGCGGCGCACGACGTGCTGCGCCTGGGCAGTCTCAGCGACACCGGCAGCCGCTCGGTCCGCATCCTGACGGCGCCCGACGGAACGCTGCGGATCAAGCTCTACCGCCAGGGCGGCGCGCTCTCGCTGTCGGATGCGGTGCCGGTGTTCGAGAACTTCGGTTTCCGCGTGGTGGAGGAAATCCCCACCCGCCTCAGCGACGAGGCGCAGTCCTTCATCCACGACTTCGCGGTCGAGCTGCCCGGCGCCACCGGTGCGCCGCAGTTCGACGTGCGGGTGGCCGAGGAAGCGATCGCCGCCGTGCTGGAGAACCGGGCGGAAAACGACGGCTTCAACCGGCTCATCGTGGAAGCCGGGCTCGCCCCTGCCTCAGTGGTGCTGTTCCGCGCCTGGTTCCGCTATCTGCGCCAGGCGGGGCTCACCTACCCGCTCGGCACCGTCGTCGACGCGCTCCGGCGCGCGCCGAAGGTGGCGCGTGCGCTGGTCGAGCGCTTCGCCGCGATCCACGATCCGGCGAATGCGGACGCGGCGAGGGCCGAGGAAGCGGACGCCGCGATCGAGCGCGGGCTCGACGCCGTCTCCGCCATCGACGACGACCGCATCCTGCGCGCGATGCGAGCGCTGATCGGCGCGACGCTGCGCACCAACGCCTTTGCCCCCGCCGCGGCCGAAGCGCTGGCGTTCAAGCTCGACAGCGCCAAGGTGCCGGGCCTGCCCAAGCCGCTGCCGTGGCGGGAGATCTTCGTCTATTCGCCGCGCGTGGAGGGCATCCACCTCCGCGCGGGTCCGGTCGCCCGCGGTGGTCTGCGCTGGTCGGACCGGCGCGACGACTTCCGCACCGAGATCCTGGGCCTGATGAAGGCGCAGCGGGTCAAGAACGCGGTGATCGTGCCGACCGGCGCCAAGGGCGGCTTCTACCCCAAGCAGCTCCCTTCTCCCTCGGATCGCGACGCCTGGCTGGCGGAGGGGACGGAGAGCTACCGCATCTTCATCCGCACGCTGCTGTCGATCACCGACAACCTCGTCGAGAACCGCGTCGTCCATCCGGAGGGCGTGACGATCCTCGATGGCGAGGACCCCTATTTCGTGGTCGCCGCCGACAAGGGGACCGCCACCTTCTCCGACGTCGCCAATGCGCTGGCGATGGAGCGCGGCTTCTGGCTGGGCGATGCCTTCGCCAGCGGCGGCAGCCACGGCTATGACCACAAGGCGATGGGCATCACCGCCCGCGGCGGCTGGGTGTCGGTCCAGCGCCACTTCCTGGAAATGGGCGTCGACGTGCAGGCCGATCCGGTCACCGTCGTCGGCTGCGGCGACATGTCGGGCGACGTGTTCGGCAACGGCATGCTCCTGTCCAAGTCGATCAAGCTGCAGGCCGCGTTCGACCACCGCCACATCTTCCTCGATCCGAACCCGGATGCCGCCAAGAGCTGGGAGGAGCGCCAGCGGCTGTTCAACCTCCCCCGCTCCAGCTGGGACGATTACGACAAGGGCCTGATCTCGGAAGGCGGCGGCGTCTTCCCGCGCACCGCCAAGACGATCCCGCTGTCCGAGCCCGTGCGCCGCATGCTGGGCATCGAGGACACCGAGCTCGACCCGACCGCGCTGATCTCCGCGATCCTGCGCGCGCCCGCCGACCTGCTGTGGTTCGGCGGCATCGGCACCTATGTGAAGGCAGGGCACGAGGCGCATTCGGACGTCGGCGATCCCGCCAACGATCGCATCCGCGTCAATGCGGAGGCGCTGCGCGTAAAGGTCGTCGGCGAAGGCGCGAACCTGGGCGTCACGCAAGCCGCGCGCATCGCCTTTGCGGCCAAGGGCGGCCGCATCAACACCGACTTCATCGACAATTCGGCGGGCGTCGACTGCTCGGACAACGAGGTCAACATCAAGATCGCGCTGAACCGCGAGATGACGGAAGGGCGGCTCGGGTTCGAGGATCGCAACGCGTTGCTGGCCGAGATGACCGACGACGTCGCCCGGCTGGTGCTGGAGGACAACCGCCTCCAGACGCTCGCCCTCTCCTTCATGGAGGGCGATGGCGCCGTCGCGGTGCCGAGCTATGTCCGCGTGATCGAGATGCTCGAAAGCGCCGGCCGGCTCGACCGCGCCGTCGAGGGCCTCGCCCCCAACGACGAGCTGCTGCGCCGCGCGCAGGAGGGCCAGGGCTTCACCCGCCCGGAGCTGGCGGTGCTGCTCGCCTCGGCCAAGCTCGCGCTCCAGGACGCGATCGAGGCGAACCAGCTCGGCCATACCCCCGAACTGCTGCCGGACCTGCAGGCCGCGTTCCCGCGCGCCATGCAGGCGCGGTTCGGCGATGCGATCGAACAGCACCGCCTGCGTGGGGAGATCGTCGCCACCAAGCTCGCCAACCGCATCGTCAACCGGCTGGGCGTGCTCCATCCGACCGAACTGGTCGAGGAGGAAGGCGCTGCCGTCGGCGATCTGGCCGCGATGTTCGTCGTCGCCGAGCGGCTGTTCGACCTGCCCACCCTCTGGGCGCAGATCGAGCAGGCGGACATCAGCGAGGACGCACGCCTCGCGCTGATCGGCCATGCCGCCGCCGCCACCCGCGTGCAGATCGCCGACCTGCTGCGCGCCTGCCGCCCGGGCACGCGCCCGGCCGAGGCCATCGCGCGGCTGAAGCCGGCGATCGACCGCCTGGACGCGCAGGCGGATTCGCTCCTGCTGAGCGAGGCCCGGGCCCAGAGCGAGCGGATGCGCGAGCGCCTCGCCGCGGCCGGCGCTCCCGACGCGCTCAGCGCCCGGGTCGTCCGCTTGTTCGACCTGGACGGCGCCATCGGCCTGGCCGACCTGGGTGCAGAGCGCGGGGTCGACGAAGTGGTGCTCGCCCATGCGTTCACGCATCTGGGCGAGGCACTGGGGCTCGACTGGGCGCAGGCCGCCACGGCGCGCATCACCAGCGGCGATCCGTGGGAGCGGCTGCTGATCGCGGGTCTCTCGCGCGACTTCCAGCAGCTGCGGCTCGACTTCCTCGCCCGGATCGACGGCACCGATCCGCAGGCGGCGGTCGATGCCTGGATGGCGGAGAACCAGCCTCGCGTCGCGCAGTTCACTGCGCTCGTGGCCCGTGCCCGGCTGGCGCCCACCCCGACGCTGGCGATCCTCGCGCAGATCGCCGGGCAGGCGCGCGTCCTGCTGGGGCGTTGATCCAAGGCCGCGGCGGCCCTTCGGGGTCGCCGCGGTCCTTAGGCCTGAGGCGTTCCTCACTTCCTTGTTGCAATTGAGAATTGTTCGCGTATTCGAAAGGCACCTTCTTTCGAACAGCGATCCGCATGCCTCCAGCAGCCGCCGTCCCCTCCCCGTCCGTGCCCCGCAAGAAGAGCCGCAAGGCCTTCTGGCTACGTCAGTTGCACACCTGGCACTGGATGAGCTCGGCGCTCAGCCTGATCGGCCTGCTCCTGTTCGCAATCACGGGCTTCACGCTCAACCACGCCGCCGACATCGAGGGGACGCCCACCGTCGCTTCCGGCCAGGCGACGCTGCCGGCCGATCTGCTGCCGCTCGTCCGCCCCGATGATCGCCCCGACGGCAAGCGCCCGCTTCCCGCCCCGGTCGCCGCCTGGATAGCCAAGACGCTGCCGCTGACGCCGCACGGCGATGCGGAATGGTCCGCCGGCGAAGTGTACCTCGGCCTCCCCCGCCCCGGTGGCGACGGCTGGGTCGCGATCGACCGCGAGACCGGCGCCGTCACCAGCGAGCGCACCGATCGCGGCTGGATCGCCTACCTCAACGATCTCCACAAAGGCCGCAACGCCGGCACCGCCTGGAGCTGGTTCATCGACATCTTCGTCGGCGCCTGCGTCATCTTCTCGGTGACGGGCCTGTTCCTGCTCCAGCTCCACTCGGCCAAGCGCCGCAGCACCTGGCCGCTGGTCGGCCTGGGGCTGGTGATCCCGGCCTTGATCGCCGTCTTCCTGATCCACTGAGACCCCTGGGAGCCTTGCCCATGCACGTCCGCCACCATCTCGTGCTCACCGGCCTGCCGCTGGTCGCCGCCGCCGCCGGCATCGCCGCGCCCGCCCAGGCGCAGACGCTCGAGCTGTCGATCACCATCCCGCGCCTGTCGGTCGCCGAATATCACAAGCCCTATGTGGCCGTGTGGCTGGAGAAGGAGGGCGGCGGCGCCCGCACCCTGGCGGTCTGGTACGACCATGACATGAAGAATGGCGAGGGCACCAAATGGCTGCGCGACGTGCGCCAATGGTGGCGCGCCTCCGGCCGCAGCATGTCCTTCCCCGCCGATGGCGTGACCGGCGCCACCCGCGCGCCCGGCACGCACAAGCTCAGCTTCTCCGCGGGCAAGGGCCCGCTCGGCCAGCTCGGCCCGGCCAAATACACGCTGGTGGTAGAGGCGGCGCGCGAAGTCGGCGGCCGCGAGCTGCTGCGCCTGCCCTTCGCGTGGCCGCCGGCCGGCGGCGGCACCGCCCGCGCCGCGGGGACCAGCGAATTGGGCGCGGTGACGCTCACCGTCCGCCGCTGACACCATTGGGAGGAACCAGAATCATGTTTCGCAATCGCCTGCTTGCCGCCGCCACGGCCGTCGCCGTGCTGCTTCCCGTCACTGCGGGCGCACACCGCCAGTGGATGCTGCCGTCGACCACCATCGTGTCGGGCGACGACGCCTGGGTGACGGTCGACGCCGCCATCTCCAACGACCTCTTCTATTTCGAGCATTTCCCGATGCGCACGCCGCCTGCCGTCACGCAGCCGGATGGCAGCGCGGGCAAGATCGAGAATTGGAACACCAGCCGCTACCGCAGCACCTTCGACGTCCATCTGACGCAAAAGGGCACGTACAAGATCGCTGCCGTCTCGGACGGGGTGATGGGCAGCTACAAGCTCAACGGCCAGGAACAGCGGCTGCCGCGCGGCCTCACCGCCGACAAGCTCGCCGCCGCCATCCCGGCAGGCGCGACCGACGTGCGCACCACTGCCAGCACCAGCCGCAACGAGATCTTCGTGACCTCGGGCGCGCCCACCACCACCGTGTTCAAGACCACCGGCAAGGGTCTGGAGCTGGTGCCGGTGACGCACCCCAACGATCTCGTCTCGGGGGAGGCGGCGACCTTCCAGTTCCTGCTCGACGGCAAGCCCGCCGCCGGCCTTCCCGTCACGGTGATCCCGGGCGGCATCCGCTATCGCGACGCGCTTAAGCAGATGGACCTCAAGACCGGCGCCGATGGCAAGGTCAGCATCACCTGGCCGGAGCCGGGCATGTACTGGCTGAACGTCTCCACCGGCGGCGGCCGCGGCGAAGCAGGCGCCGCGCAAGGGGCGGCTCCCAAGGCTCCGCCGCCCGCCCGTCGCGCCGCCTATATCGCGACGCTCGAGGTGCTGGCGCCCTGACGCACACGCGCATCGCCATCCCCTCGGTTCCGGGTCCGGCCGCCTTTGCGCGCCGCGACCCGGCGGCCGGCATCACGACGGTCGCCGGCGAGGCGATGGGCACCAGCTGGGCGGCCAAGATCGTCGGCGGCGACCCGCAGGCGGCCCGCGCCATCGCCGGCCGGGTGCTCGGGCAGGTCATCGCCGACATGAGCCACTGGGACCCGGGCTCCGCCCTCTCCCGGCTCAACCGCGCACCGATCGGCAGCTGGCAACGCCTGCCCCCGGCGCTCGCCACCGTGCTCGCCAGCGCCTGGCGGGTGGCAGGGGCAAGCGGCGGCGCCTTCGACCCCACGATCGGCGCCTTGACGGACCTCTGGGGGTTCGGCCCCTCCGGGCCGCGCACGTCCCCTCCCCCAGCCGAGGCGATCGAGGTGGCGCATGCGGCTGCCGGCCTCGACGCGTTCGAGCTCGATCCGCTGCTGCTGCGCGCCCGCCGCTTGCGGGACGCGCGTCTCGACCTCTCCGGCATCGCCAAGGGCTATGCCGTCGATGCGCTCGCCGCTGCCCTCGAAGCAGCCGGGCACCGCGACCTGCTGGTCGAGATCGGCGGCGAGTTCGTCGGCCGCGGCCTGCGCCCGGACGGCCAGCCCTGGTGGGTCGATGTGGAGCCGCTTCCCGCAACCGCGCTCCCGCCGCTGCGCATCGCCGCGCACGACGTCGCCATCGCCACCTCCGGCGACTATCGCCGCAGCTTCACCAGCGGCCGCCGCCGCTACGCCCACACACTCGATCCGCGCACCGGCCGCCCGATCGTGCACGGCACCGCCTCGGTGACGGTGCTCGCCGCCGACTGCATGCACGCGGACGCCTGGGCGACGGTGCTCACCGTCCTCCCTCCCGAGGAAGCACGCAGCTGGGCAACGGAGCACGCCCTCGCCGCCCGCACCGTGGTGCGCACCGAGCGCGGTTTGGTGGAATGGCTGTCGCCTGCGCTCCAGGCGATGCTCGGCTAAGCCGTTCGTCAGCGCCGCTGCGCGCGCATCGCCCAGCCGACCGCGACCACCGGCACCGCGAGCGCAATCCACGACAGCACGTCGCGCACGCCGTCGCCGGTCAGCGCGCTCACCAGCCCCACCACCGACAGGAGTGCGATCAGCGTCGGCAGCGCAAAGGTCGAGCGGATCATTCCGCCGGCACCCATTCGCCGCCGCTCTCCACCTCGCGCACCCGCGCCGGCAGCGGCGCCCGGCGCTTGCCGAGCCACAGGTACAGCCCCGATCCCAGGATCACGATCGTGAACAGGTCGAGCACCGCCCACAGGATCTTGAGCGGCAACGCGCCATAATCGCCGAAGTGCAGCGGCTGCGACAGCAGCAGCGCCTGGCCATACCAGGGCAGCGGCCGCACGTCCGTCAGCCGGCCGGTCTCGGCATCGATCAGCGCCGGCGTCAGCAGCCGCTCGGTGAGCGGCGTATCGCCCTGCAGGAACACGGCATAGTGATGCTTGCTGCTGAAACCACCGCCCGGAAAGGCGATGAACTGCGGGTTATTGCCAGGACGCGCCCGTCGCGCCTCCGCCATCGCGACGTCGAGCGAGCCATAGCGCGACACTGGCAGCGCCGGCCTTCCGGCATAGGCCCGCGTCATCTCGGCCAGCTCGTTCGCCTGCCACATCTGCATGATCGGCGTCGCCAGCGCGTTGACGACGCCCGTCAGCCCCACCACCAGCATCCAGGCAAGCGCCACGATGCCGAGCAGATTGTGGGTGTCCAGCCACTTCAGCCGCCGGCTGCGCGAGGTGCGCAGCGTCCCGAAGTCCAGCTTGCGCATGAACGGCGCATAGAGAACCACGCCCGACACGATCGAGGCGACGAACACGACGCCCATCGCCCCCAGGAACAGCATCCCCGGCAGCCCCAGGAACATGTCGGTGTGCAGCTGGAGCAGGAAGTGCATGACGCCCTCTTCCGACGCGACCTCCGCAAGCTCTCCGGTCGCGCGGTTGTAGATCTGCATCGTCATCTCGGCCGCGGGCGCATCGGGGCGCGGGCCGGTGGTGATGGTCATCTGCGGACGCTCGTTGTCGAACGCCATGAACAGCGGCACCTCGCCCGGACGCGCAGCCAGCGCCTTGGCGAGCATGGTGTCGAGCGGCAGCAGCCCCGGCCCCTCGCCCGACGATCCCTGCCCCGTCATGCCCGCGGCCACGTCGCCGCCGCTCAACCGGTCGATCTCGTCATGGAAGATCAGCGGCAGGCCGGTCACGCACAGCATCAGCAGGAACGCCGTGCAGACGATGCTGGTCCATTTGTGCACCAGGTACCAGGCGCGGACGGTCGCCCGCGTCACGGTCGCAGCTCCGGATGGTCTCTCGCCGGCATGGCGCGGGCATAGGGCAGGCAGAAGTTGCGAACAAGTCGCAACTGGTGCTCAGACCTCCGCCCAGCGCCGCAGCAGGTTGTGATAGACGCCGGTCAGCTCGATTACCGAGCGATCGGCATGGCCCAGTTCGCCGGCAAGCCGCTGCACCGACTGGTCGAGCTCGAACAGGATCCGGCGCTCGCCATCGTCGCGCACCATCGACTGCATCCAGAAGAAGGACGCGACCCGCCGCCCGCGCATCACCGGCTCCACGCGGTGCAGGCTGGAGGCGGGATAGAGGATCATGTGGCCGGCCGGCAGCTTGACGCTCTGCACGCCGAACTGCCCCTCGATCACCAGCTCGCCGCCGTCGTACGCAGCCGGGTCCTCCAGAAACAGCGTCGCCGAAAGATCGCTGCGGATGCGGAAATCGGTGCCGCGCTGGATGCGCACGGCGTTGTCGACGTGCGCGCCAAAGGTCTGGCCGACGCCATAGCGGTTGAACAGCGGCGGAAACACCTTGGCCGGCAGCGCCGCCGCCACGAACAACGGCGTGCGGCCCAGCGCGTCCAGGATCATGCCGCCCGCTTCCTTTGCGGCCGCCGACGCTTCCGGCAGTTGCTCGTTGCGCTTGGCGAGCGCCGACTGGTGGCCGGAGGTGACGTTGCCGTCCACCCATTCGGCCGCGTCGATGATCCCCCGCAGCCGCCGGACGGCAGCGGCATCGAGCACCTCGGGAATGGCGATCAGCATGGCGGCGGCTTTCTCTTGCGGGTTGGCCGCGGCACTCTTTGGAGCACCGCGGCCGAGTCTTGCTTACATGCGGTAGCTGAGCGTCAGCACCGCAGAGCGTGCTTCGCCCGGCGTCGCCCAGCCCACGCCTGTCGAGGCGTTGTTGCGCACGCGGGTGTAATATTCCGTGTCGCCCACGTTCTTGACGTTCAGCTGCGCGGAGAAGTTCGGCGTGAAGTCGTACGCCAGATAGGCGTTGTGCACGAGATAGTCGTCGACCTTGTACAGCACGGTGGCGGCGTCCGGCGTGCTGTTGCTGAGGTAGAAGCTGCCCTGATAGGTCAGCCCATAGCCCAGCTGCAGCCCGAACGGCAGGCGATAGGTGGTGAACAGGCTGCCGGAATGCTCGGGCGTGTTGGTGAGCGGATTGCCCCGCTGCGGGTCGATCGTGCCGGGGGGCGAGTTGCGGGCGATGCTGCGCAGCACCTCGCTGTCGAGATAGGTGTAGTTGGCGGTGATCGTCCAAGCGGGCGTGATCCGGCCTACCGCGCCCAGCGCGATCCCGTCGACCCGCGACTTGCCGTCGAGCTGCTGCTCGGGGATCGTCGGATCACCCGTCGCCACCTTGTACTGGTCGCGCTCGTTGCGGAAGAGGGCCGCGGTCAGCAGCAGGCGCCCGTCCGACAGCTCCGCCTTGGCGCCGATCTCGTAGTTTTTGGCGCTCTCCGGCTTCACGTTGCAGGTGGCTTCGGTGCACGAGCCGTTGACCGAGGTCTTCGACGGCGTCTCCGAATTGCCGTAGGCGGCATAGAGGCTGACCGCCTCGACCGGCTTGTAGACCGCGCCGATGCGGTACGAGAACAGATTGTCCTTGTTGTCGAGGCGCTCGCCCGGCGTGACCGTGCCCAGCGGCAGCGCGCCGGTGCTCGTCGCCTGCACGACGTCGCTGCGGTTCCAGCCCTTGTTGTGCTCGTAGCGGACCCCGCCGTTGATCTCGAAGTGATCCGAGAACTTGATCGCGTCGAAGAAGTAAGCGGCGTAGTTCTCCAGCACCCCGGTCTGGCGCGCGCTGGGGATGAAGTTCACCGGCCCGTCGTAGACGTTGTTGCCATAGGTGAAGCCGGCGGGTCCGGTCACCACGTCGTTCGGGTTGCCGATCGACATCAGCGGCAGGCTGGTGAACGGCGTCGATCCGTCCGAATTGCGCAGCGAATTGCCGCTCGACAGGAAGAACTTCTCCCAGCTGACCGCCGCACCCAGGGTGATGGTGTGCTCGATGCCCCCGGTGTCCACCACCGCGCGCAGGTCGATCTGGTTGAACCCCAGCTGGTTGCGGGTGTCGCGCGTGTTCCCGCGCGGGCCGGACGGCAGGTAAAAGCCCGCCGGCGCCACAACTTGGCCCTGGGTATTCGTACAGGGCGCCCCCACGGCGGTCAGGTTATCTGCCAGGCAGAACGTCCCCTGCGGCGGATCGACCAGCGTCAGCTGGCGCACGTCCTGCCAGCGGGTCAGGTTGCGGATGCTCACCCGGTCGCTGAACTCGTGCTCGAACGTCGCGGTGAACTGGTCGACGTTGCTTTCCTGCGTGTCGATGTTGCGGAAGCCGTAATAGCTGCTGCGGTCGACGCCCGGCAGCGGCCCGTCGTTCGTCGCGTTGATGTAATAGGGAACGCCATATTGCGGGATGTTCTCGTCCTCCTGGTGGAGGTACTGGAAGGTCAGCCGCGTCGGCCCCTCGATCCCGATCGTCACCGACGGCGCCAGGCCCCAGCGGCGGTAGTTCTCCACGTCGCGGCCCGGCACGTCGTTCTTGTGCGCCATCGCGTTCAGCCGCACCGCGACCAGGTCGCTGACCCGGACGTTGGTGTCCACGGTGCCGCGGTAATAGTCGTCGGTGCCGATGCCGCCGGTCACCACCGTGCGGTCGATCGCCAGCGGGCGCTTGGTCACCAGGTTGATCGACCCGCCGACCGAACCCGATCCGGCATAAACAGAGTTGGCGCCGTTCACGACCTCCAGCTGTTCCAGGTTGAACGAGTCCGTGCGGGTGTATTGCGCGCTGTCGCGCACCCCGTCCTGAGTGATGTCGCTGTTGGCCGAATAGCCGCGCAGGTTGATCGCGTCGCCAAAGCCGGCGCCGCCCTCACCCGCGCCAAAGGTGATGCCCGGCACCGTCGTCAGCACGTCGCGCAGCGTCAGCAGGTTCTGCTGCTCGATGGTCTCGTTGGTGATCACCGTCACGGTCTGCGGCATGTCGCGGACCTTGCGGGTGTTCTTCGGGCTCTCCTGGCGCGGCGAATAGACCTCGCCGGTCACCACCACCTCGTCGGTGCGCAGGATCTGGTCGTCCGGCTCGGTCGTACCATGCTTCACGACCGGATCCGCAGGAGCGGCGGCAGCCGGGCTGGAGGCAATGAAGCCGACGCAGGAAAGCGCCAGGAAGGTCGCGCCAGGTGTCCGGGCAGCGATGTGCTGTTTCAAGAAATTTCCCCCCAATGCAGTTGTCGCAGCACTGCTATTGCGAGGAGTTTGCAGAGTCAACGCTATTGCGAGTGACTATCAGCTTTGTATCAAGATGTCGCTGAGTAGCCAGGAGCGCAGCGCACTGGCGAGGTTGGGCGGATCGTCGGACTGGATGCGGGCGGCGTCGATGGCGGCGATCAGCGCGTTGAGCGGCAGCGCACGCGCCGCCGCCGCCCGTTCCAGCGTCTGCCAGAACAGCGGCTCGAGGCTGATGGAGGTCTGGTGCCCGGCGATCGTCACCGATCGCTTGACCGGCCCGGCGAAGCCGCCCGCCGGCGGCTCCACGTCCTTCACGGCGTGTCGAACAGGGCGGCGAGCTGGTCGATCATCGTGCCGGCAAGCTGCTCGGCATCCATGATCGTCACCGCGCGCGAATACCAGCGGGTCACGTCATGGCCGATGCCGATCGCCACCAGCTCGACGGGCGACCGCCCCTCGATCCAGCCGATCACCTGCCGCAGGTGCTTTTCCAGATAGCTGCCCGAGTTCACCGACAGGGTGGAATCGTCCACCGGCGCGCCGTCGGAGATGACCATCAGCACCTTGCGGTCCTCCGGCCGGGCGATCAGCCGCCCGTGCGCCCACAGCAGCGCCTCGCCGTCGATATTCTCCTTGAGAAGCCCCTCACGCATCATCAGGCCCAGCGCCTTCTTGGCGCGGCGCCACGGCTCGTCGGCCTGCTTGTAGACGATGTGGCGAACGTCGTTCAGGCGGCCGGGCTGCGGCGGGCGCCCTGCCGCCAGCCACGCCTCGCGCGACTGGCCGCCCTTCCAGGCACGCGTCGTGAAGCCCAGCACCTCGACCTTGACGCCCACCCGCTCCAGCGTGCGCGCCAGGATGTCGGCACTGATCGCCGCGATCGATATCGGCCGCCCGCGCATCGATCCCGAATTGTCGATCAGCAGCGTCACCACCGTGTCGCGGAACTCGGCCTCGCGCTCGATCTTGTACGACAGCGACTGGCCGGGGTTGATGACGACGCGCGCCAGCCGAGCGGCGTCGAGCATCCCCTCTTCCTGGTCGAAGTCCCAGCTGCGCGACTGCTGCGCCATCAGCCGTCGCTGGAGCCGGTTGGCCAGCTTGGTCACCACGCCCTGCAGCTGGATCAGCTGCTGGTCCAGATAGGCGCGCAGCCGATCGAGCTCGTCGGAGTCGCACAGCTCGGTTGCCGCCACCACTTCGTCGAACGCGGTCGTGAACGCCTTGTAGTCGAACTGCGCCGGCTGGTCGGACCAGTTGCGGTTCGGGCGCACCGGCATCATGCCCTCGCCCTCGTCGCCGGGCTCGCCCTCGCCATCCTCGGCCGCGTCGTCGTACCGTTCCTCGCCCTCGCCGCCTGCGTCCTGGTCGCGCCGGTCCTCTCCGCGCGCCTCTACCTCGCCCTCGCCGCCAGGCTGCTCCTCGGCCTCACCGTCGTCGCCCTCGTCCTGCGACTGATCCTCGGTGCTCTCGTCTTCCTCGCCGCCCTCGTCGCTGTCCTCGGGCTCCACCTCGCCCTGCACCAGTTCCAGGCCCTCGAGCATGCGCGTGGTCGCACGCGCGAACGCCGCTTGGTCGCCCACGCTCGCCGCCAGCGCATCGAGCGCCTCGCCGGCCCGCTCCTTGATCCAATCATGCACCAGCGCCATGCCCGGGGCCACCGACGCCGGCGGCAGCTTGCCCGTCAGCCGCTCGCGCACCATCAGGCCCACCGCAGTCGACAGCGGCACCTCGGCTCGGGTGCGCGCCCGCGCGAGCGGATCGGAACGCAACCGCATCGCCAGCGCCTGGTCCAGGTTGTCGGCGATGCCCGCATAGCCCTCGGACCCCAGTGCCTCGACGCGTGCGGTCTCCGCCGCATCGAACACCGCGCGCGCGACCGCATCGGCAGGGGCGTTGCGCGCATGCAGCGCATGGTCGTGCAGCCGCATGCGGAGCGCGAAGCCGTCGGCAAAGCCGCGCGCCTCCGCCACCTGCTCGGGCGGCAGCGCGCGTGCGGGCATCGGCACCTTGATGTGCCGACCGGATGCCGCGGGCGCATCGGCGGTGAAGCCAAGCTCCACCTCCGCATCGCCCGAAAGCGCGCGCGCGGTGCCCCGCAGTGCGTCGCGGAACTGGTCGAGAAGCGTGTCCGTCGCCATTACCAAAGCGTCTCGCATCCGAACGCCGCAAACTGCGGGTCCTTTGTGATCACAATCAGGCCTTCCGTCAGGCCCTGCGCCGCGATCAGCCGGTCGAACGGGTCGCGATGCTCGCTCTCCATCAGCCCGGCCGTGCGGCAATGGTCGTGCCGCAGCGGCAGGTGCGTCATGCCGTCCGCCGCCACGGCGTCTTCGAACTGCCGAAGCGGCTCGGCCATTGCCGCCAGGCGACTCTGACGTACCTTCAGCGCGATCTCGAACGCGGAGATCGGGCTCACGAACACGTGCGCCGCCCGGCTTGCGATCGCGTCCTCAGCCGCTTGCGAGAGCTTCGGGTCCTGAAGCCACCACCAGATCAGCGCATGCGTGTCGAGCAGATAGGCCAAGCGTCAGAGATCCGCCAACGTGCCCGCAAAGCGGTCCAGTTCGGCATCGCTGTATTCGGGCTCGAACCAGATGTCGCTGGGCACGTCCTTGCGCAGGTGCGCGAACCGGCCGGGGCGGCGCGGCTCCTGCTTGGGCGGCGCTACCGGCACCAGCTTGGCATAGGGTACGCCCGCCTTGGCGAGCACGATCTCCTCGCCCGCATGCGCACGGTCGATCAACCGGGAGAAGTGGGTCTTCGCCTCGTGGACATTGTAGATCTTGTGCGGGTCGGCCTCGGCCATCGCGCGCCTCCACGTGGGTGGACCAATGAGTTAGTCCACCCCCTCCCGGGGTTCAACCCTTCTTCGCCACGCTTTCCGGCAGGTCCTTGCCGAACACGCGCTGGTAATATTCCGCCACCAGCCCGCGCTCCGCCTCGTCGCACTTGTTGAGGAACGACAGGCGGAAGGCGAAGCCCACGTCCTTGAAGATCAGCGCGTTCTGCGCCCAGGTGATGACGGTGCGCGGGCTCATCACGGTCGAGATGTCGCCATTGATGAAGCCGCGGCGCGTGAGCTCTGCCACGCGGACCATCTTCTGCACCGTCTCCTTGCCGCCGGCCTGGTCGTATTCGCCCGACTTGGCGAGCACGATGTTCGCCTCGGTCTCGGCCGGCAGGTAGTTGAGCGTCACCACGATGTTCCAGCGGTCCATCTGGCCCTGGTTGATCTGCTGGGTGCCGTGATACAGCCCGCTGGTGTCGCCCAGGCCCACCGTGTTGGCCGTCGCGAACAGGCGGAAATACGGGTTCGGGCGGATCACGCGGTTCTGGTCGAGCAGCGTCAGCTTGCCCTCCGTCTCCAGCACACGCTGGATCACGAACATCACGTCCGGGCGACCGGCGTCATATTCGTCGAACACCAGTGCCGTGGGGGTCTGCAGCGCCCAGGGGAGCAGGCCCTCGCGAAACTCGGTGACCTGCTGCCCGTCCTTCAGCACGATCGCGTCGCGGCCGATCAGGTCGATGCGGCTGATGTGCGCGTCCAGGTTGATGCGGATCGACGGCCAGTTGAGCCGCGCCGCGACCTGCTCGATGTGCGTCGACTTGCCGGTGCCGTGATAGCCCTGCACCATCACGCGGCGGTTGTACGCAAAGCCCGCCAGGATCGCGAGCGTGGTGTCCGGATCGAACACATAGGCGGGATCGGCATCCGGAACGCGCTCGTCGGCGATGCTGAAGGCCGGCACCTTCATGTCGGTGTCGATGCCGAACACCTCGCGCACCTCCACGGTGCGGTCCGGTGCGTCGAGGACGGTGGTTTCGCTGCGGTCGAGCTGGAGGTCGGAGGTGCTGGTCATGAAAGCCTTTCGTGCCCTTCGCCGGGGGCTTGGCCCCGCTTTAGGACGAACGCGGGGCCTTACTCAACGGCCACCTTGTCCGGCAGGGCGAAGAGAGTGACGAACCGCTCCGCGACCGCACGGTTCCCTTCGACGCGAAGCATTCCCGCCTTCTCGGCTGCCGTCAGCGGCATGCCGCCGTAGATCACCGGCAGGAAGGCGGACGGCGTGCCCGCCAGCACCGCCTCCATGCCATGCATCGGCCCCCGCGCCACCTTCAACTCGCCCTGCGCCAGCCGGGCCTCGAACGTCTCCTCGCCCGTACGAATGCCGGCGGCCGCCTGCCAGTCGCCCGCCCGCCCCGGCACCAGCAGCATGCGCAGCGACAGCAGCAGCGACACGGGCGAGAACGGCAGGCTCGGGTCATGCGCCGGGGAGCGCAGCGCCCAGCGCGCGAGCGCCAGGATCACCGGCTCGCTCTCCCGTCCCCAAGGCGTGAGTTCGTACACCTGGACATTGGCCGGCGACGGCAGCCGGCGCCGTCGCACGATCCCCGACCGCTCCAGCGAAGCGAGCCGCTGGGTTAGCACGTTGGCGCTCAGTCCCGGCAACCCACTGCGCAATTCCCCGAACCGCCGCGGCCCCAGCAACAGCTCGCGCATGATCAGCAGCGCCCAGCGCTCGCCGACGAACTCCATGCCCAGCGCCGCGCCACAGGCGTCGTCGTACCACCGCTTTTCCACGTTAGTTATTTTTTGTGACTCCATAGTTGTCAAAGGTAAGTAGCAGCGGCATGCTGGTCAAACAACGAGTCGGAGAGGATGTCTGATGCCCCGCGCGATCTTCGTGAACCTGCCGGTTGCCGACGTGGCCAAGGCCACCGCCTTCTACGAAGCGATCGGCTTCGAAAAGAACCCGACCTTCTGCAACGAACAGGCTTCGGCGATGGTCTGGTCGGACAGCATCTACGTCATGCTGCTCGACCATGCCTTCTACCGAACCTTCACGAACAAGGAGATCATCGAGGCACGGACGCACAGCGGCGCCCTGCTCGCACTCTCCTTCGACAGCCGGGCGGAGGTGGACGCGATCACCGAGGCCGCGATCGCCGCCGGAGGCACGGAGATGCACGATCCCGAGGATCTCGGCTTCATGTACAGCCGCGCCTTCGACGATCTCGACGGCCACGGCTGGGGCCCGTTCACCATGGACATGGCGGCCGCGACCGCCACCCAGGCCCAGCCGGCAGAGGCGTGACATGTCCTTCCAGGCCTATCTCGACACGATCGAGCGCAACACCGGCAAGACGCCCGCGGATTTCCGCGCGCTCGCGGCGTCCCGCGGCCTCACCAGCGAAGGCGGCATCGCGCCGGGCGTGAAGGCGACCGAGGTCACCGACTGGCTCAAGGCCGATTTCGGCCTGGGCCACGGCCACGCCATGGCGATCTATGCCCTCCTGAAGGGCAAGAAGAAGGAGGGAGACGCATGACCCCGCCCGTGATCACCGCCTATGACTGGGTCCCCGATTTCGCGCGCGGCCTGGTGCGCGACCTGCCGGTGCGCTGGGCGCTGGAGGAGACCGGGCGGCCCTACACGGTCCGCTACCTGCCGCAGGGAAGCCAGAAGGGGTCGACCCACCGCGCGCTCCAGCCGTTCGGACAGGTGCCGACCTATGAGGACGGCGATCTGGTGCTGTTCGAATCCGGCGCAATCGTGCTGCACATTGCACGCAGCGGCAGCGGCCTGCTTCCGGCCGACCCCGCAGGCCAAGCCCGCGCGATCCAATGGATGTTCGCCGCACTCAACAGCGTCGAACTGCCGATCGCCGACTTCGGCATGGCGTCGCTGTTCGAGCGTGACATGCCCTGGGCGAAGGACCGGCTGCCGGTGGTGCGCGCCCGCGTGCAGGACCGGCTCGGCGACCTCGCGGCGCGGCTGGGGGAGGCGGAATGGCTCGACGGCGACTTCTCCGCCGGGGACCTGATGATGGTCTCCACGCTCCGGCAGTTGCGCGGCAGCGGGTTGGTCGAGGCGCATCCGGCGCTCGCCGCCTATGTCGCCCGCGGAGAGGCTCGGCCCGCGTTCGGCCGCGCGCTCGACGCGCAGCGGAAGGGCTTCACCGGGCAGCCGCCGCAATCCGCGGCGATGCTCGCCATGCAGGAAGAGGACGCATGACCTTCATCCAGGGCTTCGTCGCCGCGGTGCCCACCGCCAATCGCGACGCCTATCGCGACCATGCCGCCCAGGCGCTGCCGCTGTTCAAGGAGTTCGGCGCCCGCCGGATGGTCGAGGCCTGGGGCGACGACGTGCCCGACGGCACGGTCACCGACTTCCGGGGCGCGGTGCAGGCAAAGGACGACGAGACCGTCGTGTTCAGCTGGATCGAATATGCCGATCAGGCCGCCTATGATGCGGCGCTCCAAGCCATGATGGACGATCCCCGCATGGAGGACATGGCCGAGATGCCGTTCGACGGCAGCCGCATGATCTTCGCCGGCTTCGATCCGCTGCTCGACGAGGGGCCAGGCGGCGCCACCGGCTATGTCGACGGCTTCCTGATCCCCGTGGCACCCGACCAGAAGGACGCCTTCTTCGACCTGGCGCGCCGGGCGGCGCCGGTCTTCCTCGAACATGGCGCCACCCGCGTCGTGGAGGCCTGGGGCGACGACCTGCCCAACGGCAAGCGCACCGACTTCAACCGCGCGACCAAGGTGACGGACGGCGAGAAGGTGGTGTTCGCCTGGATCGAATGGCCGTCCAGGGAGGTGCGCGACACCGGCCAGGCCAAGGTGATGGGCGATCCGCGCATGCAGGATCCCGGCACCGTCCCGTTCGATGGCAAGCGCATGATCTTCGGCGGCTTCCTCCCCATCCTCGACCAATAGGAGCATCCCATGCGCAATCCGCACGGCTTTCCGATCTGGTACGAACTGCTCACCCCCGATCCCGACGCTGCGCGCGGCTTCTACGAAGCGGTGATCGGCTGGAGCGTGGGTGCGCCCATGTCTTCGGCGCTGGATTATCGGCTGCTCGACACCGGCCAGGGACAGGTCGGCGGCATGATGCGCCTGGCGCCCGAGATGGAAGCCGGCGGCGCCCGTCCCGGCTGGCTGTTCTACGTCGGGGTGGACGACGTGGATGCGACCGTCGCGAGGATCCAGGCGCTCGGCGGCAGCGTGCACGTCCCGCCGCAGACGATGGAGGGCGTCGGCCGCTTCTCGCTGGTGGCCGACCCGCAGGGCATCTCCTTCTACGTGATGCGCGGCGAAATGGACGAGGCGAGCCATGCCTGGCAGGCGAGCGGCCCGGGCAAGTGCGGTTGGAACGAACTGACCACGCCCGACCAGGCCGGCGCCCTCGCCTTTTATGCCGAGGTGTTCGGCTGGGCCTATCCCGATCGCATGCCGATGGGCGACATGGGCGACTATGTCTTCGTCGAGGCGGGCGGCGAGATGATCGGCGCGATCATGCAGTGCCCCGCCGATGCCCCACCGCCCGCCTGGCAGTTCTACTTCCGCGCAGCCGACATCGACGCCGCCGCGGCCGCGGTAGTGGCGTCCGGCGGCATCGTCCACATGGGCCCGATGGACGTGCCCGGCGACGAGCGCATCATCGTCGCCAGCGATCCCCATGGCGCCCAGTTCGGCGTCGTCGCCTCGGCCAAGGCCGCAGCATGAGCACCCCGGCGAAAGTCGTCGCCTGCCTCTGGTACGACGGCTGCGCGGAGGAGGCCGCCCGCTTCTACGTCGACAGCTTCGACGACAGCCGCATCACCGACGTCCACCGGGCCACCACCGACTGGCCGGCGGGCAAGGCGGGCGACGTGCTGACGGTCGGCTTCACCATCGCAGGCAACGCCTTTCTCGCGCTCAACGGCGGGCCGGGCGTCGCCTTCACCGACGCGATTTCCTTCCAGCTGATGACCGAGGATCAGGCCCAGACCGATCGCTATTGGGACGCCATCATCCAGGGTGGCGGCACGGAGATCGCCTGCAGCTGGTGCCGCGACCACTGGGGCGTCCGCTGGCAGATCGTCCCGCGTGCCCTGATGGACGCGCTGGCCGATCCCGATCCGGCCGCCGCCGCCCGCGTGATGCAGGCGATGATGGGCATGGTGAAGATCGACATCGCCGCGATCGAGGCGGCACGACGCGGAGACGCCGTATGAATCACGAGCTCGCCATCGAACGCGTCCTCGACGCGCCCGTCAGCGCCATCTGGCAGGCATGGCGCGAGCATCTGGCGGAATGGTGGTGTCCACTTCCGTGGCGCACCGAGCTCCACGCGCTGGAACTCCAAGCCGGCGGCCGCTTCGCGACGACGATGATCAGCCCGGACGGCGAGCGTCACGACGACGAAGGCCTGATCCTGGAAGCCGTCCCCGCGCAGCGCGTGGTGCTCACCAACGCGCTCCTCCCCGGCTGGCGTCCCCAGCCCGGCAACCCCTTCCCCTTCATCGGACTGTTCGAGTTCACGCCCGAGGGCGCGGGCACGCGCTACCGTGCGGCCGCCCGCCATTGGACGGCAGACGACTGCGAGAAGCACCGCGCAATGGAGTTCGAAACCGGCTGGCTTGCCGTCGCGGCGCAGCTGGAGGCAGTCGCCCGCCGGGTGGCCGGGTCACCGGCAAAGGCATGACCGATGCCGTCAGGCGAACGCCGCCGACCCCTTGAGCTGCTGATAGGCGGCGATGACCTTTTGCAGCGCCCCTTCATGGCTTCGATCGCCGCCGTTACGATCCGGATGATACTGCCGCACCAGCTCGCTGTAGCGTTTGCGCAGCGCCGTGCGGTCGGCATCGACCTCCAGCCCCATGACCTTCAGCGCCGATCGGTCGCCCGGAGTCAGCGGCCGCCCATCCTTGCGCTCGGCCCGCACGTTCGCCTTGAACTTCGCGCCGATCGCATCGAGCGGATCGGCAAAGTCCGCCCAGCGCGGGCCCCGGTCGCCGCCCGCGCTCGCAAAGGCACGCGTCTCCCGCTCCCAGCCGGCGTAGGGCCGCTGGGCGTCGTGGATCTCCTCGACGGTCATGCCCGCGAAATAGTTATAGCCGGCGTTGAACTGGCGGACATGGTCCAGGCAGAACCAGCGATAGCCTGCCGGCCGATCGCTACCTTGCGGCGCGCCTTCCAGCGGCGGCGCGCGAAACTCGCCCGCCTCGACGCACCCCGGTGCCTCACAGGCCCGCCCACTCTCCACTCGACCATGGAACCGCGTGTTCGGCCGGTCCTTCCCAATCTTCTCGCGTGCCACGCGACTCCCTCATGCAAACCCACTATATAGGCGCGATGCAGACCACCGCTACCGGCCCCATCGCCTCCGAAATCACCGCTCGCCTCACGGAGGCGCTTGCCCCGACGCATCTCGAAGTCATCAACGACAGCGGCCGCCATGCCGGCCACAGCGGCGACAACGGCACCGGCGAATCCCACTTCACCGTCGTGGTCGAAAGCCGGGCCTTTGCGGGCCGCTCGCGCGTTGAGCGCCAGCGGCTGGTGAACCAGGCCCTGTCCGACCTGCTCATAGACCGCGTCCACGCGCTGGCAATCCGGGCCCGCGCTCCAGGAGAGTAGCGCCGATGTCGTACAATCTTTGGTACTGGCCTGAGATCCAGGGTCGCGGCGAGTTCGTGCGCCTGGCACTGGAAGCGGCCGGTATCGAATATTGTGACTGCGCCCGCGAACGCGGCACTCAGGCGCTGGTCGACGACATGGCCCGCTACACCCAGCGCCCGCCCTTCGCCCCGCCCTATCTCGAGCTCCAGGGCTTCGTGATCGCGCAGACCGCCAACATCCTGCTCTATCTGGGCGAGCACCACGACCTGGCGCCCTCGCGCCTTTCCGACCGGCTGTGGCTCCACCAGCTCCAGCTCACCATCGCGGACATGGTGGCGGAGGTGCACAACATCCACCATCCCGTCGCCATGGGCGAATATTACGAGGACCAGAAGGCGGAGGCGCTGCGCGCCGCCGAGCAGTTCCGGGCCGAGCGCATCCCGAAGTTCCTCCAGCACTTCGACGGCGCGGCACAGGCGAACCCTGGCGAATGGCTGATCGACCATCGCTGGACCTATGCCGACACCTCGCTGTTCCAGCTGGTCGAGGGCCTGCGCTACATGTTCCCGCGGCGCATGGCGGCGATCGAGCACGACTATCCCGCGCTGCTCAAGATCCATGGCCTCGTCCGCTCCCTGCCGGGCGTCGCCGCCTATCTTGCGAGCGATCGACGCCTGTCGTTCAACGAGGACGGCATCTTCCGCCACTATCCCGAACTCGATGGCGCGTGATCCCGGCCGGGCCCGGCCGAGTTGCGCCGGTCGCGCACCCCAAGTAAAGCCGCGCCGCTCATGACCGATCCGCTCATTCTCGCCGTCCCCAAGGGGCGCATCCTCGAAGAGGCGCTGCCGCTGCTGGCGGCCGTCGGCATCGTGCCGGAACCCGCCTTTTCCGACGAGGGCAGCCGCGCGCTGCGCTTCCGCACCAACACGCCCGCCGTGGACCTGATCCGCGTGCGCGCGTTCGACGTCGCGACCTTCGTCGCGCACGGTGCCGCCCAGCTCGGCATCGTCGGCTCCGACGTGCTCGCCGAATTCGAATATTCGGAGCTCTACGCGCCCGTCGACCTGGGCATCGGCCATTGCCGCATCTCGGTCGCCGAGCCCGCCGGCATGGCCGAGCACGACGATCCGCGCGGCTGGAGCCATGTGCGCGTCGCCACCAAATACCCGCACGTCACCCGCCAGCATTTCGCCCGCCGCGGCGTGCAGGCGGAGTGCGTGAAGTTGAACGGCGCGATGGAGCTCGCCCCCGTGCTCGGCCTCGCGCCGCGCATTGTCGACCTCGTCTCCTCCGGCCGTACGCTCAAGGAAAACGGCCTGGTCGAGGTCGAGGTGATTGCCGAGGTCAGCTCGCGCCTCGTCGCCAACCGCGCCGCCTTCAAGACCCGGCCGGACGTGGTGCCGCTGGTGGACGCGTTCCGCCGTGCGGTGATGGAGAAGACCGCATGCTGAGGCTCGACTTCACCGACCTCGATTTCGAGCGCGGCTTCGCCGAGCTCGTCGACGCCCGCCGCGAGGCCGACGCCGATGTCGCCCGCGACGTGCGCGCGATCCTCGCCGCCGTGCGCGACGAGGGGGATGCCGCGCTCGCCGCCTTCACCCGCCGCTTCGACCGCCACGATCCGGAGGAGACTGGCTGGCGCATCGAGCAGGCCGATTGCATCGCCGCGCTCGAAGGGCTCGCCCCCGATCTGCGCGCCGCGCTCGAACTCGCCCACGACCGCATCGTCGCCTACCACGCCAAGCAGCGCCCCGCCGACAGCGACCAGGTCGACGACGCGGGCGTCCGCCTGGGTGCCCGCTGGCGCGCCGTTCAGGCGGCCGGCGTCTATGTGCCGGGCGGCCGCGCCGCCTACCCGTCCTCGGTCCTCATGAACGCGGTCCCCGCCAAGGTCGCAGGCGTCGAGCGGCTGGTGATGGTGACGCCGACCCCCGATGGCGTGGTCAACCCGCTCGTCCTCGCCGCCGCCGCGCTCGCGGGCGTGGACGAGGTGTGGCGCATCGGCGGCGCGCAGGCGATCGCCGCGCTCGCCTATGGCACCGAACGCATCAAGCCGGTCGACGTCGTCACCGGCCCCGGCAATGCCTGGGTCGCGGAGGCCAAGCGCCAGCTCTACGGCGTCGTCGGCATCGACATGGTCGCAGGCCCGTCGGAGATCGTCGTGGTGGCAGACGGCGCCAACGATCCCGAATGGATCGCCGCCGACCTGCTCAGCCAGGCCGAGCACGATCCCACCAGCCAGTCGATCCTGTTCACCGATGACGCGCTGTTCGCCGATGCCGTGGCCGAGGCGGTCGATCGCCAGATCGCGACCCTCGCCACCAAAGCGGTCGCCCGCGACAGCTGGGACGCGAACGGCGCGATCGTGCTCGTCGAACGCCTCGACCAGGCGATGCCGCTGGTCGATCGCCTCGCGCCCGAGCATCTCGAGCTTGCCGTCGACGATCCCGAGCCGCTGTTCGACCGTGTGCGCAACGCCGGCTCCGTCTTCCTCGGCCGCCACACGCCCGAGGCGGTCGGCGACTATGTGGCGGGCCCCAACCATGTGCTGCCCACCGGCCGCCGCGCACGCTTCGCGTCGGGCCTGTCGGTGCTCGATTACATGAAGCGCACCAGCTTCTTGGGCTTGGATGCCGCGGCACTTGGGCGTATCGGCCCGGCCGCAGTCACGCTGGCCGAGGCGGAGGGGCTTCCCGCCCACGCCCGCTCGGTCGCGATCCGCCTTTCCTGAACTTTCCCGCCGGCGCGCGCATTCTCCTTGCGCCCCGGCCAATGGACGACCTGATCATGACCACGCCCAACCCCCGCCCCCGTGCGCTCCGCCAGGCCCGCGCCGCCGCCCGCCTCGCTGCCGTCCAGGCGCTCTACCAGCAGGAGATGGAGGGCACGCCGATCCCGACGCTGCTCCACGAGTTCCACCAGCACCGGCTGGGCGCGACCATCGAGGGCGTGGAATATGCCGAGGCGGACATCGCCTTCTTCGACGACGTGGTGCGCGGCGTCGATGCGCGCCGCGAGGAGATCGACCGCGCCATCACCGCCAAGCTTTCCGAAGGCTGGTCGCTCGACCGCCTCGACAAGCCGATGCGCCAGATCCTGCGCGCCGGCACCTATGAGCTGATCGCCCGCGTCGACGTGCCCGCCGCCGCCGTCATCAGCGAGTATATCGACGTCGCCGACGCCTTTTACGACCGCCGCGAGAAGGGGTTCGTCAACGGCCTGCTCGACGGCGTCGCCAAGACCGTGCGCGGCGGCTCGACCACCCCGGCGGACGCGCCGGAGGCGTGACGCGCCGCCCCGCCTGGGGCACAACCACCACATGACCGAGGCCGAGTTCCTGGAGGCGCTGCGCGCGCTGCCGCTCCACCCCGCCGCGCGCGGGCTCACGGACGACGCGGCGGTGCTGCCCGCCGGGACCACCCCCGCCACCGTCCTCACCAGCGACCTGCTGGTGGAGGGCGTGCATTTCCTGCCCGACGATCCCGCCGACACCGTCGCCTGGAAGCTGCTCGCGACCAACCTCTCGGACCTCGCCGCCAAGGGGGCGAGGCCGGTCGGCGTGCTGCTCGGCTATCCGCTCGGCGACGACGCCTGGGACCGCACGTTCCTCGCCGGCCTCGCGGTCGCGCTGATTCAATTCGATTGCGCACTGCTCGGCGGCGACACGGTCCGCCAGCCCACCGGCAGCCCCCGCTTCCTGTCGCTCACCGCGATCGGCCACAGCGAGGCAACGCCAGCCCGGGACGGCGCGCGGGCAGGCGACGCCTTGTGGGTCACCGGCACGATCGGCGACGCCGGTGCCGGCCTCGCCATCGCCCGCGGCGCCGAAGGCCCGCCGGCGCTGCTCGACCGCTACCGCCGCCCCACCCCGCGCCTGGCGGAAGGCCGCACGCTCGCACCGGTGGTGCACGCCATGATGGACGTATCCGACGGCCTCCTGCTCGACGCCAGCCGCATGGCCGCCGCCAGCGGCTTGGGCGTCGCGATCGACCTCGCCGACGTACCCCGCTCCGCCGACCTCCTCCGCCACGCCGGCGACTCCCCCGCCGCCCGCCTCGCCGCCGCGACTGCGGGTGACGATTACGAGCTGCTGTTCGCGCTTCCGGCCGGCGTCACGCCGCCGGTACCTGCCACCCAGGTGGGGCGCTTCCACGCCGAGCCCGGCCTCGTCCTCACCGACAACGGCGCCCCCATCCCGCTTCCAGCGCGGCTCGGCTTTCAACACCACGGCGGATAGGCAAGGCCTACCCCCGAACCCCGTACCCCAGCGAAGGCCGGGATCCAATTGCGACGCACTAGGTAACGGTACGCACCTTCGCTCCCGTCCCCCAACTGGCCCCGGCCTTCGCCGGGGTACGGGATTGCCTACGGATCGGCTTGCCCCATCACGGCGGCTAGAGCGAGAACCGTTCGTGCTGAGTAGGGGCTGAGCTTGTCGAAGCCCCGTATCGAAGCACCGCCGGGTCCTTCGATACGCCATTTCGACTTCGCTCAATGGCACCTCAGAATGAACGGGCATCCGCAGCGTCGTCACCGCCCCGCGAGGTCGGACATCCCCGTTCGTTTCGAGGAGCCGTCGAGCTTGTCGAGACGGCGTCTCGAGAAACCGGCCGCGGCTCTCTCGACACGGGCTCTCGACGGAGCTCGATCCCTGCTCAAGACAAACGGAAGGAGAAGCGCGCGGAAGGAGAGGCGCGTGCGGTCGGCGGCGCTGTTCCCTCACCCGAACGCCCTTGTGCTCCCGCCGCATCGGCATATGCTCGCGCCGATGGGTTAGACCCGACGCGCGAACGCCGGGCCACCTCGGACAGGAGGGGCAAGTGACGATCGTCTATTTCGCCATGGCATGCGGCGTCCTCGCCGTTCTCTACGGAGTCTTCACGGGCATGCAGGTGCTGCGCGCCTCCCCCGGCGACGCCCGGATGCAGGCGATCGCCGCCGCCATCCAGGAGGGCGCCGGCGCCTATCTCGGGCGCCAGTATCGCGCGGTCGCCGTCGTCGGCGTGCTCGTCGCCATCCTCCTCGTGCCAACCGTCAGCCTGCTCTCCGCGGGCGGCTTCGTCCTCGGCGCGCTGCTGTCGGGCGCGGCCGGCTATGTCGGCATGACCATTTCCGTCCGCGCCAACGTCCGCACCGCAGAAGCATCGCGCCGCTCGCTCCAGGCCGGCCTCACTCTCGCCTTTCGATCGGGCGCCATCACCGGCATGCTGGTCGCAGGGCTCGGCCTGCTCGCGATCGCCGGCCTCTTCTGGTATCTCGTCTCCGTCGCCGGCCATGCCCCCAACGATCGCGAAGTGGTCGAGGCGCTCACCGCGCTCGCCTTCGGCGCCTCGCTCATCTCCATCTTCGCCCGGCTGGGCGGCGGCATCTTCACCAAGGCCGCCGACGTCGGCGCCGACCTGGTCGGCAAGGTCGAGGCCGGCATCCCGGAGGACGATCCCCGCAACCCCGCCGTGATCGCGGACAACGTCGGCGACAATGTCGGCGACTGCGCCGGCATGGCCGCCGACCTGTTCGAAACCTATGTCGTCACCTTGGGCCTCACCATGGTATCGATCGCGCTGCTGGTGCAGGCGTCCTCCGCCGAGTTGCTCGCGCTGATGGCGCTGCCGCTGGTGGTGGGCGGCGCCTGCATCCTCGCCTCGATTGCCGGCACCTACATGGTCCGGCTCGGCCGCACCGGCTCGATCATGGGCGCGCTCTACAAGGGGCTGTGGACCACGATCGTGCTCGCGGTCCCGCTCATCTATCTCGCCTGCCGCTGGACGCTCGGCGACCTCGACCAGGTGATCGGCGGCGCCGGCTTCCTCGATCCCCTCGACGATGCGCTGACGGTCGAAGGCGCGCTCGGCACCGCCGCCACCGCGTCCACCCATTTCACCGGCATGGACCTGTTCTGGTGCATGATGATCGGCCTGGGCGTCACCGCGCTGCTGGTGTGGATCACCGAATATTACACCGGCACCCGCTATCGCCCGGTCCGCTCGATCGCGCGCGCGTCGGCCACCGGCCACGGCACCAACGTCATCCAGGGCCTCGCCATCGGGCTGGAGTCCACCGCCCTCCCCACGCTGGTGATCGTCGTCGCGGTGATCGCATCCTACCAACTCGCCGGCATCATCGGCGTTGCCTTTGCCGCCACCGCGCTGCTGGCACTCGCGGGCATGGTCGTGGCGCTCGACGCCTATGGACCCGTCACCGACAACGCCGGCGGCATCGCCGAGATGGCGGGCCTGCCGGACGACGTCCGCCAGCGTACCGATGCGCTGGACGCGGTCGGCAACACCACCAAGGCGGTCACCAAGGGCTATGCGATCGGCTCCGCAGCGCTCGCCGCCCTCGTCCTGTTCGGCGCCTACACCACCGACCTCAACCGCTTCTTCCCCAACCTCGCCGTCGATTTCTCGCTATCCAACCCGTACGTCATCGTCGGGCTGCTGCTCGGCGCGCTGCTCCCCTACCTCTTCGGCGCGTTCGGCATGACCGCGGTCGGCCGCGCGGCGGGATCGGTGGTGGAGGACGTCCGCCGCCAGTTCCGCGACGATCCCGGCATCATGGCCGGCACCAGCCGCCCCAACTACGCCCACACCGTCGACATCGTCACCCGCGCCGCCATTCGCGAGATGATCGTCCCCTCGCTGCTGCCGGTCCTGTCCCCGATCCTCGTCTATTTCGTCATCGCCGCGGTCGCCGGCCGGGCGCAGGGCTTCGCCGCCCTCGGCGCGATGCTGCTCGGCGTCATCGTCTCCGGCCTGTTCGTGGCCATCTCGATGACCTCGGGCGGCGGCGCCTGGGACAATGCCAAGAAATACATCGAGGACGGCAACTACGGCGGCAAGGGATCGGAAGCGCACATGGCCGCCGTCACTGGCGACACGGTGGGCGATCCCTACAAGGACACCGCCGGCCCGGCCGTGAACCCGATGATCAAGATCACCAACATCGTCGCGCTGCTGCTGCTCGCCGCCCTCGCCGGCACCTGAGGCGCGCCCGCGCTGCGTGGACTTTGGGCAACAGCCTCCCCATATCGGGCGCATCGGATGTGCGGCGGCCCGTGCGGGAACCGCGTCCGCCTTTCCTTTTGGCGGCGCCCGGAGTAAGGCACCGCGACTTTTCAGCCCTGCGAGGATTTTTTGGCAAAAGAAGAACTTCTGGAAATGCGCGGTCAGGTGGTGGAGCTTCTGCCCAACGCCATGTTCCGCGTCCGGCTTGAGAACGACCATGAGATTCTCGGCCACACTGCCGGCAAGATGCGCAAGAACCGCATCCGCGTGCTGGTCGGCGACGAGGTACTCGTCGAGCTGACCCCGTACGACCTGACCAAGGGTCGTATCACCTACCGCTTCAAATAAGGCCCGAGCCATGCGGCTCGTCCTTGCCAGCACCTCCCCGCGCCGCCGCGAGCTGCTGGCGCGACTCGGCGTCGTGCCCGATCGCATCGTCGGTCCGGAGATCGACGAGGCGCCGCGCCCCGGCGAACTGCCGCGCCCCTATGCGCTGCGGCTGGCCGAGGAAAAGGCGCGCGCCGTCGCCCGCGAGCCGGACGAGATCGTCGTTGCCGGCGACACCACCATCGGCGTCGGCCGCCGCATCCTCAACAAGCCTGCCGACGAAGCCGATCATCGCGCGATGCTCGGCCTGCTGTCCGGCCGCCGACACCATTGCCTGTCTGCCGTGTGCGTGATCGGGCTCGACGGCAAGGCGCGCGTGCGCGTCACCGACTCCGTCGTCGCCTTCAAGCGGCTCACCGACGACGAGATCGACTGGTATCTCCGCTCGGGCGAGGGTGAGGGCAAGGCCGGCGGCTATGCCATCCAGGGCCGCGCCGAAAGCTTCGTGCGCTTCCTGTCGGGCAGCCACTCCGGCGTCGTCGGCCTGCCGCTGTTCGACACCCGCGCGCTGCTGGAATCCAGCGGCTACCGCTTCGCCTGACGCAATGCCGCGCTGGATCGTCGAGCGCGGGATCGGCGAGACCCGCGCTGCACTGGTCGACGAAAACGCCATCCTCGAAGCCTGTATCGAGCCCGACGATAGCCTGCGTGCCGGCACGGTGCTGGCGGCCCGCCTCGCCAAGCGACTGACCCAGCGCAACGAAGGCGTCGTCGTGTGGGACGGCGGCGAGGCGATGCTCGCTCCCCTGCCCCGTGCAACGCCCGAGGGCACCACGCTGCTGGTCGAGATCACCCGCCCCCCGCTCTCCGAACCCGGCAAGCCCAAGCGCGCCCGCGCCCGCCCGGCAGCCGAAGACGCACAGCCCGGCCCCGGCCCCGACCTCCTCCAACGCCTCCCCGACGCCCAGCTGCTCGGCCGCTTCGACACGGATCTGTTGGAGGACGCCGGCTGGTCCACGCTGCTGGAGGAAGCCGTCACCGGCCACGTGGCGTTTGTGACCGGCAGCCTCACCTTCTCGCTTACCCCGGCGATGACGCTGATCGACGTCGACGGTGAGCAGGCGCCCGCCGCGCTCGCGGTCGCCGGCGCCGCCGCCGCGGCCCAGGCGATCCGCCGCCTCGACATCGGCGGCTCGATCGGCATCGACCTGCCCGACGCCGGCGACAAGACCGCGCGCCAGGCCGCCGCCGCCGCCATCGACGCTGCCTTGCCCCAGCCGTTCGAGCGCACCGCCGTCAACGGCTTCGGCTTCGTTCAGATCGTCCGCCGCCGCGCCCGCGTCTCCATCCCCGAGGTCTATGCGCACGACCCCGTCGCCGCCCACGCCCGCGCGCTGCTGCGTGTGGCCGAGCGCACCGGCGGCGCTGGCGAGCGCACGCTCACCGCGCACCCGGCGCTCATCGCCCATCTCGCCGCCCGCTCCGCCTGGCTGGCCGAGCTTGCAAACCGCATCGGCGCGCCCGTCGCCTTGCGGGAGGACGCTGCCCTCGCCATATCCGCCGGCCATGTCCAAGCGCGCTTCCCGTGATGTCTGCGCGCTGTGCGGTGCTCCCGTGGCCGCGCAGCACGCCCCCTTCTGCAGCCAGGGCTGTCGCGACCGCGATCTGCTCAACTGGCTGGGCGAAGGCTATCGCCTGCCGGGCACCCAAGCGCCGTCTGAAAGAATTTCTGCGGGCGGGCTGGACAGCGACGAATCCGCCGACTAACAGGCGCGCTCTGTCCGGTTCAGGACGGAATGCCCGGGTAGCTCAGTTGGTAGAGCATGCGACTGAAAATCGCAGTGTCGGCGGTTCGACCCCGTCCCCGGGCACCACTTCCCACATCGCGATCCTTGCCCCAGGGCTGACGCCGTGGGGCGCGGACATGCCCGGTCATTGCGCCCTCCGCCAGGATTGAGTCTGGCACAGCTTCCAGACGCAACCGGTCAGCGCCAGCGTCCCGTCCGCCTGCACTGCCAGGAAGGACTTGTAGGTGCGGCCGCTGCGCGGATCGTACACCTGCCCCTTCCACCGCGCCTTGTCCGGGGCAAAGCCGGTCAGGATCCGCAGGCTGCTCGTCGGGCGGTTCCGCAGGCTGGGATCCGGATTGTTGACGTCGGTCTTCGGCGCCTTCGGATCGGGCTTCAGGACCTTCACGATCGCGCCGCACAGCGCCGGCCCGCAGGGGGCGATTTCCACGATCGCCTGATTGCCCTCCGTCAGCCAGCGGCCGGCCGGACTGGTCGGGGCGGCCGGTGCCGCTGTCGCCAGCGGCAGCGTCACCGCAACAGCGGCGATGGCGAAGCGCGCGATCATGCCGCTGCTCCTTCGCACACGAGCGTCGCACCGCGCAGTTCATAGCCTGCGATCAGCGCGTTCCAGCCGATGTCCGGCGTGCGTGCCAGCCGGATGCCGGGGACACGCAGCAGCCGATCGAGGAAGATCGCCGCCTCTTGCAGCGCGACCTGGGCTCCGGGGCAGCGATGCTCGCCGTCGCCAAACGCAAGCCCTGCGCGTCCAACCCGTTCGGCCGGGCTTCGGTCCGGATCGAGCCGATGCGGACAGCTTCCGACGGCCGCCGCATCGCCATTCGCACCCCGCACGTCCAGCGCGACGACCTCGCTCTCGGCCTCGGTCCTGCGAAACAACATGCCCACGACGGGTTCCAGGCGCAGGATTTCCTCCAGGATCGCGATCCGCGAGCCCTCGTCGCCCGCAAGGAAGCGGTCGCGCAGCGCATCGTCCTCCAGCAGGTGCCAGCCGGCCATGGTCAGGAACTCACGCGTGGTGATCATGCCCGCCGCACCATAGGTCAGGCATTCGGTCAGGATCTCGCGCTCCGAATAGCCCTCGTCCAGCAGGTGCGAGATCACGTCGTCGCGCCGCTGCACACGCCGCGCCGCGACCGCCGGCCGGACGTCACGCAGCAGGAAATTAAGCGCGCGCAGCTGCCCGCGTGCGAAGCCGAGGATCGTCGCCAGCCACGATCCACCCTGCGGCATGCCGGTCACCAGCGCGCCCAGCCGCTTCGCCATGCCGGCGCGTTCGCTGTCGGTCAGCCCGACGATTTCCGCCGCGATCGTCACCGCCATCTCCAGCCCGAGCGTGTCCAGATCGCCGCGTCCTGTCGCCCTGAGGCGCGCGACCAGTTCGTCGCTCGTGCGCTCCATCAGCGCGCGATAGGCGGTGGTGACCACTCGCGGCGCAAAGAAGCGCGCGGTCGCGCCGCGCTGGCGCCGGTGCTCCGCCCCGTGCTGGTAGAGGATCGGAGCGCGGGTGAGCGACACCTTGTTCACCAGGTCCGCCAGGAACCCGGCCTGCCGCGCGTCGGGATTGCGCAGCAGCCCGCGGGCTTCCGCGAAGTCACGCACGACGCGCATCTGCACGCCGCCCTGTCCCGCCCGCGCGACAGCCGCCGACTTGCGGTCGTCTCGCGCCGACACGGGGCAGAAACCGGAGATCGCTTGATCGGTCATCTCGATACGCCTAGTTATGATACATGGTGGATCATAAAGTGGCGACCCCGTCGGGCAAGTCAAGGGACACAGCACACGCGGACCCCCGCATCGCCAAGTCGCGTCGCGCGCTGCACGCCGCGCTGCTCGCCCTCGTCACGGAAACGCCGTTCGAGGAGGTGACCGTGGCCGCGATCACCAAGCGGGCCGGCGTCGGCTACGCGACCTTCTTTCGCCACTATCCCTCGACGGAGGCATTGCTGGCCGACATCGCCGATCAGTGGATCGGTGAGCTTCTCGCCCGCGTCGCGCCGCTGGTGATCGCACAGGATACGCACGGTGCGGCTCTGGCGCTGGCGAGGTTCGTCGAAGCCCGCCGCCCCCTGTGCCGCGCCCTGCTCGTCGGCGCGGGAGAGGTCATGCGACGCGACATCACTACGCGCGCCATCGCCGCCGCCGGCGGTGTCGAGACGCCCGTCCAGCCATGGCTGCCCCGCGACCTGGGCATCGCCCACGGCGTCGCCGCAACGCTTGCGATCCTGCGGTGGTGGCTGGAAGCGGATCGCCAGGAGGACGCAGGAGCGGTCGCGGACATCATCGACCGGCTCGTATTCGCCCCCCTCACCCAAGCGGCCGACGCCTGAGCCCCCGGCGTTCGGCGACGACGGCGTCTAATCCGCGGCACGGCTCACGCGGCACGGCCAGGACTCCCCGCCGGAGCGCCAGAGCGGCCTGATCCGGGCGCCTTGCGCTCGGCACAGCCTTCTCTCGACACGAATAGGGACGCGAACCAGCCGCGCGGCTTGATGCAGCGTCACCTATTGGCGCCTCTGTCGGGATCGGCCGGCCGCGAACATCGCTGCGGGCCGGCACGCCGACACGCCGCGCTACGTCTTCAGCAACCCGCACGACCCGGAAGAAGCGGCGCGACCTTCTCGCCTCTAGGCAGGCGCGGTCCCGCGACCGGGAACTTCACGGCGCGCCATTACGACCCGGACCTCTCTCGTCCAAGGCAAGGTCGCTCCCCATCCGCTTCCCGCAGCAGGACCTCACCGTCGCTCACCACCTTGGGAGACCACCGCGACATGGCCCGTCCGCATGCGGCGGCTGACCTCGAACGAGCCAACCGCGCCTTCGCTGGAGGTGTGACAATTAAACGGGCCGTGCCGGCGAGCACCCATCGATCGCCTCGGAAAGCGCCATCGGACACCAGCGTCGTGTCAGACGCGTCCTGAAACCCCGAATCGGGTGCTCCGTCAGTTCTGCGACTCAGCCGGCCATCACAGCGCACTTGCCTCTCCGCCCGGCTTTCATGCGGAGGCCGGATGTCGCTGGAGCGCCGCGCAATCCTACGCTCCGAATGGAGCCCGACGAAGCTACGTCGAGGCTCCGCTGTGTTCTCCGACGAGACGTTCGCACCTGCGGAACTTCTAGCCTGCTTCCGCCGCGCTCAACGCCGCTGAATACAGCAAAGGCGCCAGTCTTACCCGTATGGGACCCAAGATCGACGCCCGTTGCGCTGCACAAATAACCTGCCCGCGGCCTAGTGTTTTCCCCGCCCGCAGCCGATGTTCAGAGAATAGCGAACAACACCAGCGACCAGATCACGGCACCGACCACAGCTGAGATAAGGAAGCTCAGTGCCAACGATGCAGGCATCGTGTCTTCAAGCTGTTCGAACGGCACCTTCATCGTCATCCTCTCCTCGGCGGGCTGCCCCGCTCTCCGACTCCACGATAGTTCCTTTCGCAGTCTCAACGGTCAAGCAAAAGATTGTGTTCCGAAACCACGACGAACGGAGTTCAGGTCGATGTTTTAATGTTCTCGAAAGCTTTGCCACAAACTCTGGTCTAGAGGCTCCAGAAGATATTGCAGCAGGGTCCGGCGTCGGAGCGGCATCAGGATTTCGACGGGCAGCCCCGGCTTGATCTCCCGCCCGCGCGCGTGGCGGCGCATGACGGCCAGGCCCGCCTCCGGCACCACCACCTCGCCCGTGTAGTAATGGGTGCCGGTCCGCTGGTCCTCGAAGCTGTCGGCGGACAAGCGGCTGATCGTGCCCAGGATCGGCGGCAGCGTCCGCGCATGGAGCGCCGGGATCCGCACTTCCGCCTCCTGCCCCACGAACAGGTCGTCGGCGTCGTCGGGCGCGATCCGCGCCTGGATCACCAGCGCCACCCGCTCGGGCACGATCTCCATCAGCCGCTCGCCCGCGCCGATCACCCCGCCCACCGTGTGCACCGTCAGCCCCACGACCTGGCCCGACGCCGGCGCCCGGATCAGCGTGTTCGCCAGCGCCTCGCGCGCCGCGCTCAACTTGGGCATCAGGTCGTTCAGCGTGAATTCGGTCGTGCGGAGCAAGTCCGTCAGCTGCTGCCGGTCGTCGGAGGTGAGCGAGCGGCTCTGCAGCTGCTTCTCGCCGATCTGCTCGCGCACTTCCGCGTCGTTCGCGCGCAGCCGCCCCACCTCGCCCTTCAGCGCGGCAGCGCTGCGTTCCAGCGCGCGGATGCGGTTCTCGCTCGCAAAGCCCTTCACCGCCAGCGCCCGCATCCCGCGCAGTTCGTCCTCCAGCAGCCGCTGCTGCGCATCGATCGCCCGCAACTGCTCGCGGATGCCGATGCTGCGCGACACCAGCTGCGCGCCCTGCTGCGCGACCACCACCCGCTGGTCGGTGAGCGCCGTCTCGCTCGCGGCGAGCTCGCGGCGCTGCAAGGCCATCGCCCGCTCCGCCTCGATACGATCGTCGCCTTCTAGGCTCGCAAAGCCCGGCGGCGGCTCCAGCGGCGCGCCGGTCAGCTGCGCCGTCAGTCGCGCACGCTGCGCCTGCAACGCGATCACCTGCGCGGTAAGCGAGCGCTCCAGGGCGCGCGTCTCGCTGCCGGCGAGTTCGATCAGCACCTGCCCCTGCGCCACCCGCTGGCCTTCGCGCACCAGCAGCGCGGCGACGATGCCGCCCTGCTGGTGCTGCACCGCCTGACGGTTTCCCGCCACTGCCACCGCGCCGCCCGCATAGGCGGCCGCATCCAGCCGCACGAACGCCGCCCAGCCCAGGAAGACGCCAAAGAACAGCAGCACCAGCAGCCAGCCGATCCGCCCCTCCCGCTCCACGCCGTCGGCGCCAGCATCGCCCGCTCCGGCCACGCCGGCCGCGCCGGTCACGCTTGCGGCGGGCACGCGTCGTGGCGCCAAGGCACCTCGGATTCCTCCCACCGGGCTCCGGCTCATGCGCTCCCCCCCGCGTCGTCCGCGATCGCGCGGCCGCTTGAAAGCTGGCGGACCACGGCCTCGCGCGTGTCGAACATCTCCAGCCGGCCGTCGCGCAGCACCACCAGCTTGTCACTCGCTGCCAGGATACCGGTGCGGTGCGCGACCACGATGATGGTGACGCCCGCCCGCTTCTGCTCGGCGAGCGCCGCGGAGAGCTGCGCCTCGCCCTGGGCGTCCAGGCTGGCGTTGGGCTCGTCCAGCACCAGCACGCGCGGCCGCCCGAACAGCGCGCGCGCCAGCGCGATCCGCTGCGCCTGCCCCACCGACAGCCCGGCCCCGTTCCATCCAAGCCGCGTGTCATAGGCCTGGGGCAGCCGCAGGATGAAGTCGTGCGCCCCGCACTGGCGGGCGGCGCGGATCACCTCCGCGTCCAGCGCTGCCCCCTCGCTCCCTTCCGCGCTCCGGAACCGGGCGATGTTCTGCTTGATCGTGCCCCCGAACAACGTGGGCTCCTGCGGGACATAGCCGATCGCCGCCGCCAGCTGCTCCGCCGGCCAGTCGGCGAGCGCGGCGCCGTCGATCCGCACCGTCCCGGCGGCTGCGGGCTGCGCCCCGACCAGGGCGCGCACCAGCGTCGACTTGCCGGCACCGCTCGGCCCGATCACCCCCACCATCTCCCCCGCGGCGATGCGCAGGTCGATGCCGTGCAGCACCAGCCGCGCGCCTTCGGGATCGGCGACGGAAAGACGCTCGGCCGCCACGTCGCCGCGCACCTCCGGCAGCCGCGTCTGCCCGCCGGTGGGCCCAGCGGCGTCGAACAGCCCCAGCAGCGCGCCATAGGCGGTCCGCGCCTGGATCATGTTGCGCCAGGCGGCGGTGATCCCCTCGATCGGCGCCAGCGCCCGCGCGATCAGCAGCGACGCGGCAAAGATCGTCCCGCCAGAAATCCGCTGCTCGATCGCCAGCAACGCGCCCAGCCCCAGGGCCAGCGACTGCATCGCGATCCGCACCGTCCGCGCAAGGGTGAGATAGCGCGCCCCGACAAAGGCCGCGCGCGTCTGCAGCGCCTGCGCGAGTTGCCGGTCCCGCAGGTGCAGCCGCACCAGCCCTGGCTGCATGCCCAGCGCCCGCACCACGCCTGCCGCCGCCAGGCTCGCGTCCACCCGCTGATAGCCATGCTGCTGCGCGGCGGAGGCATCCTGGATCAGCGCCTTGGTGCCGCGTTCGTTCAAAAAGGTGAGCAGCAGCAGGATCGCCGAACACGCTACCGCCATCACGCCCAGCGCCGGGTGGAGCAGGAAGCACACCAGCATGTAGATCGGCGACCAGGGCGCATCGAACAGCGCGATCATGCCAAGGCCGGTGATCGTCTGGCGCAGCGTGTCGAACTCGCGCAGCAGCACGCCCCCCTGGCCTTGCGCGTTCGGCGCCTGCAGCAGCGTTCCGATCAACGCCGGCCCCAGCAGCCGGTCGAGCCGCGCGCTGGCGCGGATCAGCAGGCGGGTGCGCAACAGGTCCAGCACCCCCAGCGTCGCCACCGCTGCCAGGAAGATCAGCGTCAGCATGCCCAGGGTCATCACGCCCCGCGTCGGCACCACCCGGTCATAAACCTGCAGCATGTAGAGCGACGGCGCGAGGTAGAGCAGGTTCAGCAGCGCGCTGAACAGCGCCGCATGGACCAGGTGGGCACGGCAGGCGGCAAGCGCTTCGCCCAGCACCGGGTTGCGCCGCACGCGGTGCGGAGGCCGGCCACGCTGCATCAGCCGCCCCCGAAGGCGGCAAGCGCGGGCCCCACACGGGGCGGTTGCCCCCGCGGCGCCCCCGTCCGGATCGGCAGCCCCATCAGCCCGCTCGGCCCGATCGAACGCCGCGCCACCGCGATCAGGCAGCCATAGAGCGCGAAGATCGGCGCCACCGTCTTGATCGAAAGGAACGAGTAGCTGATCGGCATGCACAGCGCGACATAGATGGCGGTTGCGTTGACAAAGGCGCGCAGCTCGGCGGTGCGCTCGCGCGCCATCAGCACGACCAGCAGCCAGAAGGCGAGGAAGCCGAACAGCGACTGCGACTGGATCAGATAGGCCCAGCCGGCATCCGCATTGGCATAGATGTTGGCGCTCGATTGGCCCCCGAACACGTCCGCCACTTCCAGCCGGCCCAGATAGTCGACTCCCTTGCGCAACCGCCCCGCAAAGGTGTCGCCACCGCGCGGCAGCAGTTCTGCCGCCCGCAGCGCGAACAGCGTCGCCACCAGAACGGGCAGGTAGACCAGCGGCCACAGCCGCGGCCCCCAGCGGCCGAACGGCACGCCCAGGAGAATGCCGAACGCGCACACCAGCGCGAACCGTCCGTCGCATGCCACCACCAGGAACAGGTCGCTGAGCACCAAGGTCGCCCGCGTGGCCCAGCCGATCCGCCCCCACAGCGTCACCAGCACGATCAGCACGACGATCGTCCAGTTTCCCAGCGACACCGGCTCCAGGAAGACGGAGGTCGCGCGGTTCAGCCCGGAGCTTGCGAACAGGTTGCGCCCGCTCGGACGCTCCACGTTCAGGAACAGCCCCTCCCCTTCGCCCGACCAGAAGGTTTCCGCTTCGATCCCGCGCGTGTTGACGTAATAGGCGGTGACGTTGAACGTCGCCGCGAAGCTCTTCGGCACGGCCAGCTCCCAGGCGGCGATCAGGCTGATCAGCAGCTGCGCCGCCAGCAGCCAGCGCACCAGTTCGCGCCGGCCCAGGCACGTGCCGAGCAGCGCAAAGGCGGGGATCAGCACCGCATCGCCCAGGAACTTGAGCTCCAAGGACTGGCGCACCACCGACAGCAGCAGCCACGCGAGACACGCCGCGATCAGCAGCACCGTCCAGCGCCGCCAGCCGCCGCGGCGCCGCAGCAGCCCGGCCGCCAGGGCAAGCGCCATCACCAGCCCCTGGACCGCCGTCACCACGCTGCCGTTGATGGCGATGGCATGCGCGTTCACCCAGGCAAGCGCGATGTTGAACAGCAGCGCCAGCCACAGCGTCGCCAGGGCGAACCGCCGCAGCCGCGGCGCATGGGCGGGCGCATTCGCAGCCTCCGCAGGGTCCGCCCGGCTTGCCGCCGATGCCGCCTCGGCCGCCACCGCGCTAGAACAGCCGCTCGCGGACGAACATCACGTCGCCGTCCTCGATCGGCGCGTCCAGGTCGGCGATCTCGCTCTGCTGCCCGCGCCGGGTCAGGCGGATGCGGTTCTGCGTGCCCGCGTCGTTGGGGCCACCACCCTGCGACAGTGCCTGGCGAAAGGTCATGCCCGCCCGGATCGGAAAACTGCCGGGCGCGCGCACCTGCCCATAGATGTAGAAATGCTCGGCTGCCGGAACGAACAGCAGGTCGCCCGGCTGCAACACCGGATCCCCGGCCCCGCCGCGGGCCAGTGCCTCGATCGGGAAGCGCTGCGGGGCGGCGTCGCCCCGGCGCAGCAACACCGTCTCGCTCCCCTCGCGCTGCCCGCCCGCCGTCGCCAGCACCCGCGACAGCGGCTGCGCGCCCTGCAGCGGGTAGATGCCGGGGCGCACCACCGCGCCCAGCAGCGTCACGCTGCGGCTGACATAGCTCGTCACCTCCACGTTGACGCGCGGGTCGCGCAGATAGCCTCCCTGCACCAGGCCGGCGCGGATCTTCTCGGCCAGGCCGACCGGGGTCTCCCCTGCCGCGGTGACGCTCCCCATCAGCGGCAGCGAGACGCTGCCGTCCTGCTTGATCCGCAGCCGCAGCGGCATGTCGGGCTGGCCATAGATGGTGACCTCCAGCTGGTCGTCGGGCCCCAGACGATAGTCACCGGCCGCCCCCGCCATGGCCTCCGCAGGCGCCGGCCCACCGCCCCCCTGCATCGGCGCCTGCGCCTGCGCGCCACTCGTCCCGGCGAGCATCCCTGCCGCCAGCGCGGCGGCGATCCGTCGGGCCCATTTCCCCTTGCCCATGGCTTTCCCCTTTCTTCAGAACGCCAGCCCCAGGACCAGCATGCCCCGGGTGCTGCGATAGGTGCCGTACAGCGCGTCGGTGGTGCGGCGGGCGTGCACCGCCTCTAGCCCGATCCGGAACCGCTCGACCGGGGACCAGCCGAGCGCGGCCCGCGCCTCCGCCGTGCGGTCGAAGCTGCGCGCGCCGGCGCTCGCCAGATCCACCGCGCGAAAGCGTCGTCGCTCGATCCTGCCGGCGAGCTCGAAATCCACCGCGCGCCCGATCCCATAGCGGCCGACCAGTTCGCCCCGATCGGCCAGGTAATAGCCGGCAGCCACGTCCCCGCTCGTATCCACGTCGCGCCCGGCCGACGCGCGCAGGCGCAGCCGCGGCACGGGGGTCCAGGCGAGCGAGGCCCCGCCGACCAGGCCTGAAAAGTCGCGCGCGCCCGCATTCCGGCTGTCGGCCGCGACATAGCCGAGCACCCCGCTGGCGATCAGCGCGGCGCCGCGCGCGGTGACGCGCCCGGTGGCGCTTCGCACCCGCGTGGCGTCCGGCCGTCCATCGGCAAGCGACCGGTTCGGGAAATCGAGCGCCTCGGACGAGAGGGCCAGCGCCAGCCCCAGCCGCCCCCCGCGGTTGACGGCGATGCCGGCCGAGACGCGCTCCGCCTGCAGGTCGCTCCGCAGCCGCACCGCCGCACTGTTGTCGATCACCCGGCGCCGATAGCCGATCTCCGGATGTACCCCGGCTCTCAGCGTGCAGCCGCCGTCCAGCGTCAGCGTCCGGCTCTCGCGCGTGTTGCGCACCGGCGCGCCCAGGTCGCTGAGGTCGGTCTGGCCGCGCCCGTAGCGGAACGAGGCCTCGCCATCGCAGCGCGTGCCGACCTGCCAATCGACGCCGCCGGTCGCGTCGATCCGCTCGCGCTTCAGGAAGCGGTTCTCGCGATAGAAGTCATAGCCGGCGGCCCCGCGCAGGAACAGGCGCTGGCGGCTCACCCGCTGCGCCACGTCGACCACGGCCGAAAGGGTCGTACGAACGTCGTCCTTGCTGCGGTCCGGCGCCACCGGCTGGTCACCGTCCAGGCGCAGGATGTTGTCGTCGTAGACCACGCGCGCCTCCATGCCGAGGCGCGCCCGGTTGGCGATGTCCTCGGCCAGATCGTCGAGCGAGACCGGCGCCGCGATGGTGGTGATGGTGCCTGCGGCGAGCACAGCGATCCCCACCACTCCCATGCCGCCCCCCTGTTCCCCGAACCTGACGCCTGCCTACTCTTCTGTTTGGCGCCGTGCGCTGCCGGATCGGACCGGTTCGGAGGGGATGCCGCGGGCGCCGCGCCGCGCCATGCCCCTGCACGGAGGCGCGGTGTCCGACCATTTCGGCTCTAGTCCCGTTCCCGTTCTGTGCCCGGGGACGATAGACAAGCCGTATTCCCGGCGGAGGACGGCTTGGACATTTCGCTCATCATCTGCACGCGCAACCGCGCCGCCCAGCTCGGCGGCTGCCTGGACGCGGTGGCCGGCCTGCGCTTTTCCAGCAGCTGGGAACTGGTGATGGTGGACAACGGCTCCACCGACGCGACCCGGACCACGATCGAGGCGTTCGCCGCCCGCGTCCCGTTCCCCGTCCGCATCGCCCACCAGCCGGTTCCCGGCCTCAGCAACGCGCGCAACGCCGGCCTGGCGGTCGCTGCCGGCCGGTTGATCGCCTTCACCGACGACGATTGCTACGCCGATCCGGCGCTGCTCACCCGCACGGTCGCCGCCTTCGCGCGGCCGGAGCTCGGCTATGTCAGCGGCCGCATCCTGCTCCACGATCCCGCCGGCTTCCCCGCCACCGTCAACGAATCGACCGAACCGCGCCACTTCCCGCCGGGCCGCTACCTGCCGCCCGGCGCGATCCGCGGCGCCAATCTCGGCTTCCGCCGCGCCGCGCTCGACGCGATCGGCGGCTTCGATCCCTTGTTCGGGAGTGGCGCCCGCTTTCCGGCGGAAGACATCGACGCCGCCTGCCGGTGCAGCCTGCGCGGCTGGGCCGGGGCCTATGACCCCAGCATCGTCGTCTCGCACCACCATGGCCGCAAGGCGGCGGACGTCCGCGGGCTGTTCCAGGCCTATGACTATGGCCGCGGCGCTTACCACGCCAAGCTGCTGCTCCACGACCGCGCGCCGCGCGCGGCCCTGCGCGGCTGGGCGGGTCTGCCGCGGCGCATGCGGGCGCGCCCGTCCACCCTCTGGTGGGAACTCGCCGGCGCGGCCGGCTACGCGCGCAGCTACTTCGCCCCGTCTGCCGGGCAGGCGCAGTGACCTCGGCAACCACAACGTCCCTTCCCCCGCCGCGGGTCCTGGTGCGGGTGATCAGCCTGCCCGGCTCGGTCGAGCGACGCGCGCGCATGGCGGAGCAGCTGGATGCGACCGGCCTCGACTGGCGCTTCTTCGACGGCTGGCGCACGCCGCCGCCGGAGCTTTCCTATGATCCCGCCCGCGCCCGCATCGCCCGCGGCCGCGTGCTCACGCCCGGCGAACTCGGCTGTTTCGCCAGCCACTGGGCGCTCTGGGCCGACTTCCTGTTCAACAGCGATGCCGATCTGCTGCTGGCGCTGGAGGACGATCTCCTGCTCGATCCCGTCTTCTTCCAGCGGCTCGACGCTGCGGTCGCGGCGATGGGGCCGATCGACTATCTCCGCCTCTACGCGAAGGTGCCGGCCGGCATCCGCAACGAGGCGCATTTCCTCCACCGCCACATCGCCCGCTTCTCGGGCAAGGCCTATGGCACCCAGGCCTATCTGCTCACCCGCCGCGGCGCCGCGCGCTTTCGCCGCTCGATCCGCCGCGTGGAGCGTCCGATCGATGACGAGATGGACCGGTTCTGGGCGCACGGCATGGCGATCCGCGCCGTCTTTCCCTTCCCGGTGATGGAGGTCCAATACGGCTCCACCATCGAGGACACCCGCCGCGTGCTGGAGCCGCTCACCGCTGCCGAGCGTGCGCGCTCGTTGCTGGTCCGCGGCGTCGAAAAGGCGCGCCGGATCGGCGCCGCCACGTTGCGCGGGGGCTGAGCGCATGCCGCTTCCCCTCCCCACCGGCACACCGCCGGGAACCTCCTCCTGAACACCGCCAGCCTGCCCGGCCCCCGCACCGCTACGCGCACCGGCCTGCTCGCGCGCCTGCGCCGGGCGGCGCCCTGGGCGGCGGCGGAGAGCCTGTTTTCCGCGGTCGCGACCCTTGCCTCGACGCTGGTGGTGGCACGACTGCTGACCCCGTCCGACTTCGGGCTCGCCTCGGTCGCCTTCGCCGTGGTCGCGATCGTCCAGTTGCTCGCCTTCGCCGGCATTCCCCAGGCGATGCTCCGCACGCCGCAGCTGTTGCCGCGCCTGAGCGACCAGCTCTTCTGGGTGCTGCTCGCCCTCGGTGCCTTGGCGACCCTGGTCAGCTGGCTGATCGCCGCCCCCATCGCCCGCTTCTACGGGGCGCCGCTGCTGCTGTGGCTGATCGGCGTGCAGGCGCTCGACTGCCTGCTCCAGGCGCTGGTGCAGTTCCCGACCGCCTTGCTCACCCGCAAGATGCGCACCCGCAGCCTTGCCCTGCGCATGCTGTGGTTCAAGCTCGTCAGCATCGCCGGGACGCTCGCCGCAGCCGCCGCCGGCCTCGGCCCCTGGAGCCTGGTCGCCGGCAGCCTGCTCGGCAGCACCGCCAGCGTCCTCCTCCTGTGGCGCACCCAGCCACGCCGCCCCCGCTGGCGCCGCTTCGACGCGAGCCTCCCGCCGCTGCTGCGCATGGGCTGGCTGATCATGGCCGAAACGGCGCTGACCGCGCTTTCGGTACGCGGCTTCCTGCTCCTGTTCGGCAAGTTCCACGGGTTGCACGACCTCGGCCTGCTCAACTTCGCCATGCGGCTGGTCGACGAGCTCGGGGCGATGATCACCGCCTCGGTCGGCCGCGTCTCGCTGAGCTTCTTTGCGACCGCACACCGTGCAGGCCACGACCTCGCTCGCATCTTCGTGATCGGCACCCACGCGATCACGCTGGCCGTCCTGCCGCTGTTCTTCGGGCTCGCCGCGGTCGCGGGCGATGCCGTTCCGCTCGTCTTCGGCGCGCGGTGGCAGGCGGCGGTACCGGCGGTGCAACTGCTCGCCGTCTTCTGGGGCCTGCGCATGACGCGGCTTCTCAGCCCTGGCCTCATGCGCACCCTCGACGTGCAGGGGCCGCTGGTGATGAACGCCGCGATCAGCTTCGGCTTCGCCATGGCGGCCGTGCTGTTCACCCGCGAGCTCGGCTTCGTCGGCGCCGTCGCCGCGTTCAGCGCGCGGATGCTGGTGACGATCCCCGCCGGTGCCAGCGTGCTCGCCCGGGTCGCCGCGCTGCCCGTCTCGCGCCAGTTCGCGGCAGTCGCCCGGCCGCTCACGCTCGCGACGATCATGGCCGGCCTCGTGCTGGCCGGCCGCAGCCTCGCGAGCGACTGGCCGCTCGCGCCCCGCCTCGCCGCGCTCACCGCCGGCGGTGCGCTCCTCTATGCCCTGCTCGTCTGGACCTTCGACCGCACCGCCCTCACCCGCCTCGCCGCGCTACGCGGCTGAGGATGCGGTGTTCGGCTCAGGTGGTCGACGGCCTAGTTGCTGCCCGTCGCTGCCGTCTGGCTCACCGGTACAGCCGTATCGGGTGTCGCGACCTGCGGCACCGCCGGCGCGACGCTGGTCGGCGCGGTCGCCCGGTCCGCCAGGGCGTAGAAGGCCTCGCCCTCCATCTCCAGCAGGCGCACCCGGCCCTCGTTCATCGGCTCGAGCGAATGGACGAAGGAACGCGGCTTCTTCATCAGCTTGGGGTTCTCGACCACCGTCAGCCCGGCGCGCCGCGCCGCTTCCGCCACGAAGTGCACGCAGTTGCGGCGATTGAGGCTGTAGCGATGGTCGCCCTTCTCGCCCCACTCCTCCACCAGCCGGAGAATGGCGCCATATTGCGCGTCGGTGAGCATCACCGAGAAGTGGACGTCGCTGTTCTCGATGTACTTCTGCTTCGTCTCGTCGATCCGCCCCGGCACGGTCCCCATCAGGATGGCGGGTGTGATCGCCTTGGCGGTAAAGCCATAGCTCAGCTGTACGGGCTCCCCACCGGCATCGGGCGTCCCCTCCAGCACGAAAAACGCGTGCGGGAACTCGTTGCCGAACTCGTGCGACCAGAAGCTGATGGTGACCCCGGCCCTGGCAGGTGCCGTGAGCCCCAGCGACAACAGCGCGGCCCCCAGAAGGGCCAGGAACGCACGGAGCGTGGGGACGCGGAACCAGGATGCCATGGGCCACACGCTACCGCGCCCGGCGCGCGGGATAAAGCTCCCCCGCACCGGGCGTCGGCTGGTTCCGGTTCGGACTGGCTCAGCCCTGATTGTCTTCGGCGCGTTTGCGCTCCGCCTCTTCGTCATAGCCCGACGAGGGGGCAGGCAGGCTGCTGCTGTGGATCGGCTGGGTCGACGCGGGCGGGTCGGATGCATCCATCGACTCGTCCAGCGCGCGGTCCAATCGAGCATCCTTGCTCTCCGGATTGCGCTGCAGCCGCTCGTTGATCGACTCGTCATGCCCCGCGTCGCGGCGCGTCTCGCCCGGATCCTCCGGCGCCACCGACATGGTCTCCATGGCCGCCGGGTCGATCGAGTCCTTGTCTCCGCTCATCACTCTCTCCTCGAAAACCTTCGAGTCAAAAAACGAGCGGCGGCCCGGCTCGTTCCGGTGGCGCCACGACATCGCAAAAGGGGCCCGGCGATCGCTCGCCGAGCCCCCGAAAGGCTTCTGCCCTGTGCCGGCCGCTTAGTCGCGGCTGCCCAGGAACGAGAGCAGGAACTGGAACATGTTCACGAAGTCGAGGTAGAGCGACAGCGCGCCCATGATCACGACCTTGCCCATCATGTCCGTGCCCGCGACATAGGCGTACATGCTCTTGATGCGCTGCGTGTCATAGGCGGTAAGGCCCGCGAACAGCAGCACGCCGACCGCGCTGATCACCAGATTGACCGCCGGCGACTGGAACCACAGGTTCAGCAGCGACGCCACGATGATGCCGACCACGCCCATGATCAGGAAGGTGCCGAAACCCGACAGGTCCTTCTTGGTGGTGTAGCCCCACAGGCTCAGCGACAGGAACGCAACCGCGGTCGCAAAGAAGGTGATCGCGATCGACGCACCCGTATAGGCCAGGAAGATCGTCGACATCGACAGGCCCATGATCGCCGCGAACGCCCAGAACAGCGCCTGCGTCGCGCCATAGGACAGGCGCTGGATGCCGAAGCTCAGCACCATCACGAACGCCAGCGGCGAAAACATGATGAGGTACTTGAGCGGGCCGGGCGACAGGAACACGGCAGCGGCCGGCGAGCTGGTGCCGCCCCACGAGAACAGCAGCGCGACGATGCCCGTCAGCAGAACGCCCGACGCCATGTAGTTGTACACGGAAAGCATATAGGACCGCAGCCCCGCATCATACGCTTGCGCGCGCGATGCGGCCGTTGCGAACGGCGCGGCGGTCGTTCGGGGATCCGACCAGTTGGCCATCTCGAAAAAACTCCTCTTCACCGGCATGATGCCGGGCATGCTTTCATATGCCCCTGGACTGTCTGAATTCAAGCCGGGGCCGGGCTGGCCCTCCGGCGCCGGCCGGCGTAGCAACAGTTTGTAATGCACCGCCTGTTCGTCGCCTTGCGCCCCCCGCCCGAGATTCGCCGGCAACTGCTGGCGCTGATGGAGGGTGTCGAGAACGCGCGCTGGCAGGACGAGGAGCAGCTTCACCTGACCCTGCGCTTCATCGGCAACGTCGAGCGCCCGGTGGCGGAGGACATCGCCACCGCGCTCGACGGCGTTCGCGCGCCCGCCATGACCCTGCGCCTCCACGGCGTCGGCTGCTTCGATCGCCGGGGCCGCACCACCGCACTCTGGGCCGGGGTGCATCCGCATGACGCGGTCGCCGCGCTCCACCGCAAGGTCGACCAGGCACTCGCCCGCGTGGGGCTGCCGCACGAGGGCCGCGCCTTTCACCCCCACATCACCCTGGCGCGCCTGAATGCCGCAACCGGCCCGGCCGATGCCTTTCTGGCGCGCCACGCCGGGCTTGCGAGCGAACCCTTTTCGCTCACCCACATGCTGCTGTTCGAAAGTACCCTCACCCGCGACGGCGCCAGCTATGAGGCCATTGCCCGCTACCCGCTCGACTGAACGGCCCCGCTCGTTCAGGACCGCCCAGGCACCCACCCCGGCGGCGCCAGCTCGAAGCCGTCGAAGCGGAACGCCGGCGCGACAACGCAGCTGACCAGCGTCCAGCCCGCCTCGGCTTCTGCCGCCTGCCACCAGCCCGCCGGGATCCGCAGCTGCGGCTGTTCGCCCGCCAGCACGTCGCCGCCCAACGTCCGCCGCTCGACCGCCGCCCCGTCGCTCTCCGCCTGCGACAGCAGCAGCGGCGCGCCCGCATGCCACAGCCACAGCTCGTCCGCATCGACGCGGTGCCAGTGCGACCGCTCGCCCTTCGCAAGCAGGAACAGGATCGCGGTCGCCGCCCCGCGCGTGCCCTCCGGCTCCGGCGCCCGCCAAGTCTCGCGGTACCAGCCGCCCTCCGGATGCGGGGTCAGCTCCAGCGTTGCGACCAGTTCAGCCGCCTCCGCGTCGAGGGAATGGAGAGCAGGCATGGGCGACGTCCCCTTGTACGAAACCTGAACCGAAACCTGAACGTTACACATCGTTTCGTTCATGAAACTGCCACGTAGAACCTGCGTTTATAGGGTCAGCAATTCGCTAATGGGGATTTTCTGATGCGTAACATGGTTCTCGCGCTCACCGCGCTGTCGCTGGCTCTTCCTGTCGCCGCGGTGGTTCCGACCGACCAGGCTTCGGCGCAGTCGCACAAGCGCTACAAGTATCGCGAGTGGAAGGGTCGTGACGGCCGCCGCTATTGCCGCAAGCCCGATGGCACCACCGGCCTGGTCGTCGGCGGCGTCGCCGGCGCGCTGGTCGGCCGCACCATCGACACCCGGGGTGACCGCACCGTCGGCACGCTGCTCGGCGCGGCAGCCGGCGCCGTGGCCGGTCGCGAGATCGAGCGCAGCGGCAGCAAGTGCCGCTAAGCCTCGGCTGACTGACGCTACGGACGGGCGGCGGAACGACAGGTTCCGCCGCCCGTTTTCGTTCGCCTACCCCAAATTGACCAGGAGCAGCAGATGATCCGCAGCGGTTCGGCACGCTATGAAGGCCTCGGCAAGGACGGCAAGGCCGCCGTTTCCACCCAGTCGGGCGTTCTTTCCGACCAGCCCTATGGCTTCGGCACCCGCTTCGGCGACGAGCCCGGCACCAATCCGGAAGAACTGATCGCCGCCGCCCATGCCAGCTGCTTCACCATGGCGCTGAGCTTCGCGCTGGCAAAAGCCGGCTTCAGCGACGGCACGCTGGAGACGACCGCCAAGGTGACGCTCGACAAGGAAGGCGACGGCTTCGCCGTCACCCGCTCCGACCTCACGCTCAAGGCGCGCGTCCCCGGCATCGCCGAGGACCAGTTCGAACAGATCGCGCAAGGAGCCAAGGCCGGCTGCCCGATTTCGAAGCTGCTCAGGGCCGAAATCACGCTGGAACACAGCCTGGAGGCATAGGCCGGGGCGCGGCTGCCGACGCTCTCCTCACGCTTGACAACCCACAGGCGTGGGGTGAGCTTTCACCCATGCTTAGTCCGGTGTTGCTCCTGCTGGCGCAAGCCGCCGCCCCGCCCCCGCCTGCGGGCGACGTCATCGTCGTCGGCCACCGCGCCGAGCAGGAACTGGCGCGTTGCCTGGCCCGCAACTGCCCGCCCGCCGAAGAGGTCGACACATCGCTGGAGGCCTCGGTGGAGCAGTTCGCCGACGGCCGCTACACCGATGCCCGCCGCACCCTGCAAACGGCCATCCGGCGCAACCGGAACCACGCCGCCGAGCTGCCGGGACCGGTCTCCAGCCTCTATGCGACTCTCGCGACGGTCGCGGAGCATGAGGGCGACACCGATCTGTGGCGGACCGCGGCCCGAAACAACGTGCTCGTGTTGCGCCGCCATCTGGGGGAGACGAACCTCGCCACCTTGCGCGAGGAGCTCAGCTTTGCCGACTCGCTGGTCGGGCTCGGTGCCCCGGGGGCTGCGAATTCCGCCTATCGCACCATTCAGCAGCGTGCAGCCGGGAGCGGCCATCCAGGCATCGCCGCCGGCGCCGCGTTCCGGCGCGCTTGGCTTGCGCTGCTGCGCGACCGGTTCAAGGAGGCACAGCGTTTCGCCGACGAGGCGGTCAGCCTGGCCGGTACGGACAATCGCTTGATGGTCGACCTGCGCGAGGTCCTGCGGACGCGGATCGCCATCCGCAAGGGGGACGAGGGGGCGATCGAAGCCCTGGCGGCGCGGCTGCGCCAGTCCGCCGACGTGCAGCCGCAGCTGCTTTTCGCCCCGCCGCTCGCGAACAACAATCCGCCGGCGCCGCCCTTCGGTGTCCACCTCAATCCATGGCACGATTCGCGCATCCGCTTCGCGGACGTCGGATATTGGATCCGCGCCAACGGGCAGACGGCAGAGGTCGAGGTGCTGCGTACCTCCGGTCTCGACCAGTGGGAGCCCGGCATTCTCCGGCAGGTGCGAGAGCGGCGCTACGTCCCGCTCGAGGCCGAGCCCGGGCACCCCGGCATCTACCGGATCGATCGCTTCACCGTCCGCGGCGCGATGGACGTGCCGACCGGAAGCCATCTTCGGCAGCGCATGGGCGACCTCACCGTCCATGTGGTGGACCTGACCGAGACCGATGCGATGCGAGAGGCGCGTCGCCGGCAGACCGCAGCGGCCTCCGCGGTAAAGGGCGGCTGAGGCCCGCGCCCCGCCCTAGTGACGGGCGGGACCAGAGCCGCTAGCCACCGGCAATGCTGCGCGTGCTGACCCTTTCGACGCTGTTCCCGGACGCGAGCCGCCCCAACTTCGGCGTGTTCGTCGAGAAGCAGACGCTGGGCCTCGCCGCGCGTCCGGACGTGGACCTGCGCGTGGTCGCGCCGGTGGGCCTCCCGGCCTTCCCGCTCTCCCGCCTCGCCCGCTACGCACCGCTCGCTGCGCTTCCCTACCAGGAACGGTGGAACGGACTGGAGGTCCACCGTCCCCGCTTCCCCAACCTGCCCGGCACCGCCGGCCGCTGGCACGCCCCCCTGCTCACACGCACCCTCACCCCCCTGCTCACCGACATTCGTGGCGACTTCCCCTTCGACGTGATCGACGCGCAATTCTTCTTCCCCGATGGTCCCGCCGCAGTCGCGCTCGGCCGCCGCTTCGGCGTGCCCGTCTCGATCAAGGCGCGCGGCGCCGACATCCACCATTGGGGCACCGCCCCGGCCACCGCCGCCCAGGTCCAGGCGGCCGGCCGCCGCGCCGACGGGCTGCTCGCGGTGTCGCAGGCGATGGCGGACGACATGGTCGCGCTGGGAATGCCGCGCCCGACGGTCCATTCGACCGGCATCGACCGCAGCCGCTTCGGCACCCTCCCCCGCGCCGCCGCAAAGACGCAGCTCGGCGTCACCGGCCCGCTGGTAGTGTCGCTCGGCGCACTGATCCCGCGCAAGGGGCACGCAATCGTCGCCGACGCGGTCGCCAGCCTGCCCGGAGTCACGTTGTGGATCGTCGGCGAAGGCCCGGAGCGCTCGCGTCTGGAGGCGCAAATCGCCGGCAGCGGCGCCCGCGACCGCATCCGCCTGCTCGGCGCCGTTCCGCATGAGGAGATGGCGACGGTCCTTGCCGCCGCCGACGTGATGGCGCTCGCCTCCAGCTCGGAAGGCCTCGCCAATGCCTGGGTGGAGGCGCTCGCCAGCGGCACGCCGATCGTGATTCCCGATGCCGGCGGCGCGCGCGAAGTGGTGACGGACCCCGCCCCCGGCCGCATCGTCGCCCGCAAACCCGCCGCCTTCGCCGAAGCGATCGCTGCGCTGCTCGCGAACCCGCCCGCCGCCGATGCCGTCCAGGCGACCGCCGCCCGCTTCAGCTGGGAATCAAACCGCGACGCGCTCTTCGCGCACCTGCAGGCATTGGTGGCGGAAAAGCGCGCTCAGTCGAGCGGGTAGAGCGCTGCCGCGATCCAGCGCAGCTCGGCACGCAGCACGCCCCAGGCGCGCGCCGCCGCCCGGCTGTCCATCGGCTCGACGCCGACGCCCTTGGCTTCGAGCGCCGCCACCAGCGCCGGAGACGGGCGCAGCATCCGGCTGCCGGTGCCCAGGATGAGGAACTCCGGCAGCGGATCGAGCGCCAGCACCGGGGCCAGCGCCTCGAGGGTCAGTTCCGCCAGCGCAGGCGGCGTCCACCCGTCGGCCCGCTCGGGCGTGATCAGCAGGCCCTCGTAGACGCCGTCGTCCACGCGAAAGCCGCGGCCGACGATCCCGGAGATCAGCGGCCCCTCGGCCCCGCCTGCCTTGTCGAGCCGCATCAGGGCTGCGCGCGCTCGGCGGCGGTCGGCTCGGACGAACCCACCTTCGTGCCCGCCTTCAGCTTCAGCGTGATCAGCAGCGACGACGACACGTAGATCGACGAATAGGTGCCGACGATCACGCCCAGGATCATCGCGGAGGTGAAGCCGCGCAGCACATGGCCACCGAAGATCAGCAGCGAGCCGAGCGCCAGCAGGATCGTCAGCGAGGTCATCACCGTGCGCGGCAGCGTCTCGTTGACCGAAAGGTCGATCAGCTGCGGCATGTCCATCTTGCGGAACTTGCGCATGTTCTCGCGGATACGGTCGTCGATCACCATCTTGTCGTTGATCGAATAGCCGATGATCGTCAGCACCGCCGCGACGATGTTCAGGTCGAACGGCATCTGCGTCAGCGCAAAGAAGCCCAATGTCATCAGCACGTCGTGCAGGATCGCGACCGCGGTCGACACGCCGAACTGCCATTCGTAGCGGAACCAGCTGAACACCGCGATGCCGGCCACCGCCAGCAGCACGGCGAGCACGCCGTTGCGGATCAGCTCGTCCGAAACCTTGCCCGAAACCGTGGTGTAGTTGGAAAAGGTCGCGCCGGGGAACTTGGCCGCCAGCCCTGCCTTCACCTTCTCCACCACCGCGTCGGCCGCACCCGGGGGCGCGTCGTCCGCCAGCGGCAGGCGGATCGAGATGCTGTTCGCGTCGCTGCCCAGCTGCTGGAGCGCAGCCTCGCCGACGTTCAGCTCGTCCACCGCGCTGCGCACCTGGTCGAGCGGCGGCACGGTGACGAACTTCTCCTCGATCGCGACGCCGCCGACGAAGTCGACGCCGAAGTTCAGGCCGCGCGCAAACACCAGCCCGACCGCCGCGATCGTCAGCAGCGCCGTGATCGCAAAGGCGATGTGACGGATGCGGACGAACTGGATGTTCGTGTTGTCGGGAACGATTTTCAAAAGGCGCATGGGGGGCGTCCTAGATATGGATCTCGGTCGGCCGGTTCTTGCGAACCCAACCCGACACGAGCATGCGCGTGAAGGTGACGGCGGTGAACACCGAGGTCGCGATGCCGAGCAGCAGCACCACGGCAAAGCCGCGGATCGGGCCGGAGCCCAGCAGCAGCATGATCAGGCCCGCGATCGCGTGCGTCACGTTCGCCTCGAAGATCGTGCGGCTCGCTTCCTTGTAGCCCAGCTCCAGCGACTGGATGACGCTCCGGCCGCGCCGCCGCTCTTCGCGGATGCGCTCGTTGATCAGCACGTTGGCGTCGACCGCGGTACCGATGGTCAGCACGAAGCCGGCGATGCCCGGCAGCGTCAGCGTCGCGTTCAGCATCCCCATCACGGCCAGGATCACCAGCACGTTGATGACGACCGCGGTGGTCGCATAGATGCCGAACCGGCCATAGGTCAGGATCATGAACGCGATCACGGCGACGGCCGCGATTACCGAGGCGAGGATGCCGGCGCGGATCGAATCGTCGCCCAGTTCCGGGCTGACCGTGCTTTCCTGCACCACCGTCAGGTCGACCGGCAGCTTGCCCGAGCGCAGCGCGATCGCGAGCTGGTTCGCGCCGTCGACGGTGAAGCCGCCGGCGATGGAGGCGCGGCCGCCCAGGATCGGCTCGTTGATGTTGGGTGCCGAGATCACCTGGTTGTCGACGATGATCGCGAACGGCTTGTTCACGTTTTCGCGGGTGACGGTCGCGAAGCGCCGGCCGCCCACGCTGTCGAAGGTGATGTCGACGTTGGGCTGGCCGTTCTGGTCATAGGACTGGCGCGCATCGGCGAGCTGGTCGCCCGAGATGATCGTGTTGCGCTTGACCGCGATCGGCTGGCCCGTGCCCTGATAGCGCAGGATCTGGCTGCCGACCGGCGCGTCACCGCGCAGCACCGCCGCCGGATCGGCGGTGGTGTCGACCAGCTTGAACTCCAGCCGCGCGGTCTTGCCCAGCAGGTCCTTCAGCGCCTTGGGATCGTCCAGGCCCGGCACCTGCACGACGATGCGGTTCGAACCCTGGCGGATGATCGTCGGCTCGCGCGTGCCGAGCTCGTCGATGCGGCGGCGGACCACGTCGGTCGCGTCGTCCATCGCCCGGTCGACGGCCTGGGTGAGGCCCGCGTCGGTCTGGGTCAGCACGAAGCGGGTCTGGTCGACCACCTCGATGTCCCATTCGCGCTGGCCCGTCAGGCCCGCGCCGCCGCCGGTGATCGACAGCAGCTTCTCGCGCGCCGCGTCTACCTGCGCCACGTCGCGCACCATGAACGACAGCCGCCCGCCGCGCGTGGAGATGTCGCCGATCTGGACGCGCGGGGCGCGCCGCATCTCGGTCGAAACCTGTTCCCGCATCTGCTCCAGCCGCGTGGTCGCGACGTCGGAGGTCTTGGCCTCCAGCAGGATGTAGCTGCCGCCGGCCAGGTCGAGGCCCAGGTTGATCGTCGGCGTCGGCACCCAGCCCGGCAGCTGGGCGCGGGTGCGCTCCGGCAGCAGGCTCGGCACCGCGAGCAGCACCATGATGAGGACCCCGAGCCAGATGGCCCGGACCTTCCAGCGCGGGAAATCGAGCATCAGTCGTTCGCGGGCTTGGCGCCGGCGGGCGCCGTCACCTCGGCGATGGTCGCCTTGACGACGCGCACGCGGGTGTTGGGCGCGATCTCGACCTCGACCACCGCGTCCTCGACGCGGGTGACGCGACCCAGCAGGCCGCCGGCCGTCACGACCTGGTCGCCCTTCTTCACGTTCGCGATCGCCGTCTGCAGCGTCTTCATCCGCTTCTGCTGCGGGCGAATCATCAGGAAGTAGAAGACCACGAAGATCAGGATCAGCGGCGCGATCGACACGAACGACGCAAGGGCACCGCCCTGGGCGGCCGATCCGGCGGACTGGGCAAAAGCTTTGGGAACGAGCATGGGTGCTTGGAAACCTGATGAAAAAAGGCCGCGGACGCCGGGCCGTTCAAGGGGCGCGCGCTATCATGCGCGTGCCTCTGTGGCAACCGGCCGTCCTTAGCGCTTGCAAGCGGCGCGCGACGCGCATAGAGGGCAGCGCTCGGTCGGGGCGTAGCGCAGCCTGGTAGCGCATCACACTGGGGGTGTGGGGGTCGCAGGTTCGAATCCTGTCGCCCCGACCAACAAGATCAAGCGGCGGGTCGAGTCTCTCCCCACCGCCGGCGGCCATCCCGCCCCACCCGCGACTTCACAGCATCGAAGATCCATGGGAACGCGCCGGCCCGCTGCCGGCGGGCGCGGCGACGCTCCCCTCAGCGTCGCCGGGAAACCTTCTGCAGGGCCCGCGACAGCGTATCGATCGAATAGGGCTTGTGCACGAGTTCGAAGCCGTGGGTTCCGTTCTGCGCCAGCACCTCGCTGTATCCGCTGGTCAGGACGACCGGCAGCGCGGGGTAGAGGCGGGCGATCTCCTGGCCAAGCTCGATGCCGGACATGCCCGGCATCATCACGTCGGAGAAGACGACGTCGAAGCGGCCGGCCTCGGCAGCCAGTTCCGCCAGCGCCTTTCGCCCGTCCATCGCCCACACCGTCTCATAGCCGAGCTCCGCCAGCGCCTGGGTCGCGAACATGCCGACTTCGGCATTGTCCTCGACCACCAGCACGCAGGCCCCCTCGCCGAGCGGGAGGGAATTGTCGCCGGCTGCGGCCGGGACGCCCGCCGTTCCTTCGACCCGCGGCAGATACAGGGTGAAGGTCGCCCCCTCCCCTTCCTCGCTCGTGACGATGATGCCGCCGCCGGACTGCTTCGTGAATCCGAACACCTGGCTCAGCCCAAGGCCAGTTCCCTCGCCCACGCCCTTGGTGGTGAAGAACGGCTCGAAGATGCGGTCGATGTTGTCGGCCGGGATGCCGGGCCCGCTGTCGGTCAGCGAGACGGCCACGAACTCCCCCGGCGTCGCAGGATGTGCCCGGATGGCCGGCATCTCGGACGTGGTGCAAACCGACAGGATCAGCTCACCCTCGCCCTTCATCGCGTCGCGCGCATTGACGGCCATGTTGACGATCGCGGTGTCGAACTGGCTGCGGTCCGCGTCGATGTAGCAGGGTTCGGACGGCAGCCTCAGGGACACCTTCACCCGCGATCCCGTCAGCGTCCGCACCATGTCGCTGACGGTCCGCACGCTTTCGGAAACGTCAAAGACCTCGGGCTTCAGCGACTGGCGGCGCGCGAACGCCAGCAGCTGGTTGGTGAGCTTGGTCGCGCGGTCCGCGGTGTCGGAGATCGCGTCGATGTAGCGCTGGCGCCGATCGTCGGAGAGGCCGGGCCGACGCAGCAGGTCGACGGACCCGCGAATGACGGTCAGCAGGTTGTTGAAATCGTGCGCGACCCCGCCGGTAAGCTGCCCGATCGCCTCGACCTTCTGCGACTGGCGCAAGGCGTCCTCGGCCTCCACCAGGTCCGCCGTCCGCTGCGCGACCCGCTGCTCCAACGTCTCGTTGAGCGCGCGCAGGTCCGCAAGCGCACGGTCGCGCTCCGCCTCGATGGTGCGCCGCTCCTGGACGTCGATCAGGACGCCCGGGAAGCTCAGCGGCGTCCCGTCGGGCCCATGCTCGACCCGTCCGTTCGCCTCGATCCAATAATAGCGGCCGTCGCACCGTCGCACGCGATACTGGTGGGCGTAGGGACCGCCGCGTGCGATCACCTCGCCGATCGCCTCCTCCAGGCCCCGCCGGTCGTCCGGGTGAACCGTGGCCGTGATCTGCGCCAGCGGGATGCCCTTGCGGCCAAGTGCCGGGTCCAGGCCGAAGGTGCGCGCGAACGCGTCGTCGACGGTGAACTGGTCGCTCGGCAGATCCCAGTGCCAGGTGCCGATGATGGCGCCGGCCTCCAGGGCGAGCTGCACCCGCTCCGCATTCTCCCGCGCACTCGCCTCGCTGACCCGCAGGCGCTCCTCCGCTTCCCGCCGGGCGGTCACATCATTGAAAATGATCGCGATCTGCCGGTCGGCAGGGTCGCCGACCCGCACCGCGCGCACGTCGAACCAGCGCTGGAAGGCCTCGGCATAATTTTCGAAGTTCGTCGGCTCGCCGGTCTTGGCCACATGCCCGTAGATCTGGAACCAGAACGGCTCCAGGTCCGGCGCATATTCGGTCACCCACTTGCCGCGCAGGTCCACGCCGGCCTGGCGCGCGAAGGCGGGATTCGCCTCGACGAAGCGATAGTTGATCGGCTCTTCATTCTCGTCGAACTTGACCTCGACGATGGCGAACGCCGCCTCCACCGTGTCGAAGATCGTCTGGAACCGCTCCTGCGCCTGGCGCAGCGCAATGCCGGCGAGGTGCTCCTCGGTGCGATCGCGCAGGATCTTCACGAAGCCGACATGCTGCCCGGCCCGATCGCGCAGCGGAGACAGCTCGCCGCTCGCCCAGAATCGTGCGCCGCCCTTTCGCACATGCCAGCGCTCGTCGATCGCCCGGCCTTCTTCCAGGGCGCACTGCATCTCGCGATCCGGCACCCCGGCTGCGCGATCCTCCTCGATGAAGAACAGCGAAGCGCTCTGCCCCACCGCCTCGCGTTCCGACCAGCCGAGCACACGCTCCGCGCCGTAGCTCCACTCCAGAATCTTGCCGTCCAGGTCCATGGCGATGATCGCAAAATCCTGGGCGCTGTCCACGATCGCCCCCTGGCGCGCCTCGGACGTCGCTGCGCGCTCGGTGGCAAGCCGTTGCTCCAGCTGCACCATGACCTGGCGGGCGAGAACGCGGATCGCGCGCTCCTGCACTCCGGTGAGGGTCCGGGGGCGAACGTCGAGCACGGACAGGGTGCCGATCGGCAGCCCTTCGGGCGACTTCAGGATCGCCCCCGCATAGAAGCGCAGGTGCGGCGCTCCCGTGACCAGCGGATTGCAGGCAAAGCGCGGGTCCGCGGCCGCGTCGGGAACAAGAAGGAAATCCTCCTCCAGGATCGCCTGGGCACAGAAGGATGTGTCCAGCGGCATCTCCCGCACGCCCAGGCCGACCTCGGCCTTGAAGAACTGGCGGCCGTCCCCGATCAGGTTCACGATCGCCATCGGCGCCTCGCAGATCGCGGCGGCCAGTTCGGCGATCTCGTCGAACGCCTCCTCGGGGGGCGTGTCCACGATCTTATATTGTGCAAGCGCAGCCAGCCGCTGCCCCTCGCGTCCAGAGAGATCCGTCATCGTCTTCCATGCTCAGGTATTGATCGCGTCTTTAGCACCGACGACGGCCGCCCCGCCACGGTCGCGTGCCAGGCGCGGGACGCGAATGCCCGCCTTTTTGACCTGGCACGATACAGCCTTGCGCCGCCGCACGGCTGCTGGAAGAACGGGTGGCGGGCAGGAACGCCCCGGGCCACGCAAGCTCACGACAGCGGGGATATTTCCCGATCGAAACTGATCGTGGAGCGCATCTCCGGCGTATCGGGTCCGATCGACATCGGACACACGACGCCGGGCATCACCGCAACGTCGAACAATTCGGTGATGAAGCCGTCCAGCTTGATCCATTCGACGATGTCGCCGGAGGCGAGGTTGACGATCAGCACGCCGCACCACGCCTCGGCATCGCGGCTCGCCAGCGCAGTATCGAGCGCGAGGCCGGCGAAGGTGCCGTTGCGCGGCTTCGACACGGTCACCAGGGCATGGCCGTTGTGGAGCGACATGCCCCGCAGGAAGCCCGGGCAGAAGGCGATGTCGGTCCGCTCACCGGTCGCCGGGTCGATGCGGATGAGATGCCCGCGCCCGGAATCCAGCGCCAGCACATGATCGCCCAGGACCCGGGGGCTATGCGGCATGGACAACTGATCGGTCACGATGCGGTCGGTCGCGACCTCGATCAGCACGCCGCCTTCGTGACGGCGCTCGCGCCAGCCCGTCAGGCTGTCGCTGCGGCTGACCGCCGTCACATAGCGCGGCGTGCCGCCGTCCATCGCCATCCCGTTCAGGTGGCAGCGATCCTCGGGCGCGAGCTTGGAAATGAAGCCCGGCTTCCAGATCGGGCGGAAGCTGTGGTTCAGGTCCAGCGTCGCCAGGCAGCTGTACTTGGTGTTGACGAAGATCACGCGCCCGGCTGCGTCCGTGCCGACCTCGTGCACGTCGACGTCGCCGGTCGTCTGGGCGTTGCGCGGGATCAGCGCCATGTCGAAATGCTGGTTCGCCGTCTCACCGGGCCGAAGCATGTTCTCGAGCCGCCAGATCTGGTGCGACGTGCCGAGATACAGCCTGCCGGGCTGGTAGCAGACCCCCATCGCGCGGGAGAAGTTCTGCTGGTTGAACGAGACCGTGCCCGCCGGGGTCACGCCGACCAGGAACAACTGCCCCGTCTGGTAGGAGGTGAAGGCGATGCTCGTGCGGTTGGCGCGCAGCCAGTCGGACAGCCCGCGCGACACCGTCAGGTTGGTGTTCGTCGGCTTGGGCGTACCCGGCGTCGCCGGCGACGGTCCGTTGCTTGCCCCGGCCATGGGTGCGGGCGCGTTACTCATGATCCGGGCCTCTTGATGGGACGACGGGGCGATGGGCTCGCAGCCAATGCCGCGAGCCCGCGCCTCGGGTTGGTATCTCAGGGTATTGTACCGATCAGAACTTGATCCGGATACCGGCACGGCCGCCGCCGCCCTGATAGTCGTCGCCATATTCGCCATGCGCTTCCAGGAAGCCGGTGACGCCGCTCGCGGTCATGATGTTGAAGCCCAGCGTGCCCTGGCCATAGGTGCCGAGGGCATCGCTCCCCAGCACGAGCGTCTGTGCGCCGCTCGTGAACCGCAGGCCGTCGTCGCCCTTGAACTCGTGCACCGCGGCACCACCGACGTAGAACACCAGCTTGGAAGACTCGCCGATGTCGGTCGCCCCCCCAATCTTCACCCCTGCCTTGCCACGCAGGCCCTCGAAGTCGTCGAAGTCGAAGCGGCCGCCCAGCGTGCCATAGCTGTCGATGTCGCTCTTGGTGTACGCGATGCTCACGGCGGGCTCGGCAAAGAAGGTGTCGGAGCCCAGGCGAGCACCCGCCTCCAGCTTGCCGCCCCAGGTATTCGCCTTGGTCTCCACGTTGAAGTTGGCGAGGTTGCCGCGCGCCTCGATCCACGAGCGGTCGTATTTCGCCAGGCCGTTGATGAAGAGGCCGCCCGCCTGGAACGCGCCATAGATGGCGCCGTTCAGCGTATCGATGTCGAACCGGTCGCCCGAGCCGGCAAAGTTCATCGCGGACGAGAGATAGCCGGTCGACACGCCGAACACGGCGCCGCCATTCTCGCTGGAGCCGCCGCCGATATCGAAGCCGATCTGGCCGCCGAACGCATCCTGGCGATAGCCCAGGTTCACGTCATCCTGCACCAGGCTGTTGAACGCGAAGTCGCGCGTTTCCTTGCGCTTGTTGACCTCCCCGAACATCTGCAGCCAGAGCCGGCCGGTCGTGTCGGTGGCAGGGCTGCCCCAGCCCGCATCCCGACCTGCCGCCAGGTGGGCGGTCACCGCGTCCCCGGACCGGTTCCACACCGAGGCGAGGCCCTCGCCGAGCTTCGCCTGGCGGTACACCGTCGCGCTGGGCGCGCTGACGAGGCGATAGGCCAGCGCCGTCGGATCATAGGTGATGCCGTACTGGATGAGGCCGATGTCGCGCGATGCCGGGTCCAGCGTGAAGGCCGTCGCCGACGAGGCGGCGGAGGTCTGGACGATGGTGGTCGCCGGGATCAGGATCGCCTGGCCGTCGCTCGCCTGCAAGGTGACCAAGGTGGAGCCGCTCGCACTCCCCACCACAAGCCGATCGACGGCGGCGGTCGTGGTCCCGAAGCGGAGGTCGAGCCCTAGGGTCGCGTCGCCGGTGCCGGTGTAGGCGGTGCCGGCGAGCGTCAGGACATCGCCCGCCCGGCCGTTGCGCAGGTCGATGAGGCCGCTGTTCGACAGCGTCTCCAGATTGGTGATCGCCACCGTCCGCGTCGCAGCGGCGCCCCCCAGCCGGATCGTGCCGCTGTTGTTCAGCACGTCGGCCCCGGCCCCGAAATCGCTGTCGCCGATCAGGGTAAGGGTGCCGGCGTTGGTCAGCCGGTCGGCATTGTCCGTCAGTTGCAGCCGGCCGGTCAGGGCTCCGTTGTTGGCGATCGTCGCCGCGCCGCCGGACGCCTGGATCGCATAGCCGCTGCCACCCGTGATCGTGCCGTCGTTGGTGATGGTCGTCCCGTTCAGCGACGTGACGGTGACGGCGTTCGTGCCGCCGTGGACCGATCCGCCGGCGGCGATCGTCAGCCGCGCCAGGCCATCGCGCGCCGGGTCGCCCATCGGGTCGCCGCCGCCGCCGCCGGCACCGCCCGCGATCATCTCGATCGCGGTGCCGCTGGTCGAACGCACCGCCCCGCCGACCGTCACGTCCGCGCCGCCGCCGAAGCCCAGGGCGCGGATCGCACGCGAGTCCGTGCCCGACACTCGCACCGATCCCACGTCCACCGTGACATCGCCGCCGAAGCTCGCCGCACTGATGCCGGTCGCGTTTGTGCCGCGGGTCGATACCGCGTCCGCGGTCACCGCAACGCTGTTGAACCCGCCCGCCGCGATGGCGACCGAGCCGTCGCCCGTCGTCCGGACCGTTCCTGCATCCACGGTCACCCCGCCCGATGCATAGGCATCGATGCCGACCCCGGTGGAGGCGACGGAAGCGCTGGCGATGTCGATCGCGCCATATTGGCTGCGCGCGAAGATGCCGGTCGAGAAGTCCCCGGTCGTCGTGACCGAGCCCGTACCCCCGATCGACACGTCGCCGTAGAAGGCCTCGACATGGATGCCGTCGGACTCGGCGCCGCTGGTCACCACCGCGCCGTTGTTGATGACGGTCGCGCCGTTGTCCTCGTCCGTGATCGCGCCGATCGCATACACGTTGACGCCATCGGACGCGTAGCCGCTGGTGGTGACGGTGCCGGTGACGGTCACGGCAGCGGCGTTGTACGCCTGCGCGTTGACGCCGAACGAGCTGTCGCCGCTGGTGCTGACATCGCCGACGGTGATGTTGGTATCACCGCCATAGAGCGCCACGCCGAGCACGCCGTTCGACGAATAGCCCGTGGTCGTGACGCTGTCGGCCGAGATCGTCACGTTTCCGAAATAGGATGCCCCCACGACGCCCGGCGCATAGTCGCCGGCGGTGCTGACCGTCCCCTGCGCCACGGTGACGTCGCCGCCGATGCTGACGGCATAGGCACCCGCCGCGTTGTAGCCGGTCGTCGTCACCGACTCGCCGGTGATGCTGACATCCTCCAGTCCGACCGCGACCACGCCGAAGGCTTGCTCGCCGCTGGTCGACACCTCCCCATGCGTGATGTCGATGGCGCCGCCGTTCAACGCGGTCGCATCGACCCCGTCGGCAAAGTCTCCCGCGGTCTCGACTGAGCCCACATCGACGGTGATGTTGCCGGCGGTGCCATAGTAGTTCGCCGTCTCCGCATGGACGCCATCGGCACCCGCCTCGCTCGTCGCGATCGCACCTTGGGTGATGTCGATGTTTCCGGCGGCGCTGTAGGCGTCGATACCCGTCGCACTGGCCGAAACGGATCCCGCTCCCGTGACCGTCACGTCGCCCAGGGCCGCAAGCGCCATGCCCGCGCTTCCCGCCCCGCTCGTGGCGATCGAACCATTGTTGGCGACGCTCAGGTCGCCGCCGATCGCGACGGCCGTGACACCGTTGGAATTCGCCCCGCTGGTCGAGACGTCCCCGTTTACGGTGACGTTGGTGTTGGTCCCATAGGCATAGATCGCCGGCGCGGAATCACCGGTGGTGGAAACATCGTTGACGGTGATGGAAGCATCGCCGCCATAGGCCTTCACGAACACGCCGTTCGCGTCCACACCGCTGGTCTCGATCGATCCGTCCGATACGAAGGTGGCGCCCCCCGGCCCGGTGCCGAACATCACCGCGCCATAGGCGCCGTCGCCGGACGTCGTGATGTCGCCGACGGTCAGCTGCGCCGTGCTGCCCTGCACCACCGCGCCCACGGCGCCATAACCGCTCGTCGTGATGCTGCCGGCGGTAACGTCAACGACGGCGTCCGGGCCGAACGAGACGGCGCGAATGCCCTCCGAATAGTCCGCCTGCGTCGACACCGTCTCGGCATCGATCGTGACCGAACCGGCGCCGGCGCGTACGGTGATCGCGTCCGAGCCGTAATCGTAAAAGCTGCCGCCGGTGGTGGCGACGGTGCCCGCGTCGATCGTGACGTCGCCGTTGCCGGCATAGGCATAGATGCCGCCGACATAATAGCCCGCCGCGGTGACCGTGTCGGCCGCGATCCGGATGTCGCCCGTATAGCCATTGGCGCTGATGCCGACCGAGCTGTTGCCCGTCGTCGTGATCGAGCCGGCATCGATGGTGATGTCGCCGGCGTTGCTGACCGCGTTGATGCCCTGGGAGGCGCGCCCGTCCGCGACGATGCTGTCGGTGTTGATCGTCAGGTCGCCATAGTTGGTGCTGCCGATCACCCCGATAGCGCCGGTGCCGGAAACGGCGATGCTGGTGTCGCCAAAGGCGTTGAGCGTCGCGGCACCCTCGTTGAACCCGATGATGGCGACCCCGGGGTTCGCGCCGCTCTCGATCGCGACACCCTCGCCCAGGTTGACCGTCAGGTCATAGACCGGAACCGTTGGGTCCAGGCCGGGATCGGCCGCCGGATCGACCGCGGGGGACAGGTAGGTGATGCCGTTCGGATAGGGGTTGTCTGCCGCAGAGCAGGTCACGCTGCCCTGCGTCGCCACGCCACATTCGCCTTCCGCGAAGGCAGGGACGGCGACAAGCGCGCCCGCCGCAGCACTCACGATCGCGGTGCTCGTGAGCAAACGCGCGATCTTGGATCCGCCCCCCTGCGACAGCATCTTCATATTTGCCCCTTTTGATCCGTTATGGATGGTTTAACGACGGATCTACATGCGTCAACGCAGCGAAAGCGCAGTCTTCAAATATTCGCAAAGTTTTGGAAAAGCTTGAGCTGAACCGGATACTAGCGAAGAGCTTGCTGCCCGTTCGCGAGTCCGCAGGCATCGGCCGAGCAGATGCATTGGTTCCGGGCGCGCTCGGCGCGCCCGTTAGCCCCGCGCCACAAGCGGCAATTCCTCGGCCGGCGATACGAATCGCGTGGCCGTTCCCTTGCGGCCGTGCAGCCACATCCCCCCGGCCACGCGATTCGCCTCCGCTGGGCTAGCGTCCGGACCCCTCCCGTCCGTTCGCCAGCCGGGAGATCAGGATCGCCGCGCGCTTGGCCTGGCGGCGGATGCTCGCCAGGTCCACCGTCTCGCCGGGCGCATGGTCGCCGCTGCTGTCCGTCCCCAGCCCCGCCAGGCTGTCGACGTCGTTTGCCACGAACGAGATGTCGCCCGCGCCGCGCTTGAGCGGATCGAGCGGCGACATCTCCGGCAGCTTGAGGTCGCGGTTGACCGCGTTGAGCGCCGCCAGCAGCGCCGTGTTGCCTGCCGTGGGCGCCATCGCCGGATAGCCCTCGCCGAACTCGATCTTGGCGTCGGTGCCGGGCGCATGCGCGGCGACGATCGCCTCCATCTTGCCGCGCACCCGCGCCGTCTGTTCCTCGCTCAGCGTGCGGAAGTCGCCGGTCGCGACCGCCGTCCGGGCGATGATGTTGGTCTTGCCGGTGGCCGCCGCATTGCCGCTCTCGTCGATGCTCGCCGTCGCGCCGCCGGCGATCACGCCGGGGTTGAAGGTCAGGTTCGGCTCCGGCAGCTCCGCACGGAACGTTGCCAGGATGCGCACCAGCTCGTGGATCGCCCCGTCACCCAGCTCGGGCGTGAAGATCAGCGAGGAGTGGCCGGTCTTGCCCGTCGCCGTGATCCGCCAGTCGGTGACCGAACGCCGGGCGATCGAGCCCATGTCGCGCCCGCCCTCCGTCACCAGCCCCTCGAAGTCGAGCGCCACGTCGGCGCGCTTGCCGGCCGCGATCAGGTCCGCGCGGGAAATGCGGTGTGGGCTCCCGGCATCCTCCTCGTCGCCGGTCAGCACGATCTCGATATTGGCGTCCTTCAGCGTGCCCGCCGCCTGCATCGCGCGCAGCGCCGCCACGATCACGACCATGCCGCCCTTGTCGTCGCCCGCGCCCGGCCCCTCGGCCTTGTCACCCTTGCGCACGAACTTCTGGAACGGCGAGCTCGGCTCGAACACGGTGTCCAGGTGGCCGATCAGCAGGATGCGCTTGCCGCCCGGCTTGCCGGCATGCACCGCCACCAGATGGCCGGCGCGCTGCACCGCCGCCATCGGTTTCCACTGGACGGTGAAGCCCAGCGGCTCCAGCTCGGCGCGCATCATCGCGCCGACCTTGGTCACCCCTTCCAGGTTGAGCGTGCCGCTGTTCTGGTCCACCAGCCGGCCGAGCAGCGCCACCGAGCGCTCATATTCGGCGTCGACCGTCTGCCCCATCACCGCCTCGGCACGCGACAGCCCCTGGGCGAGCGCCGGCGCCGACGCGGCCAGAAACAGCGCGCCGCCAAGCGCCATCGCCCGCATCCGCATCACAGCTTCGCACCCCCCATCTTGTAGGTCAGCTGTGCATAGAAGCTGCGGCCCACCGAATCGAACCACGAAATGTCGTAATAGGGATAGGCGCCATAGGTCGGGTCCTTGATCGGATCCTGGTCGAACAGGTTGTTGATCGTGCCCGACAGGCGCAGCCGGTCGGTGAAGCTGTACTGCGCCGACAGATTGAACAGGTAGCTCGCCTTGATGTACGCGTCCTGGTCGTAGTTGGGGAGCTTGCCCAGCCGCTGGCCGGTCAGCGTCGTCGAGAAGCGCTCGAGATCCCAGGTCAGGCTCGCCGTGCCCTTGTCGCGCGGGATGTCATAGTCGCTGTCATAGTCGAGCTTGCTGATCTTCGGATCGCCCGGATACTGCCGGATCGTGTGGTTGAACACATAGGTGTAGTTCACCCGCAGCGAGAAACTGCCCGCCTGTGCGGTCGGCACGCGGATGTGTGCGGCCACGTCGATGCCGTCGGTGGTTTCCTCCGCGACGTTGATCGGGTTGATGGTGACGCCCTGCAGCTGCCCATCGAGCGCGCCGCCCGAATAGCGCTCGACCCGCGCCAGCGCGTCGAGGCAGGTCGGCGAATTGCCGTCCACCGGCGATCCCGCCGCAGTCTGGCCGATCCGGCAGTCTGCCTCGTCGCGCAGCAGATTGTCGATGCTCATGTCGAGCACCTGATTCTTCATCGCGACCCGGAAATAGTCGATCGACATGTCGAACCAGCGCCGCGGCTGCCACATCACACCGGCGTTGAGCGACTTGGAGGTCTCCGGCTTCAGGTTGCGATTGCCCGAACGGTGGGAGACGATGCCCTCGTCGGCATAGTCGCAGTCGGAGATTTCCTCCGGCTGGTCCGGGTCCGTCCGGCACAGATAATAGTCGGTCGCCGACGGGTGGGTGTTGCCGGGGCCCCGGAACACATAGTTGAGGTCCGGCGCGCGGAAGCCCGTGCCATAGGCGCTGCGCAGCACCAGCGTGCTCGTCGGCCGCACCACCGCGCCCAGGTTGTAGGTGAACTTGCCGAAGCCGTTGCCCGCAAAGGAATAATGGTCGTAGCGGCCGGCCAGGTCGAGCTCCACGAACGACAGCACCGGCAGCCGCAGCTCGCCGCCCGTGCCCCAATGGCTGCGCTTGCCGCGGCCGTCGGAGTCCACCAGCCCGACATAATATTGGGTCAGTGCCAGCGGATCCGGCCGCAAATTGTATCCCTGGCTCCCCGCCTCCGCGGTGAACGCAAAGCCGGCGGCGCCGCCCGGCAGGCGGAACAGTTCGGTGGTGTTCACCGTGGTCGCGACGTTGGTGACCCACGACTTCGGCCGATAGATCGAATCGGCGGTGATCGAACGGTACTCGCCCGGCGTCAGCGGCGTGTAGAGCCGCGTCGGATCGGCATCGAACTCGGCATAGCCCGTCTCCGGGTCGACGCCCACCTGCGGCCCCAGGAAGAAGGCGTTGGCCTTGTCGATCACCACCTGCGGGAACGACACGCGCGACTGGTATTCGGCGTGGTTGACGCTGAACTCATAGCCCCATTTGTTGTCGGCGAACCGGCCCTTGATGCCCGGCGTCACGTTGAAGGTGGTGGAGCGGTTGCGCGTCATGCCGGCGTTCAGCCCGCCCATCTCCTCGGGCGTGAACTGCCGCGTCCAATTGTCCAGCTGCAGCCCGCTATAGGTCTGGTCGGGGCTCAGGTGGTTCGGGTTGAAGAAGGTGCCCTCCTCATTCCCGTCCGGCGCCACATAATACCAGTCGAGCACGTCTCGAAACAGGCTGAGCTTGGAATAGCTCGCCTGGAAATCCAGGAACAGCTCGGCCTCGTCGTTGAGCGTATAGCCCATCGATCCATAGGCGCTGATCGAGCGCCGCTTGGACTGGATCGTGCCATAGCCGATCGAGGTGTCGCTGCCGCAGAAATAGCCGTCGCCGTCGATCGTGTCCCGGCCCGGTCGCATGGCGTAGTAGGTGCTGCCGCCGTTCAGCCCCGACAGCCGGTCGCACGTCGCCTTGCCCGGATCGATGTAGTAGAGATATTCGTCGGCGCGCAGGAAGGTGCGGCGCGCGAGCGGCCCGGTCGGGTCGTCCTGCGTCGAATCCTGGATCTTGCGATCGTACGCCCACAGCGGCTTCTGATCGAGCGCCTCCACTCCGAACACCCCGTGGAAGCCCCCCGTCTCCCAGCCGGTGGTCACGCTCAGGCGGTGTGAAGACCCGCCGCCATGCTCGGTCGTGCCATAGCGATAGTCGATCCGCGTCCCGTCCGGCTTGGACTTGAGCTGAAAGTTCACCACGCCCGAGATCGCGTCCGAACCATAGATGGCCGACGCGCTGCCGCTCAGGATCTCGACCCGCTCGATCAGCCCCACCGGGATGTTCGAGATGTCGGTGAAGTTGCTGTTGCCGTTGAACGGCAGCGGGAAGTCGGCGATGCGGCGGCCGTTCACCAGCACCAGCGTATGGTTCGGCCCCAGCCCGCGCAGGTCCACCTGCTGGGCGCCCGGCGTGAAGTCCGCACCCGACGCGCTTTGCTGGCTCTGGGTCTCGCCGCCATTCTGCGTGATCGCACGCAGGACGTCGGGCACGCTCTGGTAGCCGTTGCGCAGGATGTCCTCGGCGGTGATCGTCGTCACCGGCGCCGGCCCGTCCCCCGATACGCGCGGGATGCGCGATCCCAGCACGACCACTTCCCCCTCGGGCGCCATGTCGTCGGCCGCCGCCGGAAGGCTCTGCTCGCTCGTCATCGTCTGCGCCGAAGCAATCCCCGGCAGCGCCCAGGCGCTTGCCCCCGCGAGCGCGATCGCGATCCCCTTACGTGTACGCATCATTTGACCCCCCGTATTCCCGAAGACATATTGGCAGCAGAACCAGTCAAAATGGAACAACAAAAATGCAATATGTTCGGCAGGAGCGAACGAATTGAAAAGCGGGGGTTGGGGGGCATGGTCCCGAATCGCATTCGCGCTGCTGGCGCTGCTGCTGCCGGCGTCCACCTGGGCGGCACCTGGCGGCTACAGCTATTATGAAATCGGCGACCGGAGCGCGAAGACGCCCGCGCCCACCGCGCCCGCGCTGATGCTGGTCGGGGGCGGCGACTGGGACTATCGCGCCTTCCGCTGGTTTGCCGAGCGCGCCGGCCACGGCCACATCGTCGTGCTGCGCGCCTCGGGAGAGGGGGAAGCCGGCGAGGAGATCTTCAACCAGGTCGGCGGCGTTGCCTCGGTCCAGACGCTCGTCTTCCGCAGCCGCGTCGCCGCCAGCGATGCGCGCGTGCTCGACATCCTCGCGCGCGCCGACGGCATCTTTATCGCCGGCGGAGACCAGGCCAACTACGTCCGCTTCTGGAAGGACACGCCCGTCGCCCGCGCGCTCGACGCCCATGTCCGCAAGGGCCGCCCGATCGGCGGCACCAGCGCCGGCCTCGCGATCCTGGGCGGCACCGCCTATGGCGCGATGGACGGGGGCAGCATCGACAGCCCGGAAGCGCTCGCCGACCCCGCCGGCCCCGCCGTCACGCTGGTGACCGGCTTCCTCCACATGCCGCGCCTCGCCCATGTCGTCACCGACACGCATTTCGCCCGGCGCGACCGGCTCGGCCGCCTGTTCGCCTTCGTCGCCAAGGCGCGGCAGAAGGACCCGAAGGCCGTCGGCCTCGGCGTCGACGAGGGCGCTGCGCTCTGCGTGGAGGCGGACGGCACCGCCCGCCTGCTGTCGCCGCCCGGCGGCCATGGCTGGCTGGTCCAGCCGACCACCCGACCCACCCTCCAGCCGGGCCAGCCGCTCGACTGGACGGGCGTCCGCGTGACCGGCATCGGCCCCGACAGCGTGCTCGACCTCGACACGCTGCAGGTCACCGCTCCCGCCTTCGACGGCATCGCCCGCGTCGAGCGCGGCGTGCTGCGCGACGCCCCCGGCCCGCGCTGACCATGCGGCCCGAGGAAATCGACCCGCAGCTCCTGGCGCTCCTGCGCGAGGACGCCCGCCGCAACGTCTCCGAACTGGCGGCGGCGCTCGGCGTCTCGCGCACCGCCGTCTACAGCAGCATCGAGCGGCTGGAGCGGGAGGGCACGATCCTCGGCTACACCGTCCGCCTGGGCGAGGATTACGACCGCCGCCTGATCCGCGCCCATGTCATGATCAAGCTGTTTCCCAAGGCGACCCACGCCACCCAGGACCGGCTCGTCACCATGCCGGAGGTCGCCGGCCTCTACGCGATCTCGGGCGAATACGACCTGATCGCCATCGTCGAGGCGCCCCACGTCAACCGCCTCAACGACCTGCTCGACGCCATCGGCGAGCTGGAGGGCGTCGAGCGCACCACCTCCTCCGTCATCCTCGCCACCAAGCTCCAGCGTTGATTCACGCCGCTCCAGCCCCCCGCGCCTCCTCCACGATCCAGTCGCAGAACCGCTCCAGCGCCGGGTTCTCCACCCCTTCCGGCCGCACCAGATAATAGGCGTCGTCGCTGGTGAGCGGGATCGACAGCGGACACACCAGGCTGCCGCTTTCCAGCTCCGGCCCGATCAGGAAGCTCGGCACCAGCGCCGCCCCCGCTCCCGCCGCCGCCGCCTGCGCCAGCATCAGGAAATGCTCGAAGCTCGGCCCCGACGGCACCGGCGGCGCCTCCACCCCCGCCACCCGCAGCCACTGGTCCCACGCCCCGCGGCGCGAGGTCTGGAACAGCAGCGGCTTGCCCAGCAGGTCCGCCGCCTCGCGGATCGGGTTCTGCGCCAGCCACGCGGGCGCGCACACCGGGATCGCCGCCTCGCGGAACAGCAGCTCGTGCACCATCCCCGGCCACTCCGGCCGCCCAAAGTCGATCGCCGCGTCGAACCGCTCCTCGACCATCTCCAGCGGATAGGTCCGCGCCGCCAGGTTCACCACCAGCTCCGGATGGCGCGCGGTCAGCCGCGGCAGCCGCGGCGCCAGCCAGCGCATGCCGAAGCTCGGCAGCGTCGCGATGTCGAGCGTGTTGGTCGGCCGTCCACCCGCGACCCGTGCCGTCGCCCGCCGGATCCGCTCCAGCGCCGGCGCGATCTCCGCGGCATAGGCGCGCCCCTGCGCGTTCAGCGTCACCCGCCGCCCGGCCCGGTCGAACAGCGGCGCCTGCACCCAGTCCTCCAGCAGCGCGACCTGGCGGCTCACCGCACTCTGGGTCAGCCCCACCGCCTCGCCCGCGCGGGAGAAGCCGCCCAGCCGCGCCGCCGCCGCAAAGCTGTTCAGCGCGGCCATCGGCGGCAGCAGCCGGCGCCCCTCATTCCCATCGCTCATCAGCACATGACTCCTTTGCGTTTGCGCTAGCACGGCTCCGGCGTAGAGGTGAACGCTTGGCTGGAGCGAGGAACGTTCATGCGCATTGAGAATGATAGCGTGCTGGCGCGGCTGGTCCGCAACGTGCTGGGCGATCGCACCGAGGCGGCGTTCGACGCCCTGGTCGTCCCGGCCGAACTGGCCGAGGTCACCGGCGATCGCGTGCCCCGCGCCGTCTTCGCCATGGCGCTCGCGACCGTGCTGTTCGACGACCTGCTGGCGCGCGTGCCGAGCGGCGCCCGCTATGTCGCCGACCGGCGCGCCGCCGGCGGGCACATCCTGTTCGACCATGGCGCGCTCCGCACCATCCGCTTCCCGCAAGGCCCGACCGGCGCGCTTCCCGCCGGCCAGGACGCCTTCGCCCGCATCCTCGAGCCGCTCGGCTATGCCGTCGCCAGCCTCTACCCGCTGCCGGCGCTCAAGATGACCGGCCACGCCTATTGCCACCGCGATCTGCCGGAGACGATCCCGCAGTATTTCGTGAGCGAGTTGCACGTCGAGCGCTTCGACGACGCCTTCGCCGAGGCCGCCGCCCGCGTGTTCGGCACCTCCATCGATCCGCTCACCCCCGCCGATGTCGCCGTGCTCGACGGCTTCGCCCGCGATGGCGCGGTCGCCTATGCCGATGCCGAGCCCGCGCTGCCGCGCATCGCCGCCGCCTTCGATCGCCAGCACGGGGACGTCACCGTCGCCGACTATGAGGCGCTGCTCGCCCAGTCCGGCGAAGCCGCCTGGATCGCGACCGAGGGCAACGCCTTCAACCACGCGACCGACCGCGTCGCCGATGTGGAGGCATTGTCCGATACGCTGCGCGACGGCGGCTGGCCGATCAAGGAGCGCGTCGAGATCTCCGCCAGCGGCCGCGTCCGCCAAACCGCCTTCCGTGCCGATCCCGTCGAGCGCCTGTTCGTGGACGCCGAAGGCCAGCAGGTCCGCCGCACCGTGCCGGGCTCCTTCTACGAGTTCATCACCCGCCACGCGAAGGACGACGGCAGCCTCGACCTCGCGTTCGACAGCGCCAACGCGACCGGCATCTTCGCCATGACCCGGGCCGCATGAACGACGCGCTCGCCCGGGCACTTCGCGACGCGGTTGGCCCCGCCCACCTGCTGACCGACCCGGGCGACCTCGCCGGCTATGCGAGCGACGGCCGCGGCGTCACCGGCCAGCCGCTCGGCGTAGTGCGTCCGACCTCTGCGGAGGAGGTCGCGGCCGTGCTGCGCGCCGCCCATGCCGCCGGCGTGCGCGTGGTGCCGCAGGGCGCCCGCACCGGCCTGGTCGCGGCCGGCATCCCGGGCGCGGACGCGGACCTGCTCGTCCTCAACCTCGATCGGCTCGCCCGCACACCCGCGATCGATCCCGTCAACCGTACGGCAGAGGTGGACGCCGGCGTGCGCCTCTCCGCGCTCAACGCCGCCGCCCTGCCGCATGGCCTGAGCTTCCCGATCGACCTGGGGGCGGATCCGTCGATCGGCGGCATGATCGGCGCCAACACCGGCGGCGCGCGGCTGCTCCGCTACGGCGACGTCCGCCGCAACCTGCTCGCGCTCGAGGTGGTGACCTCGGAAGCCGAGCCCCGCGTGCTCCAGCTCGGCGCGCCCTTGTGGAAGAACAACACCGGCATCGACCTGAAGCAGCTGCTCGTCGGCAGCTCGGGTGCGCTCGGCGTCGTCACCCGCGCCACGCTCGCGCTCTCGCCGCTCGCCCCCACCCGCGTCACCGCCATGCTCGCGCTCGACCGCGACGAGACCGCCGTCGACCTGCTGGTCGCACTCGAGGCCAGCTTCGGGACACTGCTCACCGCGTTCGAGGGCATTTCCGCCCCCGCGCTCGACGCCGCCCTTACCCATGTCCCGCGCCTGCGCGACCCGTTCGCCGGGCAGCGCCCTGCCTATGCCGTGCTGGTCGAGCTGTCCGCCGGTGCCGCCTTCGACGTCGAATGGCTGGAGGAGCGCCTCGGCGACACCCTCGCCCCCTGGATGGAGCGCGGCGCGGTCGTCGATGCGATGCTCGATCGCCGCGACGATCTCTGGGCGATCCGCCACGCTGTGCCGGAGGGGCTGCGCGCCTCGGGCAAGGTCGTCGCCTGCGACATCGCGCTCCGCCGTGGCGACGTCATGCGCTTCCGCCGCGACGTGGCCCCACGGGTTCAGGCGATCGCCCCTCAGCTGCGCCTGCACGACTTCGGCCACGTCGGCGACGGCGGGCTGCACTTCAACCTGGTGTGGCCACCGGAAGCCGGCCCCTTCGATCCCGCCGTGGCGGAGGCCGCCCGCGCCACCGTCTTCCGCGCGGTGGTCCAGGAATATGGCGGCAGCTTCAGCGCCGAACACGGCATCGGGCCCTCCAACGCCGCCTGGTACACCGAACTGGTGCCCGGACCGGTGCGCAGTCTTTCCGGCGCCGTTCAGCGCCTCCTCGCCCCCGTGCCCGTCGGCCGGGTGGACTTCCACGATCCCGTTCAAGGAGACAGGGCATGACCGACCACCTCATGGGCGTCTATAATCGCGCACCGCTCAGCGTCGCGCGCGGCCAGGGCGCCTGGCTGTGGGATACCGAGGGTCGCCAGTATCTCGACTGCGTCGCCGGCATCGCCACCAACGCGCTCGGCCATTGCCATCCCAAGCTCGTCGCTGCGCTCACCGAGCAGGCGAACACCCTCTGGCACGTCTCCAACATCTTTCGCGTGCCCGGCCAGGAAGCGCTCGCGGAGCGGCTGACCGCCGCCACCTTCGCCGACGTGGTGTTCTTCGCCAGCACCGGCACCGAAAGCGTCGAATGCGCGCTCAAGACCGCGCGCCGCTATCACTATGCCAAGGGTGCGCCGGAGCGGATCGACGTGATCGGCTTTGCCGGCTCCTTCCACGGCCGCACCTATGGCGCGATCAACGCCGCCGGAAACCCGTCCTACACGGAAGGTTTCGGGCCGCGCCTGCCGGGCTATATCCAGCTCACCCTCGATGACGCAGCCGCTCTGGCCGAAGCGATCGCCCGCCCCACCACCGCCGCCGTGATCGTGGAGCCCGTGCAGGGCGAAGGCGGCGCGCGTGCGCTGACCGGCGAATGGCTCACCGAGCTGCGCCGCCTGTGCACCGTCCACGGCGTGCTGCTCATCTATGACGAGGTGCAGAGCGGCATGGGCCGCACCGGCCGCCTGTTCGCCCACCAGTGGTTCGAGGGCGCCGAGCCCGACATCATGTGCGTCGCAAAGGCGCTGGGCGGCGGCTATCCCGTCGCCGCCTGCCTCGCCACCGCAGACGCCGCCAGCGGCATGGTCGCCGGGGTCCACGGCACCACCTTCGGCGGCAGCCCGCTCGCCATGGCGGTGGCGCTCGCCGCATTCGACGAAATTTCCAATCCCAACACCCTCGCTCACGCCCGCGACGTGGCGGAGGACCTGCGCCGCCAGCTGATCGACCTCGCCGCCCGTTATCCGGACGTGATTCAGGACGTGCGCGGCAAGGGCCTGCTGATCGGCCTGCGCATGATCCCCAACAACCGCGAGTTCATGGGGATTGCGCGCGACCACGGCCTGCTGGTCGCCGGCGGCGGTGAGAATTGCGTGCGCCTGCTGCCGCCGCTCAACTTGAGCCATGCAGAGGCGGCGGAGGCGGTGACCCGGCTCGCGCTCGCCTGCGAGACGGTCCGTGCACAGGTGGCACAGGCGGCCTGATGCTGGTGGTACGACCCGCCGGACCGGCGGATTTGATTGCGTTGAAGGAGCTCGCGGTCCTGTCCGGCCGCGGCTTCACCAGCCTGCCCGAGAATGACGACGTACTCGCCGAACGATTGGCGCTGGCGGAGGAGAGCTTCGCCGGCACCGTCGCCCCGGCTGAGGCCTGGTACACGCTGATGCTGGAGGAAAGCGACACGGGCGAGGTGCTCGGCGTCGCCGGCGTGCGTGCGGCTGTGGGGCTCACCCGCCCGCACTTCTCCTTCCGCATCGTGACCCTGGCGCAATATTCGCCAGCGGCACGCACGCGCTTCGACCACCAGGCGCTGGTGCTGGTCAACGAATGCGGCGGCTGGACCGAGGTCGGCTCGCTGTTCGTCCACCCGCGGCTGCGCGGCGGCGGCGGCGGCAGCCTGCTCGCGCGCGCCCGCTACATGCTGATCGGCGCAGAGCCGATCCGCTTCTCGCATACGGTGATGGCCGAACTGCGCGGCTGGTTCGACGCCGACGACACCTCGCCCTTCTGGGAGGGGGTCTCGAGCAAATTCTACCGCCTGCCCTTCGAACAGGCCGACCATATGGTCACCGCCACCGACGGCCAGTTCATCCTGGATCTGGCGCCCCGCCACCCCATCTATGTCGAGTTGATCGACCGCGCCGCCTCCGACGCCATCGGCCGCGTCCACCGCGACGGCGAAGCGGCGCTGGCGCTGCTGGAGCGCGAAGGCTTCGAGCGTTCCGGGCTGGTCGACATCTTCGACGGCGGGCCGACCGTCACCTGCGCGCGCGACACGCTGGCGACCGTGCGCAGCGGCCGGACGTTCCGCCTGGCGGTCGGCGAGGTGGCGGATGCGGCGCCCGCGCTGCTCTCCACCGCCGCCGTCGTCGATTTCCGCGCCACCCGCGCGCCCGCGCGTGCCGATGGTGCGGCGCTGGTAATCGCCCCTGCCACCGCCGACGCGCTCCGCCTGCGCGAAGGCGACCTGATCCGGATGAGTGCCTGATGACAACGTTCCGCTCGATCGATCCCGCCTCCGGTGCCACCGTCTGGGAAGGCGCCGCCGCCACGCCTGCGGAATGCGAGGCCGCCGTCGCCCGCGCCCGCGCCGCGCTCCCGGCCTGGCGCAACGCGGCCCTGGAAGACCGCATCGCCGTCGTCCGCCGCTATGCCGAGGTGCTGGAGGCCGATCGCGAGAATTTCGCAGCGCTGCTCTCGCGTGAGACCGGCAAGCTGCTGTGGGAAACCTGCGCCGAGGTCGGCTCGATGATCGGCAAGGTCGCCGTCTCGATCGCCGCGCAGGCCGAGCGCGCCGGCGAGCGCGCCAGCGAAACCGCCTTCGGCCGCGCCGTGCTGCGCCACCGTGCCCATGGCGTCATGGCGGTGCTCGGGCCGTACAACTTCCCCGGCCATCTCCCCAACGGTCACATCGTCCCTGCCCTGCTCGCCGGCAACACGATCGTGTTCAAGCCGTCCGAGGTCACCCCCGCCGTCGGCGCGCACATGGTCGCGCTGTGGGAAAAAGCAGGGCTGCCGGCCGGCGTCCTCACCTGCGTCCAGGGCGCGCGCGAGACCGGCGAGGCACTGGTCGCCTGCGACATTGACGGCCTCTTGTTCACCGGCTCGGCCGGTGCCGGCGCCGCGCTCAAGCGCGCGACCATCGATCGCCCCCACCTCATCCTCGCGCTCGAACTCGGCGGCAACAACCCGCTGATCGTCTGGGATTCACCCGAGGAAGCCGCCTCGATCATCGTCCACTCCGCCTTCGTCACCACCGGCCAGCGCTGCTCCTGCGCCCGCCGCCTGATCGTGCCCCAGGGTGCGATGGGCGACGCCATCGTCGACGCCCTCGACGCGCTCACCGCCCGCATCCGCATCGCCGCCTGGGACGAGGAAGGCGACGCCTTCATGGGCCCGCTGGTCTCCGCCGCCGCCGCCACCGGCGCGCACGCCGCGGTCGATCGGCTCGTCGCCGCTGGCGCCCGCACGATCCGTCCGTTCGATCGGGTGGAGGGCCGCAGCGACGCCTTCGTCAGCCCCTCGATCCTCGACGTGACCGGCGTCGCGGTGCCCGATGCGGAGGTGTTCGCCCCCGTCCTCCAGGTCACCCGCGTTCCCGATTTCCAGGCGGCGATCGCGGCCGCCAACGCCACCGCCTTCGGCCTCTCCGCCGGCCTCGTCAGCAGCGACCCCGGCCAGTGGCAGGCGTTCCTCGATGCGTCGCGCGCCGGCATCGTCAACCGCAACCGGCCCACCACGGGGGCTGCCGCCAACATGCCGTTCGGCGGCCTCGGCGCCTCAGGCAACCACCGCCCGAGTGCCTATTACGCCGCCGACTATTGCGCCTACCCGATCGGCAGCTTCGAAGCGGACACCGTCCAGCCGCTCCCCGTCCCCGGCGCCTGACGCCCACGGCCTCACGGGCGGTTCGACAAAAGGAACCGCCCGCGACTTGGCATCACCCGCCCTGCCTGTACGATGCCCGCGACAAGTTCAGGAGCGAATCCGGGCGAGTACAGGCAAGTTCGTGGAAGTTGAGAGCCAATCCCAACATCCACAATAAACAACTTAGTTTCGCATCAGAGCTCCGGCAGCGCCGCTGTTCTTCTTCGGATGCAACGCTGACCTGTCCCGCCCGGATGAAAGCTTGATCGCACGTCCAAAACAGGGAGAGGGATGCCATGACGACAACAAGGAACACCCGTTGGGCGCGCGCTATCGGCCGCGCGTATCTGCGACCGGCCGCGGTGGCGCTCGCCGCCGCCTGCCTGCTCGCGGCGCCGGCCCAGGCGCAGGAGGACCGGATGACTCCGATCCCCATCCCGGCCCAGCCCAATGCGATCCCGCTCAAGACCGGCCCGCTGCCCGGCGCCAAGGCCAAGGAATCCTGGCACAGCCAGTACAACAGCGTCTTCGCCCGCAACGTGACGGAGGCGACGCTCACCCCCTTCCTGCCCGATCCGGCAAAGGCGACCGGTGCTGCCGTGATCGTGACCCCGGGCGGCGGTTTCCGCACCCTGTCGATGGAGAACGAGGGCTGGGACGTCGCCCGCGCGCTTGCCGCCCAGGGCGTCGCCGCCTTCGTCCTGAAGTACCGCCTCAACCAGACGCCGGCGGACATGCCCGCCTTCGAACGCTCGATGGCGGAGATGTTCTCGGCCACCGCCGCGCGCCCGCCGCGGCCGAACCCGGCGGACGCGATGGCCGCCCTCGCGCCGCAGATCGCCGATGCCCGCGCCGCCTTCGCCCTGATCCGCCAGCGCGCACCCGAATGGCGCATCGACCGCGACCGCGTCGGCATGGTCGGCTTTTCCGCCGGGGCGATGCTCACGCTCGCCACCACGCTTTCGGCGCAGGACACCAAGCCCGCCTTCATCGGCCTCATCTACGGCCCGCTGTCGGAGGTGAGCGTCCCCGCCGACGCGCCGCCGATGTTCGTGGCGCTCGCCGCCGACGATCCCTTCTTCGCCAACAGCGGCTTCGGCCTGATCGAAAGCTGGAAGGCCGCCAAGCGCCCCGTCGAGTTCCACCTCTATGAGCAGGGCGGCCACGGCTTCGGCATGTACCAGAAGAGCACCACCAGCACCGGCTGGTTCTCCGCCTTCTCCAGCTGGCTCGGCATGCACGGCATGCTCAAGCCGCGCGGCTGATGCCCACGCCGGGATCGGAGCGCCCCTCCGGTCCCGGCGCCTTTCTCGCCTCCTGCAGTGAACCGCGCCCGCGCTGAACGGTTGACGCTCGCCAGCCACTGACGAGCCGAACGTGATCGACCCCATCCGCGAACCCCTCGAAGCCGATACCCAGGTCCACGCACCCCCGCCGCCCGCGGGCATGATGAAGCTGGTCGGTGCCGGCGTGGTGACGGGCGCCGCGGACGACGACCCTTCCGCCATCGGCACCTATGCCAGTGCCGGCGCGCGCTTCGGCCTGGGCTTCCTCTGGATCGCCCCGGTCCTGCTGCCGATGATGTACGTCGTCACCTATCTGTCGGCGAAGATCGGCCAGGTGTACGGCAAGGGGCTGTTCGCCTGCATCCGCGACCAGTTCCCCCGCTGGGTGCTCTACCCGATGGTGACGCTCGCCTTCCTGGGCAACATCATCGAGGCGGCGGCGGACCTGGGCGGCATCGGCGCCGCGCTCAACCTGCTCGTGCCCATCCCCGTGCCGCTGATCGTGCTGGGCGCGGCCGTCATCATCTTCGCCGTCCAGTATTTCGGCTCCTATACGCTCATCCGCCGGGTGTTCCGCTGGTTGGCGCTGGTCCTCTTCGCCTATGTCGCCGCCGCCATCCTCGCGCGCCCCGATCCGCTGGAGATCCTGCGCGCGACCTTCCTGCCCAGCATCACGTTCAGCTCCGAGTTCATCGCGCTGGTGGTCGCCTGCATCGGCACCTCGCTCTCCGCCTATGTCTACACCTGGCAGTCGAACCAGGAGGTGGAGGAGCAGATCGCGATCGGCCGCCGGCGCCTGTGGCAGCGCAAGGGCGCGACCCGGCGCGAGATGAAGCGGACCAGCCGCGACGTGCTGGTCGGCATGATCTTCTCCAACCTGATCCTTTATTTCATCATCCTGTCGACCGGCCTCACCCTGCATCCCGCCGGCCAGACCGAGATCGACAGCGCCGCCCAGGCCGCGGCCGCGCTGGAGCCGCTCGCGGGCGAGGGTGCGAAATATCTCTTCGCCGCGGGCGTCGTCGGCGTCGGCTTCCTGGCGGTGCCGATCATGACGACGGGCGCCGCCTATGACGTGGTGCAGGGCATCGGGCGCGAGGGCAGCCTCCACGACGCGCCCAGCCACAACAAGCTCTTCTACGCGATCATCGGCATCGTCACGGCCCTCGCCGTGGCGATGAACTTCCTCGGCCTCAATCCCATGAAGATGCTGGTCTGGTCGGGCATCGTCCAGGGCTTCTCCGTGCCCCCGCTCCTGCTGCTGATGATGCTGCTCACCAACAGCCGCAAGGTCGTGGGCGCGCGCACCAACGGTTGCTGGACCAACTTCCTCGGTTGGGCGACGACGCTCGTCACCTTCCTGTGCACGGTGACGCTGGTGGTGACCTGGTTCGTGTGAAGCCCGGTCAGGCCGCTACGGCCTCCGGCGCCGCGCCCACGAACGGCGCCACCACCGCCAGCGCACGCTCGACATAGGGCGCCTTCTCGCCGACCGGGGCGACATAGTGGATCGCCGCCTCCGCATCGGCCAGCGACGCCCCGCGCGCGACCATCCAGGCGGCGAGATATTGCGAGGCGAGGCACCCACCCGCCGTCGCGACGTTGCCGTGCGCGACGAACGGCGCGTCGATCACTCGCACCCCTGCCTCGATCACCCAGGGCTTGGTGGTAAGGTCGGTGCACGCCGGCAGGTCGCCGACCAGCCCCAGCTTGGCGAGCAGCAGCGTGCCCGAACATTGCGCCCCGATCAGCTGGCGGGCCGGGTCGAGCCGGATCTGGCCGAGCAGGTCGGCGTCCGCGGCGATCTCGCGCGTCCGGATGCCGCTGCCGATCAGCACCGCATCGGCTTCGGCCGCGAACGCCAGCGGCTTCTGGCGCTGGATGGTGACCCCGTTCATGGACGTGACCTGCTCGGTCGGGCAGGTGATGTGCGCTGCCCAGCCCTGCGCCTTCATCCGGTTCAGGATCGCGGCCGCGACGAACGAATCCAGTTCGTTGAACCCGTCGAACGTCAAAACCGCAATCTGCATGGCCGCCTCCCTGGCGATGTGTGGAAGCACGGCCTAGCGCATCCCGACCGGCGTGTCTTTCGCCGCCCGTCGCTACTGCGCCCCCTCGGGCGTCGCACCGGCCGGGAGCACCCAGTTCCGGTCCGCCGCCGCATCGATCACCAGCGTGACCTGGCGGATGATCGGCAAGCCGATGTTCGCCAGATCGCCCAGGAAGGACACGTCCGGGTTTTCCAGCGTCACCGGGCCGATCTTGATCGTCCCCCGCACCCGGCCACCATAGACAGGGCCTTCGGTGTTGATCGACTTGAACCTGCCGACGATCTTCGCCGGCTCGAACAACGGCACCTTGTCCATCATCGACACCGGCAGGCTCAGCGCGGCGTTGTAGCCGGTGTCGAAATGCGCCGGCAGCGTGCTGCCATCGGGCAGGACGATCGCCACCGTGGGGATGCCCTCCACATAGTCCGTCGGCGCTCCCGCCGAAGCCGGCGTATTGGTACGCGGCACGAGAAGCGCGCGATCGTTGGCGAGGTCCAGGTACAACAGGCTCCGGGTGAACATCTCGGACGAGAGGATCCCCATCGCGTCGTTACGATCATAGGCGAATGCTGCCGCCTCGATCGCCCCCACCTTCAGCCCGCCGACCGTGGCATCCGGGATCGAGACCTCGGGCAGCAGCTCCGTCTTGCCCGTGGTCCCGTCGAGCGCCTGGACCTGGCCGATCTTCTTCATCCGAAGACGCTTGGCCAGATTCTGCTCGATCGTGGCGCCGTCCGAACCCGTGTCGAAGACCATCGGGATCAGGTCGCCATCGGCCACCCGCATCATGACGAGGACGCGGTCCGGCGACTGATAGAGGGTGATCTCGCCCGTTTCCGGCAATCCCGGCGTCGCGGCATCCTCACGAGCCCAGGCGCCGGCCGGGGCCATGAGCAAGGACATCGCGGACAGCAGGACCCGTCCCAACGCATTTGACGCTCGCAACATGGCATCCCCTCCGTGCGGCCCCATCGCTCCGATGCGGAGCGTGTATCGAGCCGCCACCATTGACTACAAATGTAGTTGATTCGTCAAGCTGCCCCTGCACCTCCCCTTTGAAGGCAAACCGCCGATCCAGATCGAGCCGACGAGCTTTCCTAATTCGAACCTATATGGTTCACCGTCCTGCTTGCACAGGAGGATGTGATGACCATCGAGACGTTGATCGACGAAGTGATCGCGCGCGAGGGCGGGTTCGTGGACCACCCGGCCGATCGCGGCGGGCCGACCCGCTGGGGGCTGACGGAGGCGGTGGCACGCCGCAACGGCTATGATGGGCCGATGCGAACGCTGCCGCGCAGTGTCGCCGCCGACCTCTACTGCCGCCTCTATTGGGAGCGCCCGCGCTTCGCCGACGTCGCCGCCCGCGCGCCCAACCTCGCCGCCGAACTCTTCGACACCGGCATCAACATGGGGCCCAAGGTGGCGACGAGCTTCCTCCAGCGCGCGCTGAATGCGCTCAACCGCGGCGCCACCGACTATGCCGACCTGCGCGTGGACGGTGCGATCGGCCCGGCGACGCTGGCCGCGCTCGACACCTTTCTCGCCAGCCGCGGAACGCTCGGCGAAGCGGTGCTGGTGAAGGCCTGCGACGCGCTCCAGGGCGCCCGCTACCTCGACCTCGCCGAGCAGCGCCCGGCCAACGAGGCGTTCCTCTACGGCTGGCTCGCCAACCGGCTCGGCTGATCGCGCCCTTCGACTTCCACCGTCCGACACCTCGAACAAAGGACAGGCACATGAGCATCATCGACGGCGTGATCGGCCCGATCGCGGGGCTGCTCGACCGCATCATTCCCGACGCCAAGGCGCGCGACGCGGCCAAGCTGGAGCTGCTGAAGCTGGAAAACCTGCGCGAGCTGGAGGCGACCCGCATCCAGCTCTCCGCCATCGTCGCGGAGGCACAGTCCGACGATCCCTGGACCAGCCGCGCCCGGCCCAGCTTCCTCTACGTCATGTACGCGCTGCTGCTGTGGTCGATCCCGATGGGCATCCTCTCGGCCTTCCGCCCCGACCTCGCCGAAGCGGTCGCGCGCGGCATGACGGCGTACCTCCGCGGCATCCCGGAAGAGCTCTACGCCCTCTTCGGCACCGGCTACCTCGGCTACACCGCCGCCCGCGCCTGGGGAAAAGCCAAGGGGGTGGAACGCTGAACGCCGCCCACTCCCGTACCCCGGCGAAGGCCGGGGTCCAGGGTACCACACGCAACCGCTGCGATCCTGGCCCTGGACCCCGGCCTGCGCCGGGGTACTCGAGGAAAGGACGTGCCCCATGCTTCCCTTCTTCGTACCCCGGCGAAGGCCGGGGCCCAGGGTACCACGCGCCACCGCTGCGGCTCTTTCGCCTCTGCCCGCCCAACCCGCAACAACCGTTCTTGGCCTAACCTTAGCCTAACCTTCCGCGCCGCAGCACGACCAACGCGCTCCCGAAACGATCTCCACGCGGCCCCGATTGCAACCCCGCACCCCGGTCCCCACATGCCGCCCATGAGCAACGACATGGTGTGGCACGGCACCACAATCCTCTCCGTGCGCAAGAACGGCCGAGTCGTCATCGCAGGCGATGGCCAGGTCTCCCAGGGCCCGACGGTGATGAAGCCCAACGCCCGCAAGGTGCGCCCGCTGGGTGACGGCAGCGTGATCGCGGGCTTTGCCGGTGCAACCGCCGACGCCTTCACCCTGTTCGAACGGCTCGAGGCCAAGCTCGAGCGGCACCAGGGCCAGCTGCTGCGCGCGGCGGTCGAGCTCGCCAAGGACTGGCGTACGGACAAGTTCCTGCGCAACCTGGAGGCGATGCTGATCGTCGCCGACAAGGAAGTGACGCTGGTGGTGACGGGCAATGGCGACGTGCTGGAGCCGGAAGGCGGCATCGCCGCGATCGGTTCGGGCGGCAACTTCGCCCTCGCCGCCGCGCGCGCGCTCGACGAGTATGAGCAGGATGCCGAGACGGTCTGCCGCAAGGCGATGAAGATCGCCGGCGAGCTGTGCGTCTACACCAACGACCGGCTGACCGTGGAAAGCCTGGAAACAGCCTGACCTTCCTCCCCTCCCTGCAAGGGAGGGGCCGGGGGTGGGTACGAGCCAAAGGCGAGCCCCGCCCTCACCGACACCGCACCGGCCGGGGCATTTCCCCCCCGGCGCACCAACCCACCCCCTCCCTTCAAGGAGGGGAAACGAAGCGAACCCATGAACGACAATCTCACCCCCAAGGCGATCGTCGCCGCGCTCGACGCGCACATCATCGGGCAAAAGGATGCCAAGCGCGCCGTCGCGGTCGCGATGCGCAACCGCTGGCGCCGCCAGCAGCTTAGCCCCGAGCTGCGCGACGAGGTGTCCCCGAAGAACATCCTGATGATCGGCCCGACCGGCTGCGGCAAGACCGAGATCAGCCGTCGCCTGGCCAAGCTCGCCGACGCGCCCTTCGTGAAGGTCGAGGCGACCAAGTTCACCGAGGTCGGCTATGTCGGCCGCGACGTCGAGCAGATCGCCCGCGATCTCGTCGAAGAAGCGATCCGGCTGGAAAAGGAACGCCGCCGCCTGGCCGTAAAGGACAAGGCGGAGGAAGCCGCCATGTCCCGCCTGCTCGACGCGCTCACCGGCAAGGGCGCCAGCGAGGCCACCCGCGAGGCATTCCGCCAGCGCATGGCCGACGGGCACCTCAACGACAAGGAGATCGAGATCGAGCTGGAGGCGCAGCCCTCGATGCCGTTCGAGATCCCGGGCGGCGCGCCGCAGATGATCAACCTGTCCGAGATGATGGGCAAGGCATTCGGCGGCGGCCAGATGAAGCGGCGCAAGCTGACCGTCCCCGCCGCCTGGGAAAAACTCGTCGAGGAAGAGGCCGACAAGCGCCTCGACCAGGACGAGGTCAGCCGCACCGCGCTGGCGGATGCGGAAGCCAACGGCATCGTCTTCCTGGACGAGATCGACAAGATCGCGGTCTCGGACGTGCGCGGCGGTTCGGTCAGCCGTGAGGGCGTCCAGCGCGACCTCCTGCCGCTGATCGAGGGCACCACGGTCGCCACCAAGTACGGACCGATGAAGACCGACCACATCCTCTTCATCGCCTCGGGCGCGTTCCATGTCGCCAAGCCGAGCGACCTGCTGCCCGAACTCCAGGGCCGCCTGCCGATCCGGGTGGAGCTCAAGGGCCTGACCGAAGACGACTTCGTCGCGATCCTGTCGGATACGACGGCATCGCTGCCGCAGCAGTACAAGGCGCTGATCGAGACCGAGGGCGTGACCGTCGACTTCACCCCCGACGCCATCCGCGCGATCGCCCGCATCGCGGCCGAGGTGAACGGCGAGGTTGAGAACATCGGCGCCCGCCGCCTTCAGACGGTGATGGAAAAGCTGCTGGAGGAAGTGAGCTTCGACGCAGAGGATCGCCGCGGCGAGACGCTGGTGGTCGACGCCGCCTATGTCGACAAGCAGCTCGCCGGCGTCGCCCGCAACACCGACCTCAGCCGCTACGTGCTGTAGGCGGGGTGCCGGTCCGCCTCCCCGGCGGACCGGCGCTCAGCGGTCCTTCTTATACTCGACGAACGGGCCGAAGCGGCAATAGGCGGACGGGATGCCGCCCCCGCCGCGCTGCACCAGCCGGAAGCGGTCGTTGCGGCAGATGCGCGATCCATACAGCTCCGCCACCACGACCTGGTCGCCGCGGAAGCCCGGGCAGTTGGGCGCCACCACGTTGCGGTACAGCGTGCCCCGGCTGGGGCGGTAGAGCAGCGAGTCGCCGACCAGCTGCGGCCCTCCCGCAAAGGTCGGGTCGATGCAGTCGAGCGTGCGTCCAGGCGTATAGCCTTCCAGCGCCTCGGCCAGTTCCCTGTCGCTCGCCGCCTGGCGCTTCGCCTCGTCCGCGGCGGTGGCGCAGCCTCCCAGCAGCGCGGTCGCCGCCAGCATCAACGTCCAACGGGTCATGCCCTGTCTCCTCTCCGCCCGGGCGCGAGTCTCCGGCGCGCTATCCGCGGAAGCTGTCCTTGGCCTGCCGGCGCTCGGCAAGCTCCTCGGGCGAGGACGCACGCAGGAAGGGATTGGTTGCACGCTCCAGGCCGATGGTCGTCGGCACCGTCGGCGCGCCCGCCGCACGCAGCCGGTCGACCTCCACCATCCGCTCCGCGACGGCGGCGTTGTCCGGCTCCGCTGCCAGCGCATAGCGGCCGTTCGACTGGGTATATTCATGCCCGCAGAACACCTGCGTGGCGTCCGGCAGCGCCACGAATCGGCGCATGGCGGCATACATCTGCGCCGCCGTCCCCTCGAACAGCCGCCCCGCCCCCATCGCGAACAGCATGTCGCCGCTGAACAGCAGCGCATCCTCGGCGAAGTGGAAGGCGATGTGGCCGGCGGTATGCGCCGGCACCTCCAGCACGGTCGCGACATGGTCGCCGATCCGCAGCGTGTCGCCCTCGCGAAGCCCATGGTCGAGCGTCGGGATCTTGGCCGCCTCCGCCGCTGGCGCGAACACCGGGACGCCGGTCGCCTCCTTCAGCCCGGCGTTCCCGCCCGTATGGTCGCCATGCCAGTGGGTGTTCCAGATCGCCGTGAGCGTCCACCCGCGCTCGGCGAGCGCTTCCAAGACGGGCGGCGCCTCCGCCGGGTCGACCACCACCGTCTCGCCAGAGGCGGGATCGTGGAGCAGCCAGACATAATTGTCCGCCAGCGCCGGCAGCCGGACGACCTCGATCGGAAACGCCGACGCCATTACCAGCGGCCCGTGTTCGGCATCGACCCCCAGGGCTCCGCCGGCGGCAGCGGGTCGCCCGCCTGCAGCAGCTCGATCGAGATGTTGTCCGGGGTGCGGATGAAGGCCATGTTGCCGTCCCGCGGCGGGCGGTTGATCGTCACGCCCGAGTCCATCAGCCGCTGGCACGTCTCGTAGATGTTCTCCACCCGATAGGCGAGGTGGCCGAAGTTGCGACCCTCGCCATAGTCCTCCGGATCCCAGTTGTAGGTCAGCTCCACCTCGGCCTCGGCGCGCTTGCCCGGGCCGTTGCTGTCCTCGTCGGCGGCCAGGAAGATCAGCGTGAAGCGGCCCTGCTCGTTCTCGATGCGGCGGGTTTCGGTGAGCCCCAGCACATTGAAGAAGCGGATCGTCGCCTCCGGATCGGTCACGCGGATCATGGTGTGCAGATACTTCATGGCAGGAGCTTCCCGTTCGTCATCAGCAGTTGTGCATCGTGCCGCCGGCACGATAGGCTTCGGCTATATGGGGGAGGAACCCGCAATGGAAACCGGCAGGACCAAAGACCGCGGCACGGCGCTGCTCATCGCAGCGGCAATCCTCGCATTGGGCATGATCCTGGGCGGCTATCTGCTCGGCAACGGGCTGGTCCGCGCACACCATGCCGACCGATCGGTGACGGTCCGCGGCCTCGCCGAACGCAACGTCACCGCCGACCTGGCAGTGTGGACGCTCAACTATTCCAAGCAGGGCCTCGACCTCGCCGAGGTGCAGGCGGACATCGATCGCGACACCCAGAGCATCCGCCGCTTCTTCGCGAGCCTGGGCTTCCCCGCCGAGGCACTCGCCCCAGCGGGCGCCGGCGTCAGCCAATCCTACATGAACGGCGTGCAGACGGTGACGGTCAGCCAGCGGCTGCAACTGCGCACCACCGACATCGCCCGCGCCCGCCGCGCGGTCGCCCGCCAGTTCGATCTCGTGCGCCAGGGCGTCGTCCTCCAGGAAGGCTCGGGCATCAGCTACAGCTTCACCAAGCTCAACGACATCAAGCCGGCGATGGTGGCCGAGGCGACCCGCGACGCTCGCGCCGCCGCCGAGCAGTTCGCCAAGGACAGCGACACCGGCGTCGGCGGCATCAAGAGCGCGACCCAGGGCTATTTCTCGGTCGAGGCGCGCGACGGCGAGCAGGCCGGCTATGGCGTCGCCGACACGCCCTTCAAGAAGGTGCGCGTCGTCACCACGGTCGACTTCTACCTCGACTGAGCGCCGCCACCCAGAGCCGCCAGGGCATCGGCCGCCGCCTGAGCGGGGCCGGTGCCCGGCGCGACCCGCACCGCGGCCTCCCAGGCGCTGCGTGCGGCCGCCTCATTGCCCTCCACGGCCGCGATGTTGCCCGCCTCCAGCTGGACCGAGGCATCGTCCGGGGAGAGCGCCAGCGCCCGGCCGATGTCCTTGCGCGCACGCAGCAGGTCGCCCGTCCGGCGCGCCAGCGTCGCCGACAGCAGCCAGGCGAGCGGATCGTCGCCGGCGAGCGCCAGCGCACGATCGAGATCGGCCCGCGCCTCCCCCTGCCGGCCGGCTGCTACCAGCGTGCGCGCGCGGTCGAGATGCGCTTCCCCCAGGTCCAGGCCGGTGAGCGTGCCGCCGATCAGCGCGGCATCGAGTGCCACCTGCGCCTTGGCCGGGTCGCCCGCCGCCAGCCAGGCATTGCCGGCCTGCGCCCAGAAGCTGCCCGAGCGCGGGTCCCTGGCCACATCCGCCGCACGCGCCGCGCCCTCGAAGGCGGCCGCCGCCGCGTCCCAGCGCTGCTGGGTGGTATGGGCGATCCCCAGGCATTGCTGGGCGAGGAAGCCACCGCCCGCCTGCTGCCACGCCGTGGCGCCGCGCACGGCGGCGGCGGGATCGCGCCGCGCCTGGTCGATGCATTCGGCATAGCGATCGCCGCGCCGGGGCGTCGGCGGGCCCGCCGCCGGGGCGGCAGCGGTCTGGGCGAGGAGCAGCAGCGGCAGGAGCATCAGGCGGGGGTCACATCTTCGATCGCGCGCAGGATCAGGGCGATGTCCTGCGGGCGGGACAGGCGGTGGTCGCCATCCTTGACGAGCAGCGTCTGCACGTCGGCTGAACGCAACAGGCTGGCGAGGTGCACGGTGCGTTCGAACGGCACGTCCTTGTCCTGCTGCCCCTGGATCAGCCGCACCGGCACGTCGACGGGCACGATGCCGTGCATCAGCCGGTTGGCCTCCCCCGAGCTCCAGAAGGCGCGAGTGGTGACGGTCGGCTGGTCCGAATAAGGCGAGGGCTTCTCCAGCCGCCCTTCCGTGAGCATCGTCATCTTCTCCTCAGGGGTGAAGCCCCAGTCGGTGAAGTCGGGCGCAGGCGCGATGCCGACCAGCCCCACCACCCGATCCGGCCGATCGCGCGCCGCGAGCAGCATGATCCACCCGCCCATCGACGATCCGACCAGCACCACCGGGCCTTCCACCGCATGGTCGATGATGGCCAGCGCATCGTCGCGCCACAGTGCCAGCGTCTGCTCCTCGAAATTGCCCGGGCTCTGCCCGCAGCCGCCATAGTCGAAGCGGACGAACGCGCGTCCCTCCGCCTTCGCCCAGGCCTCGATCGCCAGCGCCTTGCTGCCGGTCATGTCGGACGCATAGCCCGGCAGGAACACGATCGTGGGCCCCTTACCGGCCGTGTGGTGAAAGGCGAGCGGACGCTCGGCAGGAGCAGCTTCAGTCATGATGCACCGCGGAAGTTGAGGAAGTTGAGGCTCGGAAGCGCTTTGTTTCGGCCTGGGGTCGCGCGTTCACCCGAAGGCAGCGGATGAACGGCAGAGGGACGAGGCGGCGCCATGCCCCTCCATGCCACGCACCGGCCGCAGTAGGACAGCCCCCACGGCGTCCGGGCGCGCGCCTGGCGGAACTCAGGACCTCCGCAGGAGCTTGGCCGCGAGCCAGCGCCGGACCGGCTCGTCGTAGAGCTTGAGGCTGGCATATGCGATCGCCACCGCGGCGACTAGGAGAGCGGCGCCGGAGAGCGCGCCCTCGACGGGTGTCACCTGCCCGTCGCTCACCCATGCGGTGTAGATGTAGATGAGCGGATAGTGCGTGATGTAGAGCGGAAAGGAGAGATCGCCGAAGAACCGCGCGATGCGGATCGAGACGCCCCCCGCCGCCTTGTCGCCCGCTCCGATGGCGACGATGAGTGGGAACAGAAGGACGATGCATGCCGCCTCGTACAGCCCGTTCAGCCACAGCCGATCGAGACCGCCGAAGCGCGGCAGGCTGATGGCGACCACCAGGAGGGCGCTGGCCACGGCAAAGGCATGCGGCATCCGGACCTTCATCCGAAGCCGCATCATCAACACGCCGGCGAAGAAGGGGAACATCACCCGGGTCAGGCCGATCTGGATGCCGGACGCGTCCAGCGCCCATCCACCGATGACATCCCCGCGCGGGCCGAACACCAGGAGGTAGACGAGCGCACACGCCGACAGCGCGACCAGCACGGCCAGCGCGCGGTGGGAGAGCTTGCGCACACCCAGGGCGTAAAGGGCGTTGGCGATATACTCGTAGAACAGCGACCATGCCGGGCCGTTCAGGGGATAGATCTCGTCCCATCCGCGAACGTCCCCGCTCTTTGGCAGCGGGATCATCAAAAAGCCCAGCACCATGACCAGGATGACCTGCATCGCGGAGGCGTCCGCCATCTTGGGAAACACGGGCGAGGCCTGGAGCGCAAAAAGCGCCGCCCCGATCACGCTGCCCAGGATCACCATGGGCTGCAAGCGCACGATCCGGCGCTTGAAGAACTCCAGGGTCCCCATCCGGCCCCAGCGATCGTCATAGGCGTAGGCGATCACAAACCCCGACAGGAGGAAGAAGAAATCGACCGCAAGATACCCGTGGTTGATGATCTGCACCTGCGGGTTGCCCAGTGCGTAGGGCTCGAACAGATGAAAGAGGACCACCATCAGCGCGGCGACGCCGCGAAGTCCGTCAAGAACGACGAAGTGGTCCTTCCCGGGAGAACTGGCGTCTGTGGCGGTGGCAAAGGCGGCTGAACTTGCGGTCATGCGGCGCGTCTGTACGCCGATCTCTTCAGAGACAATCAAAAACCGCAGTGCCGGGGGGAGCCTTCCGGTCCGGAACCTGCCTCCCCTGTTGCAATGCGACCTTGGTCTCAGTCCGCCGTTTCCAGCGCAGGGTTCACGAAGATCTGCTCGATCGAAAGCTCGAACAGGTCTGCGATGCGGAAGGCGAGAGGGAGCGAGGGGTCGTAGCGGCCGGTCTCGATCGCGTTGACGCTCTGGCGGGAAACCTCCAGCCGCTCGGCCAGGTCGCCCTGGCTCCAGCCGCGCTCGGCGCGCAGCACGCGCAGCCGGTTCTTCATGCCGGCTGGCCCGCAAAACGGTCGCGCAGGCCGAGGAAACATTGTGCGGCACCCCAGCTGAAGCACCAGATCGGAAACACCCACAACCGCGGCATCGGGTCGATCGCACCGCTGCCCGACAGGAAGTTGTACACCGTGCCCGCGCCAAGCAGCACGCCGGTGCCGAACAACATGCAGGTCACAATGCGCTGGCGCAGGAATTCGTCTCGCTCCTCGACCAGATAGCGGCCGATGATCGCGATGAGGGCGAGGATGGGCAGCGCCGGCACGATCGACAATGCGATCAGCGTCCCGCCCTGCGGGTGATAGGTATGGTCGATCCAGTTCGCGCCGAACAGTGCGAGGACATAGACTCCGAACGCCCAAAGCAAGCGGCGGGTGTAGCGCTTCACGGCCGGAGTGGACGACGTCATGACAAAGCTCCCTGTCAATTTGTAAAGGGAACCTGACACCGCCCGACGAATGCGTCAACCGTACTTGTCATTTCGACAAGGCAGCTTTTCAGCTCCTGCCCAGCCAAGCCACCATGTCCGCGGCCAGCAGGCTGAGCGTGTCGTCGCGCGCGCCCATGATGACGATGCGGTCACCGGGCTTGGCCTCCGCCACCAGATGCGCGGCGGCGGCCACGCGGTCGGGGATGTGGCGGGCGTCGATGCCGGCAACGGCCAGGTCGGCGACGATGTCGGCGCTGGTCACCTCTCGCGCGACGGTGCCGCCCTGGTAGACCGGGTCCGGCAGCACGAGGCGGTCGCCGGGGGCGAGCTTGGCGAGGAACATCGCCACCAGCTCCCGCCGCATCACCTTCAACGGGCCATAGCCGTGCGGCTGGAACAGCAGCAGCAGCCGGCCGCGGAAGTCATGGAGCGTGTCGAGCGTGGCGCCGATCTTGTCGGGGTTGTGGCCGAAGTCGTCGAGGACCGCGACGCCGTTCGCCTCCCCCACCAACTCGAAGCGGCGCTTGAGGCCGGCGAAGCCCTCGATCGCCTGCGCGGCTTCGTCGCGGTCGACGCCGGCCGCCACCGCCGCACCGATCGCGGCGAGCGCGTTGGCGACATTGTGGCGGCCGGGGACGCCCAGCCGCACGCGGCGGCGGGTGCCGCCCGCGACCAGGTCGAAGGCGATGCCGAAGGGTTCGGGCACCAGTGCCTCGGCCGACAGGTCGGCGGACGCCTCGACCGCGAAGCTCAGCAGCTTGGGCGACGGGATCGCGGCGGCGAGCGCGGCCGACTCCGCATCGCCGACGTTCACCACCGCCGTCTGCGCGCGGTCGGCAAAGCCGCCGAACAGCGTGCGCAGCTCCTCCAGCGTCTTGTGATCGAGGCTGACGTTGTTGAGCACCGCGACGCGCGGGCGGTAGAAGGCGATCGAGCCGTCGCTCTCGTCCACTTCGCTGACGAAGGCGTCGCCCTCGCCCACCAGCGCGCTGGCGAAGGGCGCGTCGGGGCGCACGAAATTCTTCATCACCGCGCCGTTCATCACCGTCGGATCGCGGCCGGTGGCGTGGAGTATCCAGGCGATCATGCCCGTCACGGTCGACTTGCCGCTGGTGCCGGCAACGCCGATGCCGAGCGGGCTGGCGTTGAACAGCTCGGCCAGCAGTTGTGGCCGAGTCATGCGCGGGGCGCCCACCCGGTCGGCGGCGACCATGTCGGCGACCGTCGCCTCGACCGCGGCGGAGGCGACCACGGTCTGCTCGGCCGAGGTGATGCCGCTGCCATCCTGCGGGAACAGCGCGATCCCCTGCCGGCGCAGCGCCGCGAACTTGGGGCCGAGCGCCGGATTGTCGAGCGCCCGGTCGGAGCCCGCGACCGTGGCGCCGCGCCGCGCGAGGATGGTCGCGAGCGGGAGCATGCCGCTGCCGCCGATGCCGACGAGGAAGAAGGATTTGCCGTGTTCCATTTCCCCGCGCTATCGGCGGGGCGGCCGGGGGGCAAGCCGCTGGCGCGTCGCCGGCGGGCAGGCCGGCCTATGCGAAAGGCAGTTCATGCGCATCGGTATCGTCGCCCCCGCCCGTGCGATCACGCCGGAGGCGGCCGCGCGGGTGCAGGCGTTCGCGGCGATCACCTTCCCCCAGGTGGACGTGGTGGTGCATCCGCAATGCTTCCTGGAGGCGGGGCATTTCGCCGGCACCGATGCCGAGCGGGCGGCGGCATTCCTGGAGTTCGCCAACGATGCGGCGTTCGACGCGATCTGGTTCGCGCGTGGTGGCTATGGATCGAACCGCATCTTAGGCACGGTGCTGCCGCAGCTCAATCGGGCGGCGGCGGCCAAGACCTATCTCGGCTATTCGGACATGGGGTTCCTGCTGGGCGCGCTCTATGCGCGGCGGATCGGGCGGCAGGTGCACGGGCCGATGCCGATCGACGTGGGCCGCTCCGACGGCGGCGCCTCGGTCGGGCGGGCGCTCGCGTGGCTGGTGAATCGCGACGCCCATGTGCTGGAGCCGAACCTGGACGGGCGCCCGGCGGCGGCGTTCAACCTCGCCATCCTGGAGGCGCTGGTGGGGACGCCGTGGCTGCCCGACCTCACCGACCATGTCCTCTATGTCGAGGAAGTGTCGGAGGCGATCTACCGCATCGACCGGATGATGTTCACCGTGGGCAACGCCACCCAGCTGCACGGGCTCGCCGGCATCCGGCTGGGCCAAGTGACGGACGTGCCGGAGAACGGCGAGTTCGGCGAGCCGCTGGAGGCGATCATGACCCGCTGGGCGGGCGTGCTGGGCGTGCCCTATCTGGGGCGGGCCGAGATCGGCCACGCGGCCGGCAACATGGTGGTGCCGTTCGGGGCGGCTTGAAGGTGGAGGCGAGGTGCGCTCGGCACCCCGCCCTCCCCGGATCACGCCGCCTGCTTGAGCGACTCCATGTCGATCACGAAGCGGTACTTCACGTCGCTCTTCACCATCCGCTCATAGGCGGTGTTGATGTCCTGGATGTCGATCATCTCGATGTCGGCGGTCAGGCCGTGCTCGGCGCAGAAGTCGAGCATCTCCTGCGTCTCGGCGATGCCGCCGATCAGCGAGCCGGCGAGCGAACGGCGGCGGAACACCAGGTTGCCGACCGACGGCGAGGGATGCGGCTCCTCCGGCACGCCCACCAGCGTCATGGTGCCGTCGCGCTTCAGCAGCGTCAGGAACTGGTCGAGGTTGTGGCTCGCCGCGACGGTGTTCAGGATGAAGTCGAAGCTGCCGGCGTGCTCGGCCATGGCATCGGCGTCCTTGGACACGATCAGGTCCCGGGCGCCCAGGCGCTTGGCGTCTTCGCGCTTGTTGGGCGAGGTGCTGAACACATAGACGTCGGCGCCCATCGCCGCGGCGATCTTTACGCCCATGTGGCCGAGGCCACCCAGGCCGACGATGCCGACCTTCTGGCCGGGGCCGACCTTCCAATGCTTGAGCGGCGAATAGGTGGTGATGCCCGCGCACAGCAGCGGGGCGACGGCTGCCAGGTCGCCGGCCTCGTGGCCGACCTTCAGCACGAAGCCCTCGTCGACGACGATATGGTCCGAATAGCCGCCGAAGGTGTGCCCGCCCAGCACGGGATCGGGGCCATTATAGGTGCCGACGAAGCCGGTCGTCTCGCAATATTGCTCCTCGCCCTCGCGGCAGGAGTGGCACTCGCCGCAGCTGTCGACCATGCAGCCGACGCCGGCGATGTCGCCGACCTGGAACTTGGTGACGTCGCTGCCGACGGCGGTCACGCGGCCGACGATCTCATGGCCCGGAACGCACGGGTAGAGCGTGCCTTCCCACTCGCCGCGGGCGGTGTGGAGGTCGGAGTGGCAGACGCCGCAGAACAGGATGTCGATGGCGACGTCGCGCGGGCCGGGATCGCGGCGCTCGAAGCTGAACGGGGCCAGCGGGGACTCGGGGCTCTGCGCCGCAAAGGCATTGGCGTTGCTGGGCATGGAGGTTCCTTGCAGTTCGAGAAATTCGGGTGCGGGAAGGTCGCACCGCGCCCATATGGGACGCGCGCGGCCGTGTTCCACCCGCATAGGTGACCAACGCGCGCGACTTGTCTAAAGGACCCCTGCCACGACATTGACCGTGGTTCCTCCAATCAGCCGAGAAGTGATCCCCATGTCCGCATTGTTCCGCATCACGCTGCCCGACGGTTCCGTCCGCGAGGTAGCGCCGGGGACTACCCCCGCGGACATCGCGCAGGCGATCGGGCCGGGGCTGCGCAAGGCGGCGATCGCCGCGCGCGTCGACGGCGAGCTGCGCGATCTGCAGCGCCCGTTCGAGGGCGACGCGAACCTCGCGCTGCTGACGAGCAAGGACGAGGCCGACGCGCTGGAGCTCGCCCGCCACGACTATGCGCACGTGCTGGCCGAGGCGGTGCAGAATCTGTTCCCGGGCACGCAGATCACCTTCGGCCCCGCGACCGACGACGGCTTCTACTACGACTTCGCGCCCAAGGATCGCCCCTTCACCGAGGAGGACCTGCCCGCGATCGAGGAGGAGATGCGCCGCGTCATCGCCAAGAACGAGCCGCTGATCCGCGAGGTGTGGACCCGCGAGGCGCTGATCGCGCGCTGGCGCGAAAAGGGCGAGACGTTCAAGGCCGAATGGGCCGCCGAACTCCCCGATGGCGAGGAGCTGACCGTCTATCGCGCCGGCAAGGCGGAGGACGCCTGGCTCGACATGTGCCGCGGGCCGCACCTGGAATCGACCGGCAAGCTCGATCCGCAGGCGTTCAAGCTGACCCGGGTCTCGGGCGCCTATTGGCGCGGCGACCAGAAGAACGCGATGCTGAGCCGCATCTACGGCACCGGCTGGCTCAACAAGAAGCAGCTCGACCAGCACCTCACCCGGCTGGAGGAAGCGGCCAAGCGCGACCATCGCAAGATCGGCGCGGAGATGGACCTGTTCCACCTCCAGTCCGAGGCGCAGGGCTCCGTCTTCTGGCACCCCAAGGGCTACATCATGTGGCGCCAGCTGGAGGCGTACATGCGCCGCCGGCTAGATGCGGCCGGCTATGACGAGGTCAAGACGCCGCAGCTGATGGACGCGCGCCAGTGGGAGCAGTCCGGCCACTGGGGCAAGTATCGCGAGAACATGTTCGTCGTCCCCGACGAGGTGCCCAACACCGAGGATGAGGGCGCGGTGATCTCCGGCGACGCCGACCTGATGGCGTTGAAGCCCATGAACTGCCCTGCGCACGTGCTGATCTTCCGCCAGGGGATCAAGTCGTACCGCGACCTGCCCATCCGCATGGCCGAGTTCGGCTGCTGCCACCGCAACGAGCCCCACGGCGCGCTGCATGGCATCATGCGCGTGCGCCAGTTCACCCAGGACGACGCGCACATCTTCGTGCGCGAGGACCAGCTGGTCGACGAGGTCCGCAAGTTCTGTGAGCTGCTCGACAGCGTGTATCAGGACCTGGGCTTCGAGGACTACGCCGTGAAGCTGGCGCTGCGCCCGGAGAAGCGCTTCGGCAGCGACGCCATGTGGGACCTCGCCGAGGACGAGCTGCGCCGCGCGGTGCTCGAGTCGGGTTTGTCGGACCAGATCAAGGCGAACTTCGAGGAGCTGGAAGGTGAAGGGGCCTTCTATGCCCCCAAGCTCGAGTTCCACCTGACGGATGCGATCGGCCGCACCTGGCAGGTTGGCACCATCCAGTCGGACCGCGTGCTGCCGGAGCGACTCGACGCGAGCTATGTCGGCGAGGACGGCAACCGCCACCGCCCCGTCATGCTCCACCGCGCGATCCTGGGCACGTTCGAGCGCTTCCTGGGCATCCTGATCGAGCATCACGCCGGCCGCTTCCCGCTGTGGCTGGCGCCGGTGCAGGCGGTGGTCGCGACCATCGTGTCGGATGCCGACGACTATGCGCAGCAGGTGGTGGAGAAGCTCAAGGCCGCCGGGCTGCGAGTCGAGACCGACCTTCGCAACGAGAAGATCAACTACAAGGTGCGCGAGCATTCGCTGGCCAAGGTCCCGAACCTCTTGGTGGTGGGCAAGCGCGAGGCCGAGGAAGGCACCGTCGCGCTGCGCCGCCTGGGCAGCCAGGGGCAGCAGATGCTGACGCTGGACGAGGCGGTGGCGATGCTGACGGCTGAGGCGGTCGCCCCCGATCTGCGCCGCAACTGACCGCGACGCCGCGCCCAACGGCGCTGCCAGGGTTCTTTCGCGCGGGATTCGGCTCCTTTTGGAGCGAGTTCCGCGCGACTGAACTTTTCATGGGCGCCTGCGTCCACTACATAGAGACTCGAAACAACCTCAAGGAGCTACACCTATCCGTCCGCCCATGATGCGCCGTCCCATGGCGCCCCCGCCGATGAACGGCCCGCGTTTCAACGAATTCATCCAGTCGCCCAAGGTCCGCGTGATCGACCAGGACGGCGAGAATCTGGGTGTGATGTACACGCGGGAGGCGATCGAGCAGGCCGCGGAGGTCGGGCTCGACCTGGTCGAGGTGTCGCCCAACGCGGACCCGCCCGTCGCCAAGTTCCTGGACGTCGGCAAGTTCAAGTACGAGGCGCAGAAGAAGGCGAACATCGCCCGCAAGACCCAGAAGACGCAGGAGATCAAGGAGATCAAAATGCGTCCGAACATCGACGATCATGACTATGATACGAAGATGAAGAAGATCCACGACTTCCTGGGCGAAGGCGACAAGGTCAAGGTCACGCTGCGCTTCCGCGGCCGCGAGCTCTCGCACGGCCAGCTCGGCATGCAGCTGCTCCAGCGCGTGCAGCAGGACGTGATCGAGATCGGCAAGGTCGAAGCCTATCCGCGCATGGAAGGCCGCCAGATGCTGATGGTGCTCGCACCGAAGTAAGCGGCGCCTCTGCGAAGAGCGACAAGCGGGCGGCGATTTCGTCGCCCGTTTTCGTTTGTGCGGGGTGGGCGCCGGCACGTCCTTAGCCAGCCCAGCGAAGGCATAGCCTGCACCCCCTTACCCGTGCTCCTGCGCAGGCAGGAGCCCAGAGCCACAGGCGCGCAGGTCGGAGGAGTACCGCACCAGCGTCATGGAACCGTCATTCCCGCAGCGCATCCACGCGTGAAGGGGGACGGAGATGATACGCTTTTTCACAACTGTTGCCGCATGCGTGGTTGTCGCATGCGCCGGGCCGGTCGCGGCTGAAGAGATCAAGGGCCAGGCGATCATTGCCGGCGTGCCGAGCATCATCGCACTCGACATCGACGACGACCTCGCGACGCTTCGGCATCGACCTGCCGACAACTCCGCAGGCTGGAGCCGCTATGTCGTTCATGGACCGCGTCAGGCACTGGCGCTGCTCGCGGACGAGCGACTGGCATTTCTCTGGCCCGCCCTCGAACGCATGGGCGGCGACGATATGTCGAAGCTGCGGGATCAGAGCCTCGAGAGAACGCGCCGGGGCTGGCAAGAAGGTCGGCTGACCGCTCCCAACGACGAGATGGCGAACGTTGGCCTGAGCCGCCGTGCGCGTGCCCTGGGACAATATGTCGATGCCCTGATGGACGCCGGCCAGTGGGAAGCCGCGCTCGAACTGCTCACGTCGGAGCGGAAGCGAGAACGGGGTACCAGCACTCTGGATCACCTCGAACTCCAGGCCATCATACGAGACACGGCGCAAGTCCTTGAAGGTCTGAAACAGACCGAGCGGGAGCTGGATGTATGGCGTCAGGGCATCCAGCTGCTTGGCGACAGCCCGTTCGGCTTGAACCTGCGTCTGTCGTTGGCGGCGCGGCTGGCGGAGACCGGACACTATGCGGAGTCGCTCGAGATATCGGAAGCGGCGCGCGCCACGTTCCTCAAGACTGCTCCTGCAAATCAGGTCCCGAACGCCCTGCCGCAGTTCGACTGGATTCGCGCATGTGCCCTCAAGGGACTGGGGCGTGCCGATGAGGCCAATGCGATCATGGCCGGAGTGGCGGACGCCGAACAGGTCGAAAGTCGTCGGATACACCTCCCGCGCATTCGAGATCACGAACAGCGCGCCTATCAGTGCCTGCGCGATCCGGAGGGATTGGCCGAGGTGTGGTCACGGGACCTGACGCAGAGTCCGGCGATCGGGTCCGAGACGTTCCTGCTTGCTCAAGCCTCTGCCGAGATCGACGTCCTGCACCGCCCGACGGTGGATGCCGCACACGCCGTGTTCACGGCAGCGCCACCCCTCAGGATGCTTCCGGACCGCTATTCGGCAGCGCAGCACGCATGGCGCTAGCGCTTTCCGAAGCGGCGACCCGACAGGCAGGTTCTCCTCCCGCCGCTTCGGTCTTGGCGCAGCGGCATCGGGAGGGCCCTCGCGTCTACCGCCTGAGCCGCAAACGTCACCCTCCACCACCCTGGGCTCATGCCTGCGCAGGAGCACGTCGGGGGTGCTACGCCGCCGCCTGCTCCGCCGTCCCCCCCGCCGCCTCCAGCAGCCGCGCCTCCAGCGCGCGGATGCGCGCGGAGGCGGTGATGCGGTCGCCGGTCAGGTCGGTGAGGTAGAAGGTGTCCACCGCCCGCTCGCCAAAGGTCGCGACATGCGCGGAGTGGATCGTCACCTTGGACTGGAACAGCGCGTGCGCCAGGTGGTGGAGCAGCGCGGGGCGGTCGCGGGCGTTGACCTCCACCACGGTGAAGCGGTTCGATGCCTGGTTGTCGATCAGCACGTTGGGGGTGATCGAAAAGGCGCCGGCCCGCGGGTGCGGCAGCGGCTTGGCCGACAGGCGCTCGGTCAGGCGGGCACGGTTGGCCAGCGCGTCCGCGATGCCGGTACGCAGCCGCTCCAGCTGGCCTTCGTCGTCGAAGCGGCCCCCTTGCGGATTCTGGACCAGAAAATTGTCGAGCGCCATGCCGGCGCGCGTCGTGTGGATGCGCGCGTCGATGATGTTGCCGCCCGCCGCATGGATGGCACCGGCGATGCGGTAGAACAGGCCGGGATGGTCGGCCGCGTGCACCGTCACCAGCGTCGCATCGCGCTCCGGGTCGGCGACCGTATCGATCGCGAGCGGCGCGTCCCCTGCCCCGTCGATCAGCCGCGCGTTGCGGACCAGCACGTCGCTCGGCTCCGCCACCCAATAGGCTTCTGGCAACTGGCCCACGAAGCTCGCCAGCCGCTCCGCATCCCAGCCAAGCGCCTGCTGCAGCGCCTCCTGCTTGGCGGCGATGCGCTCGCCGCGCCCGCGCTGCTTGTGGCCGAGCCGCAGCACCTCCTCGGCCGAATCGAACAGGGTGGCGAGCAGCTGGCGCTTCCACCCGTTCCAGATGCCCGGCCCCACCGCGCGAATGTCGACGACCGTCAGGATCAGCAGCATGCGCAGCCGCTGCGGGCTCTGCACCACCTCGGCGAAATCGAGGATGGTCTTGAAGTCAGACAGGTCGCGCTTGAACGCGGTCGCCGACATCAGCAGGTGGTGGCGGACCAGCCAGGCGACGGTCTCCGTCTCCGCCGCGGTCAGGCCGAAGCGCGGGCACAGCCGCTCGGCGACCGCGGCACCCAGGATCGAATGGTCGCCGTCGCGGCCCTTGGCGATGTCGTGCAGGAACACGGCCACATACAGCGCGCGCCGCTGGACGACGCCCGGAAACAGCGCCGACGACAGCGGGTGGTCCTGGATCAGCTCGCCGCGCTCGATCTGGTTGAGCAGGCCGATCGCACGGATGGTGTGCTCGTCCACCGTGTAATGGTGGTACATGTCGAACTGCATCTGCGCGACGACGCGGCCGAAGTCCGGCACCAGCCGCCCGAGCACCCCCGCCTCGCTCATCCAGCGCAGCACCTTTTCCGGCGTGCGCGGCGACGTCAGCACGTCCAGGAACAGCGCGTTGGCGCGCGGATCGCGGCGATGGTCGGTGATCAGGTGCGCGTCGCGCGCGGCCGCGCGCATCGCCAGCGGATGCACTTCCACCGCGTGCAGGTCTGCCAGCGCGAAGATCTCCACCAGCCGCACCGGATCCTCGGCAAAGAAGCGGTCGTGCGGCAGTGCCAGGCGACCGCGATCGAGCACGAAACCCTTGAGCCGGCTCGGCCGGCGACGCAGCTGCGGCAGGCCGAAGCGGCGCCCGCGCCCGGCGAACTTCTCGTCCAGATGGGCCAGAAACAGCCCGCTCAGATAGCCGACGCGCTTTGCCTGCAGGAAGTAGAACTGCATGAACCGCTCGACCTTGGGCTTGCCCGGCCGGTCGGCGTAGCGCATCCGCTCCGCGATCTGGCGCTGCACGTCGAAGGTCAGCCGCTCCTCGGCGCGGCCGGCGATCAGGTGCAGGTGGCAGCGCACCGCCCAAAGGAAGTTCTCGGCGCGCTGGAACTGGCGATATTCCTGCGGCGTGAACAGGCCGCGGTCCACCAGCTCGGCCGCGCGGCGCACGCCATAGGCGAACTTGCCGATCCAGAAGAGCGCGTGGAGGTCCCTGAGGCCGCCCTTGCCCTCCTTGACGTTGGGTTCGACGACGTAGCGGCTGTCGCCCATCTTGAGGTGGCGCGCCTCCCGCTCGGCGAGCTTCTCGGCCACGAACTGGCGGGCGCCGTCCGCCTGCACCTCGCTCATGAAGCGGGCGGCGGCCTCGTCGTACAGCGCGGAGTCGCCCCACAGGAATCGACCCTCCAGCAGGGCCGTGCGCACCGTATGGTCGGCCCGCGCCTGGCGGATCATCTCGTCGAGCGAGCGGGACGAATGGCCGACCTTCAGCCCGATGTCCCACAGCGCATAGAGCACCGACTCGATCACCTGCTCGCACCAGGGCGGCTGCTTCCAGGGGGTGAGGAAGCCGATGTCGACGTCGGAAAAGGGCGCCATCTCGCCCCGACCATAGCCGCCCACCGCGACCATGGTCATCCGCTCGGCGGCGGTCGGGTTCGGATTGGGATGGAGGCGCGTGACGATGAAGTCGAGCAGCAGCCGCAGCAGCCGGTCCGTCAGATAGGCGCCGGCAGCCGCGGTCTGGAGCCCCTGGGTGGGCTTCTCCTCGAACCGGCGCGCAATCTCCGCACGGCCGCGGTCGAGCGCATCGCGCAGCAGCGCGCTGGCCGCGCGCCGCAGGGACGCGGTATCGGGCGCCTGCAACTCGGCAAGCTGCTCCGCCACCGCCGCGCGATCGATGATCGCGCGGCGGTTGGCGAGATGTTCGAACCGCGGGAGGTTCAGCGCACTGGGCGCGCCTGGGCTCATGACCGCGTCGCCGCGTGCGCCGCCGGTCCCGTCAGGCGTCCGGCTTCTTCGCGACACCCACCAGCGCCGGGCGCAGCAGCCGGTCCTTGATCATGTAGCCGGTCTGGATTTCCTGCACGATCGTGCCCGGCTCCGCATCGTTGCTGGGGATCTCCAGCATCGCCTGGTGGCGGTTGGGATCGAGCGCCTCGCCCTGGGCGACGATGCGGGAGATACCGTGGCGTGCGAACACGCTGTCGAGCTCGCGGCCGGTCGCTTCCAGGCCGGTGATCAGACCCTTCATCTTCTCGTCCTCGCGCAGCTCGGCCGGGATCGCCGACAGCGCGCGCGACAGATTGTCGGCGACGGAGAGGATGTCGCGGGCAAAGCCCGTCGCGGCATAGGCGCGCGCATCCGCCACTTCCTTTTCGGCGCGGCGGCGCACGTTCTGGATGTCGGCCCGGGCATAAAGCAACTGCGCCTTGGTCTCGGCGAGCTCCGCCTCCAGTTCGCCTGCGCGGTCGTGCTCGGCAACCTCCGGCGCCTCCTGTGCGGTCTCCTCGCGCAGGTCTTCGGGGGTCGCGTTCGGGGTGTTCTCTTCCTGGGTCATTCTCTTCTCTCGAGCATCAGGCCAGCAGACGCGTGAGCGTTGCGGCAGTGAAGTCCACCATGGGCACGACTCGCGCGTAGTTCAACCGCACAGGGCCGATCACCCCGACGACACCGACCACACGGCCGTCGAGCGCGCGCACGGGCTTGGCGATCACCGACGAGCCCGACAGCGCGAACAGCTTGTTTTCCGAACCGATGAAGATGCGCGCGGCATCGCCTTCGCTCGCCGAGGCCAACAGGCGGGCGATCTCCTCCTTGCCCTCCAGTTCGTCGAGCAGCTGGCGCACGCGGTCGAGGTCGGCGGCGGCGGACGGATCGAGCAGCCGCGCCTGGCCGCGCACGATCAGCACCGGGCGGCGATCGCCGTCCTCGCTCCACAGCGCCAGGCCGCGCGACACCAGCGTGCGCGCCGCCTCGTCCAGCGCGGCGCGCTCGGCCTGGATCTCCTGCTCGATGCCGGTGCGCGCCTCGGCCAGCGTCTGGCCGCCCAACCGCGCGGTGAGATAGTTGGACGCCTCCACCAGCGCAGACGCGGTCATGCCGGGCGGCAGCTCGACCACCCGGTTCTCGATCGACCCGTCCGAACCGACCAGCACCGCGAGTGCGCGGTCGTGGCCCAGCGGCGCGAAGCTGAACTGGCGCATCACCACGTCGCGCTTGGGCACCATCACCATGCCCGCGCACGCCGACAGGCCGGACAGCGTGGCGGTGGTACCGGCCAGCGCCTCCTCGATCGAGCCGGCGATGCTCGCCTGCGCCTCGATCGCGGCCCGCTCCTGCGCGGAGGGCTCCATCACGTGCATCATGCCGTCGACGAACAGGCGCAGCCCCTGGTCGGTCGGCATGCGCCCGGCGCTGGTATGGGGCGCTGCGAGCAGCCCCGCCTCCTCCAGGTCCTGCATGACGTTGCGGATCGACGCCGGCGACAGGTTCAGCCCGGACATCCGGGCGATGGTGCGCGAGCCGACGGGCATGCCGGACTCGAGGTAGGATTCCACCACCTGGCGGAACACGTCGCGTGCGCGGTCGGTCAGCTCGGTGATCGGCGGGTTCATGCGTGTCATGTAGGGGCTGCCGTGCGCCTGCTCCAGAAGTGAAATGCCGGTGCTGGGTTTCGTTGGCGAGCGCGCCGAACCGTAACGCCAAGCCGTGCTCCGTACTTGGGCTTCCCTTCTTCGTACCCCGGCGGAGGCCGGGGCCCAGTTGGGAAGGTTTGTGGAAGGGACAGTGCGCCCTCACCCACGACACCGCAACTGGGCCCCGGCCTTCGCCGGGGTATCCTATGTGGGGATTGGCGGTTCCCCGTGGAGGGGGAGCCCTCAGCGCCCGACCGGCCGCTCACCCAGGAACGCCGCGATCGGCAGCAGCTCGGGTGCGGTGCGCAGCGCCGTACGAGTGTCTCGGTCATCCTCGCCGACGCAGCCGAGATACTGGTGGAGGTGCCGCGTGCCCCCCGCCCCGCCGGACCAGGTCACGTCCACCGAGGACATGTCTGTCGCATGGTTGGGGCACAGCGGCGAGCCCGGCTCGACCCGCCGCTCCGGCTCCGCCGGACGGAACGCAGCCAGCCGATCGGCAAAGGCGCGATATTGGGCCGGCGTCAGCGTGAAATCGCGCGCGCCGGTGACGGCGGTGAACTGCTGCCCCTCGAAGGTGCCAGTGCCGTCCGGCCGCACGGTCACGCTGTAGACCGGGCAGGTGCCGAAGCAGCGATCGGTGGCGAAGCGGATCGTCTCGCCCGCCGCGGTCGCAGCCTCGCTGCCTGCCGACGCGGTGCCGCCGCCGTCGGGGGTGCACGCCGCCAGCGCCAGTGCCGCGCCGGCCATCATCATCGTCAACCGGATCAAGCCTCGTCTCCCTGTTTGTCGGACTGGCGGAACGCCCGTCGGCGGTCTAGGTGCCGCCAACGATCTTGCAGGAGACTGAACCCATGCGCCCATCCGGCCGCGCCCCCGACGAGATGCGCGCCATCTCGATCCAGCCCAACTTCACCCGTCACGCCGAAGGTTCGGTGCTGATCGGCTTCGGCGAGACCAAGGTGCTGGTCACCGCCTCCGTCGAGGAGCGCGTGCCGCCGTTCCTGCGCGGCAAGGGCGAAGGCTGGGTGACGGCCGAATACGGCATGCTGCCGCGCGCCACCCACACCCGCGGCAGCCGCGAGGCGGCCAAGGGCAAGCAGTCCGGCCGCACCCAGGAAATCCAGCGGCTGATCGGCCGCTCCCTGCGCGCCGTCTGCGACCTCAAGGCACTGGGCGAGCGCCAGATCACGATCGACTGCGACGTGATCCAGGCCGATGGCGGCACCCGCACCGCCTCCATCTCCGGCGCCTGGGTGGCGCTGCGGCTGGCGGTCGACGGGCTGATGGCCGCCGGCAAGCTCACCGCCGATCCGATCAGCCGCCAGGTCGCCGCCGTCAGCTGCGGCATCTATGAAGGCACGCCGGTGCTCGACCTCGATTACCCTGAGGACTCCGCCGCCGACGCCGACGCCAATTTCGTGCTGACCAGCGACGGCAACATCGCCGAGGTTCAGGCGACGGCCGAGGGCGCCTGCTACGACGAGGAAGCGCTGCTGCGGCTGCTGCGCCTCGCCCGCATCGGCTGCGGCGAAATCTTCGCCGCCCAGCTCAAGGCCGCCGGCCGGTGAGCGGCGAAGGCCCCGAGCCCCAGGCGATCCGCAAGCTCACCCCCGGAAAGCTGGTGATCGCCAGCCACAATCCGGGCAAGGTGCGCGAGATCGCCGAGCTGCTCGGCCCCTATGGGATCGAGCCGATCTCGGCGGGCGCGCTCGACCTGCCGGAGCCCGAGGAGACCGGCACGACCTTTGTCGCCAATGCCGAGCTGAAGGCGCGCCAGGCGGCCGATCTGTCGGGCATGCCGGCGCTGGCGGACGACAGCGGGCTGTGCGTCGAGGCGCTGGGCGGCGAGCCCGGCATCTTTTCCGCGCGCTGGGGCGGCGAGGCCAAGGACTTCGATCTGGCGATGCGCCTGGTCGAGGAACGGCTGGCCGCACTCGGCCCGGACGTCAGCCGCGACGCGCACTTCGTCTGCGCGCTGGCGCTCGCCTGGCCGGACGGCCACGTCGAATGGTTCGAAGGCCGCGTCGACGGCACGCTGGTGTGGCCGCCGCGCGGAAAGCTCGGCTTCGGCTATGATCCCATGTTCATCGCCGAGGGCATGGACCAGAGCTTCGGCGAGATCGACCCGCAGCAAAAGCACGCGATCAGCCACCGCGCCGACGCCTTCCGTCAGCTCGTGGCCGCGGTTCTCTGATCCGGCAGCGGGCGGCGGGCGCCTCGGCACCCGCCGCCCGGCTCAGTCGAGCGCCGAGATCGACTGCTCCATTTCGGGACGAACGCACGGACCGGCAAAGTCTCCCTCAGCATAAGTGCCGACGAACACCCGTATTTTCCCTGACCTCGCCGGATCCGAACGGCTCTTTACTGTGCGAGCGGTTCGCAATATTGACGAAATCCCGGCGGGTACGCGCAAGGCGTGCCGACATCCGAGTCCCGGATGTTGGGGGCGATCGGGGGAGGCGTCCAGTGCAGCATATGAGCGCATGGATGAGCGCTTTCGACAAGGAGCGGAAGCGACAGGGGGCCGTCGACGAGAGCGGCGCGCTGGCCCTGCACGGCCATCCCGAGTTGAAGCGGATCGTCGACCTGACCGCCGCCCATTACGGCACCGCCTTTGCAGCCGTCTCCATCATCCACAAGCGCACGCAGGTCCTGCTCGCCGAGCATGGGCTGAACACCCGCGAGACGAGCCGCGACACCGCGATCTGCGCGACCATGATCCACACGCCCGGTGAGCCGCTGATCGTGCCCGACACGCGCGCGGATCCCCGCTTTGTCCATTATGAGACCGTACAGGCCGAGCCCTTCCTGCGCTTCTATGCCGGGGTGCCGGTGCTCGACGGCAACGGCCATGCGCTAGGCGCGCTCTGCGTCGCCGACAGCACGCCCCGCACCACGCCCTTCGACCCGACCCTGCTCACGATCATGGCGCGCGAGGCGGAGCGGCACCTGCAATAGGGCTGCCGCGCGGAAGGACGGTCAGCGGTACAGCGTCAGCGCGGGCGGGACGGCGACCGGCTCGCCGGCCTTCGCGATCTGGCAGGCCGCCAGCACCGTCGCATGCAGCGCAGCGACCGGCACCGGCTTGTTGACGCAGCCGATCACCAGCGGGTGCGGCGCGTCTGCGGGGCAGTTGCCGCTCACATAGACGACCGGGATGCCTTGCTGCGCCAGTCGCGTCGCGACCTCGACGCCGCTGTCGCCGTTCGCCAGGCGCACGTCGCACAGCGCCAGGTCGATCGCGTGCGCGCCGGCGAGATCGAGCGCGGACGGAAGCGTATCCGCGACGCCGACCACCCGGTGTCCGCGGGAGATCAGCGCGTCCTCCATCATCATCGCGATCAGCGCTTCGTCTTCGACGATCAGCAGATTGAACATCGGAACGTCTTCAGCTCTTGTTGGCAGTCGAGATGCGGATCGTGAGGCCATCCGGCCCGGGCTCGACGACGCCGTTCAACTGCCGCAGCAGCGCCCGCGCGAGTCGCCCGGAAAGGACGTCGGTCTCCGGGCGCACGCCCGCCAGCGTCACGTCCATCCCGGTCCCGCCCGGCAGCTCCGCGATTTCCACCGACGCGGGCTGATCCGGCGCGCCGCCTTCCGCAAAGGCCGTGTGGACGAGAAGCGCCAGGGCCACGCCCTGCTCGATCGGCAGCTTCGCACCGGCCCCGTCCTTCACGGTCAGGGGTCCGTCGATCGAACCATCGCCGGCTGCCGTCAGAAGGTCGGCAACGGCGACGGTGCTCGGATCGTCCGAGGCATAGAGCGGGCGATGGGCCGACGCGATCACCTCGATCCGGTCGGCAGCCCGCAGCAGCGCGTCGGAGAAGGCACGATCCTCGGCAGAGGTCACTTCCAGGCGCACCACGCTGACGGCGAGTTGCAAGGCGTTGCGCACCCGGTGGTTGAGCTCGCCCAGCAGCTTGTCCCGCTGCTCGATCCCCGCCCGCAGCTCCTGCTCGACCATCAGCCGGTATTTTGCGAGCGCCACGAAATGGCACAGCGTGTGGAGGAAGCTGAGCTCGTCGTCGGTGAAGCGATCGGCCCATTTCCGCCCGAAACCGAGCGTGCCGATCAACCTGTCCCCGTGCAGGAGCGGCGTGCACGCATAGGCGTCCAGGCCCACGTCCCGGACGAACGCGACCAGCGGATCCTCGGACTGCTGCACGCCCGTCACATGGAAGCGCTGCCGGTCGCGGGCGGCGCACCCGCAGACGGCCTGCCCCAGATCCAGCTCGGCGCCCGCGGCCGCCTGTTCCGGCGTCAATCCGCCATGCGCCTCCAGCACTAGCCGGCCGGCTTCCAGGCGGTAGTTGAAGAACACGTCCAGCCGCAGCTCCGACTGGATCAGGCCGAACAGTTCGTCGACCATGCGCGCAGGATCCTCTGCCGCCAGCAGCCCCTCTGCCGCTTCGGCGACCAGGGCCAGGCGCCGCTGGGGAAGCTCGGGATCGACGATCTGGCCACCCAACGGGATTTCGACGTGCTGCTGAAGCGCCATGCCCGCGGTTTGAACCATGCGAGCGCCAGCGGCAATGGCTTCGGTCTTTACCTAGGTTGTAGCGCCGCGTCCCCGGGACGAGGTCTAATAGACGCGTACGCCGACCAGATTGCCCGGCGGATCGTAGCGGCACACCAGATAATCGTCGCGCTTGCTGCTCGCGAGCGCGCAGCCGTAGCGCAGCGTCCGGCGCGACACCAGCTGGCCGTAGTGCGCCACGTCCTGCCAGCGGCCGGTGCGGGAGAAGTTGGGCACCGGCTGGTGGAGATAGTCGCGCTTCTCGCCGCGCCAGTGGCCGATCATCTCCTCATAGCGATAGGCGCCGCGCGTGCCGGTCCACAGATTCTCGCCGATGCGGTTCGCCGCCTGCGACTCCGGCGAATGCTCGAACCGCCCGGTCCGCGCGAGCGTCTGCGCATAGTCGCGCGCACCTTCGGCAAGCTGGTCCGACCAGACGAGCGGCGGCAGGCCGACCTCGGCGCGCGCCGCGTCATGCCCCTGCTGCATCGCCTGGCGCAGCAGCGTCGCCCCGCGCGGAGCCGTGCCCTTGAACGTGCGCGCCTCGACCACGCGGTCTGCCCCTTCCGGGGACGAACAGGCGGCCAGCATCGCCAGCATCGCCCACAGGATGTTTTGCCTCGCTCGCATGCGCACCATATGGGGCGGCGATGTTCCCGGAACAAACCTCCTCGGGCGCCCCGCTGGCGCTATACGTCCATTGGCCGTTCTGCGTCTCCAAATGCCCCTATTGCGACTTCAACAGCCATGTGCGCGACGTGGTGGACCAGCAGGCGTGGCGCGACGCGCTGCTTGCCGACTTGGCCTATGAGGCGGAACGCCTGCCCGGGCGGCGGCTCGCGTCGATCTTCTTCGGCGGCGGCACCCCCTCGCTGATGCCGCCGGCAACCGTCGCCGCCATCATCGAAGCGGCGACGAGCGCCTGGCCGGCCGAGCCCGGCATCGAGATCACGCTGGAGGCGAACCCCTCGTCGGTGGAGGCAGCCCGCTTCGCGGACCTCGCCGCGGCCGGCGTCAACCGCGTGTCGCTGGGGCTCCAGGCGCTGGACGACGAGGCGCTCGCCTTTCTCGGCCGCGCGCACGGCGTGGACGAGGGCCTCGCCGCGCTCGCGACCGCACAGCGCCATTTCGGGCGGGTGAGCTTCGACCTCATCTATGCGCGGCCGGGCCAGAGCCTTGGGGAGTGGGAGGCGGAGCTGGACCGCGCGCTCGGCTTCAGGACCGAGCACCTGTCGCTCTACCAGCTGACGATCGAGCCGGGCACGCGCTTCGCCACGCTCGCGGCCAAGGGCGCGCTGACGCTGCCGGACGAGGACTTGGCGGCGGACCTGTGGGAGACCACCCAGGCACGCACAGCTGCCGCCGGGCTACCGCTCTACGAGGTGTCGAACCACGCGCGGCCGGGGGCGGAGAGCCGCCACAACCTCACCTACTGGCGCTACCGCGACTATGCGGGCGTCGGCCCCGGCGCCCACGGGCGCCGCGAGGGCATCGCGACCTTCCGCCGCAAGAAGCCGGAGAACTGGCTGTCCGCGGTCGCGCGCAACGGCCACGGGGCCGAGAGCGAAGTCGCGCTCGCCCCGGCCGAGCGCGTGACGGAGGCGCTGGTGATGGGGCTGCGCATGCGCGAGGGCATCGACCTGGCCCGCGTCGCGGCGCTGGGCGGAACGACCATCGACCAAGTGGTCGACCTGAAGGCGGTCGAACGCCTCGCAACCCAGGGCCTAGTGTCGCACGACGGCGACCGGCTGGCGCTCACCCCCGCAGGCATGCCGCTGCTCGATGCGGTGCTGCGGGAAGTGGCGCGGGGCTAGCTACCGCCACCCCGTACCCCGGCAAAGGCCGGGGCCCAGGTGGGAAGGTGGTCGTGATGTTCGGGACCCGTTCCACCTGCCCCGCAACTGGGCCCCGGGCTGCGCCGGGGTACCCAGCTTCCGCAGGCCTACTCGAACGAACGCGGCGCCGGAGAAACCGTGGCGGTGGTGCCGCCCCGCACTTCCTGCACCTCCAGCGCGCGCTCGGCGATGCCGTCGCGGCCGAAGCGGAAGGCGCCGTCGAGGCCGGCAAAGCCACCGCTGTCGGTCAGCTTGGCCTCGGGGAAGCGGTCGCCCACCTTCCACTCGCGCGCGATGCGGATGGTGAGCAGCACCGAGTCGTAGCCCAGACTCGACAGGCGGTACGGCGCGGTGCCGAAGCGCGCCCGGTACTTGGTGGCGTACTGGCGATAGAGCCCGTCGGAGACGCTCGCGAACCAGGCGCCGTTGAGCGCCGCGTTGCTGCCCACCGCGGAATCGGTGTTCCACAGCTCCGTGCCCAGTACCCGCGCGGTTGCCGCCTCGCGGCGCAGCAGCGGCACCGCGGTCGCGGCCGTGCCGGCGGCATCGGCGATCAGCACCGCCTGATAGGGCGAGTTCTTGGGCAGGCGGGTGACCGCGGCGGCGATGCCGCCGTTGCCGCGGTTGTAGGTCTGGAGCGACACGACCTGCCCGCCCGCGCTCTCGACCGCGCGCAGGAAGGCGGTGGAGGCGCGCTGGCCATAGACGCCGGTCGGCACCAGCCCTGCAAAGCTGGTGATGCCGGTCTGCTTGGCATAGTCGACGACGCGGCTGATCGACTGCGACGGCGAATAGCCCATCACATAGGCACCGTTGCCCGCGACGGTGATGTCGTTGGAATAGCTCAGCACCGGCACGCCCGCGCGCTTGGCGATCGGCGCCACCGCGCGCACGTCCTCGGACAGGAGCGGCCCCAGGATCAGGCGATTGCCCTCCGCAAGCGCGCGCTGCGCCGCCGCCGCCGCGCCGGTCGCGGTGTCATAGGTGGTGATCCGCACCTGCTCGCTGCGCGAATCGAGCAGCGCGAGCTGGGTGGCGTTGGCGAGGCTCTGGCCCACGCCCGCATTGGGGCCGGTGAGCGGCACCAGCAGCGCGACGCGGTGGCGCTGCTTGTCCTCCGGGATCCCCGGCTGGACCGTTTCCGGGCCGGTGCCCTGCGTCGGCTGCTCCTTGGGCGGCGGCGGCGCGCGGTCCGGCACACCCCGCGGTACCAGCGTCTGGCACCCCGCCAGCAGCAGCGCTCCCGCGACGGCCGCCGTGCGGATCAATCGACGCGTCCATTGCGGTACGGTTGCCGCCTCTGCCATGACATTCCCCTGATGAACGCACCACTATCCCCCGGCCTCTACATCGTCGCGACCCCGATCGGCAATCTCGGCGACCTTTCCCCCCGCGCGGCGGCGGTCTTGTCCTCCGCCGACGTGATCGCGGTGGAGGACAGCCGCGTCACCGCCGGCCTGCTCCGCCACATCGGCACCAAGCGGCCGATGGTGCCGTATCACGATCACAACGCCGAAGGCGTCCGGCCCGGCCTGGTCGCGCGCATGGGGCACGAGGCGGTCGCCTTGGTGTCCGACGCGGGCACGCCGCTGATCTCCGACCCCGGCTACAAGCTGGTGCGCGATGCCCGCGCGGCAGGCCATCTGGTGGTGACGGTGCCGGGACCGTGCGCCGCCATCTCCGCGCTGACGCTCGCGGGGCTGCCGACCGACCGCTTCTTCTACCTCGGCTTCCTGCCGCCCAAGCAGCATGCCCGTGCCGAGGCGATCGCCGAGATCGCGGCGGTGCGCGCGACGCTCGTGCTCTACGAAAGCGGCCCGCGCCTCGCCGCAACCCTCGCGGCCCTCGCCGAGGGGCTCGGCGACCGCGAAGCCGCGGTCGCGCGCGAGATCACCAAGAAGTTCGAGGAATGCGTGACCGGCACGCTCTCCCAGCTCGCCGAACGCTATGCCGAGGCCCCGCCCAAGGGGGAGATCGTGATCGTCGTCGCACCCCCCGGCGAGGCACCCCCGGCCGACGCGGACACCGCCGATGCCGCGCTTCTCGAAGCCCTCGGCCGCCTCCCCGTCTCCAAGGCTGCGGGCGAGGTCGCCAAGAAGCTCGGGCTCGACCGCAAGCTACTCTACGCGCGGGCGATGGAACTGAAGGGCCAATGAGGGACCGCCGCGCGGCCGAGGCGCAGGGCCGCGCGGGCGAGCGCTGGGCCGCCTGGTACCTGCGGCTAAAGGGCTGGCGGATTCTTGACCGGCGGGTCCGCACGCGCGCCGGCGAGATCGACCTGGTCGCCCGACGCGGATCGGTGGTGGCGTTCGTGGAGGTCAAGGCGCGCGGGAACGCAGCGGCACTCGACCTCGCCATCGACGAGCGGCGGTTGCAGCGCGTGGCGGCGGCCGCAGAGATGCTGATGCCCCGCTATGCCGGGCCGGGCGACGATATCCGCATCGACGTGGTGCTGGTCGCGCGCGGGGTGCCGGTGCGGCATATCGAGAACGCGTGGATCGGGTGAGGTGCCTCCCCCTCTTCGTCCCACAACAACCCGTTTGTCTCGAGTAGGGATCGAGCTTGTCGAGAGCCCGTATCGAGAGAGCCACAACGACCGACCTCTCGATACGCCGTCTCGACAAGCTCGACGGCTACTCGAGGCGAACGGGATTTGTGGCGGTCGCTCGCGAGAAGCAGTCGGACCCGTGACAATCCCCGCCCCCGCGCCTACCTCCCGCGGGCAACAAGGAGTTCCCGCATGCCGCTGACCGTCGCCGTCCAGATGGATCCGCTCCATTCGATCAACATCGCAGGCGACTCGAGCTTCGCGCTGATGCTGGCGGCACAGGCGCGCGGGCATCGGCTTTTCCACTATGCGGCAGAGGACCTGAACTACCAGGCCGGCCGCGTCTGGACGCGCGCGCATCCGGTCACGGTGCAGCGTGTCGAGGGCAACCACTTCAGCTTCGGCGATCCGGTGAAGCTCGACCTGGGCGAAGACACGGACGTGGTGCTGATGCGCCAGGACCCGCCCTTCGACCTCGGCTACATCACCGCCACTCACCTGCTCGACCGCATCACCGATCGCACGCTGGTGGTGAACGATCCCGCCAACGTCCGCAACGCGCCCGAAAAGCTGTGGGTGCTCGACTATGCGCACTTCATGCCGCCGACGCTGGTCACGCGATCGGTCGAGGAAGCGCGGCTGTTCCTCGCCGAGCATCGCTCGATCGTGGTGAAGCCGCTCCACGGCAACGGCGGCAAGGCGATCTTCAAGATCGACGAAGACGGGCAGAACCTCTCCTCGCTGATCGAGGTGTTCAACACCGCCTATCGCGAGCCGCACATGGTGCAGGCCTTCCTCGCGGAGATCGTGGAAGGCGACAAGCGCATCGTGCTGGTGGACGGCGAGGTGGCAGGCGCGATCAACCGCATGCCGGGCGAAGGCGAGATCCGCTCCAACCTGGCGGTCGGCGGGTCGGCGGCGAAGACCGAACTCACGGAGCGCGAGCGCGAAATCTGCGCGGAACTCGGCCCGGAGCTCCGGCGCCGCGGGCTGCTATTCGTCGGCATCGACGTGATCGGCGGCAAGTGGCTGACCGAGATCAACGTCACCTCCCCCACCGGCATCGTCGCGATCGACCGCTTCAACGGCACCGACACCGGCGCGATGATCTGGGACGCGATCGAGCGGCGGGTAGCGGAACGCGGCTGAGCTTGGCCCCCGCCCCGCGTTCCGCGCGTTAGCCGCGCCATGACCGACTTCATCCTCGATGCGATCGCCTGGGGCGGGTACCTCGGCATCGCCCTCTTGATGGCGCTGGAAAACGTCGTCCCGCCGGTTCCGTCCGAAGTGATCATGGGGCTGGGCGGCATGGCCGTCGCACGCGGCACCATGTCGATGGCGCCGCTGGTGCTGTGGGGCACGGTCGGATCGGTTGCGGGCAACTACTTCTGGTACGCGCTCGGCCGGCGCTTCGGCTACCTCGGCCTCAAGCCCTTCGTCGACCGCTGGGGCCGCTGGCTGACGCTGGAGTGGGAGGATGTGGAGAAGCTCCAGCGCTTCTTTTATTCACGCGGCGCCTGGGTGGTGTTCGTGTTCCGCTTCCTGCCCACCTTCCGCACCATGGTGTCGCTGCCCGCCGGCATGGCCTGCATGCCGCACTGGCGCTTCATCCTGGCGACCTTCACCGGCAGCGCGATCTGGAACGCGGTGCTCGCCTGGGCCGGGCTCTACTTCGGCTCCAACTTTCGCGAGCTGGAGCAATATGTCGGCCCAGTGACCATCGCCCTCTCCGTCATCATCGTGGTCGGCTATGTCTATCGCGTCGTCACCTGGAAGCCCCGCGCCGAGCGGTGATGCTCCTTCCCGTGTTCCCGCACAGGCGGGAACCCAGGGCCGAGCAAGCCACGGCTGGCCGTAACCATCGTCCCGTGCGCATCAACCTTTTCCGTTCATCTCGAGTAGGGATCGAGCTTGTCGAGAGCCCGTATCGAGAGAGCCGCAACAACCGGTCTCTCGATACGCCGTCTCGACAAGCTCGACGGCACCTCGAGACGAACGGCGAGGTGACGGATGAGACGTTCGCGCACGATCACGCCCGCGGGTGGGCGTTGCGATAGACGTCGAGCAGATGCGCGGCATCCACCGCCGTATAGACCTGGGTCGAACTCAGGCTCGCGTGTCCCAGCAGTTCCTGCAGCGCGCGCAGGTCCGCGCCGCGGCCGAGCAGATGGGTGGCAAAGCTGTGCCGCAGCGCATGCGGCGTCGTGCGGTCGCCCAGCCCCAGCCGCACCCGCGCCGCCCGCACCGACCGGCGCACGACGCCTGCCGCCAGCGGGCCCCCTTTGGCGCCGCGGAACAGCTCGGCATCGCGCGCCGTGCCCCAGGGGTTGAGCCGTACATAGGCGTCGATCGCGTCGCGCACCGGCGGCAGCAGCGGCACCATCCGAGTCTTGGCGCGCTTGCCGGTGACGGCGATCGCCTCGCCCAGCGGCAGCACCGCCCCGGTCAGCCCCAGCGCCTCGCCGATGCGCAGCCCGGCACCGTACAGCAGCAGCAGCACCGCCCAGTCCCGCGCGGCGATCCACGGCTCGGCCGCGTCCTCCGACACGTCCTCTGCCAGGGCGATCGCCTCGTCGGGCGAGATCGGGCGCGGCACGCCCTTTTTCACGCGCGGCCCCTTCACCCGCGGCAGCGACGCGCCCTCCCCGCCCACCCAGGCGAGAAAACCGCGCACCGCCGACAGCTCGCGCGCGGCCGAGGCGTTGCCCAGCCCCTCGCCCCGGCGATGCGCCAGGAAGGCACGCAGGTCGGTCGCGGAGAGCGCCTTCAGCTCCGCCTCGCCGACCGGCCCGCCCAGGTGGCCCCGCAGGAACGCCAGCAGCCGCTCGGCCGTCGCCTGGTACGCGCGCACCGTATGCGCAGAGCGGCGGCGATCCCGCGCCAGGTGGCGACCGTAGCGCAGCGGCAGCGGCTCGATGCCCGTCTCTTCCCCCGCTTCCACCTGCCAACCCCCAAGAAAAGTTACGGAAAATCAACTCCGCCGCGCTAGCCGTGGCGAATGCCGGAGCGTTTGTACAATGCTGCGCGCGAAATCGCGATCTCGCCGGCGGAGCTCCAGACGCTGCTTGCCGCAGCGCCGGACGCCGCCTTCGAAATGGTCGCGAAGGTCGCCCGGGAACTGATCGCCGCCCCCATCGCTGCGGTGAACCTGATCGAGGGCGACCGCTTCTGGGTAAAGGCAGGCTATGGCATGCCGAAACAGCCGCTGCCCCGCGCCGAGGCGTTCTGCGACGTGACGGTCGACAGCGATGCCCCGCTGGTGGTGGACGACGCGACGACCGACCCGCGCTTCCGCAGCCTGGCGGTGGTGACCGCGGCCGATCCGGTCCGCTTCTATGCCGGGGTGCCGCTGCACGTCACGGATCGCGTGCGCCAGGTGACGGAGGCGGTCGGCACGCTGTGCATCATGGACGTGATCCCGCGCTCGCTGCCGCCCGGCGCGCTCGCCGTCCTGCGCCAGCTCGGCGACATCCTCGAAAAGGTGATCGAGGCGGAGGTGGCGACGGCAGGCGCCGTGGCGATCGCCCGCACCGCCGCGGAACAGAGCCTGCAACTGCGCCGTCATGACCTGACCTTCCGCCAGGCCGAACGCCTCGCCCGCATCGGCTCCTGGTGGTTCTCGCTGGAAACCGACGAGACCCTGTGGTCGGAAGGCATGTACCGGATCTACGAGCTGCCGGCGAACACCGCCCTCTCCGTGGACGAGGCGATCGGCTTCTTCAGCGGCATCAGCCGGCCGGACCTGGCGGCCTTGGTCGAGAAGACGACGCAGACGGGCGAGCCGTTCACGCTGGAACTGGATTTCGTCACCGCCAAGGGCAACCACCGGCGCGTCCGATCGATCGCGCATGTCGAGTTCGAGGAGGGGCGCGCCACCGGCGTCAGCGGGGTGATGCAGGACATCACCGAGCATTGGCTGCTGGAGGAAAAGCTCCGCCGCTCTGCCGACACCGATTCCCTGACCGGCATCGCCAACCGGAGCGCGTTCAACCGTGCCCTGTCCGAAGCGATCGAGCGCGCGCGCAGCACCCAGGTGCCGTTTGCCCTGATGCTGATCGACCTGGACGAGTTCAAGGGGATCAACGACACCCATGGCCATGTCGTCGGCGACGACATGCTGCGCGCGGTCGGCGCACGCCTGCGCGATCCGATGCTGGGCGACAGCCTCGCCGCATGGCTCGGCGGCGACGAGTTCGCGCTGATCGTGACCGATCCGGCTCTCTATGCGGATCTGCCGGGCGTCGCCGGGCGGCTGCTGGAACAGCTGCGCCAGCCGGTGGAGACCGCGGCGGGCGTGCTGCCGATCTCCGCCACCATCGGCTATGCCCGATTCGAGGACTGCCCCGAAACCGCCCGTGGCTTCATCCATTGCGCCGACAAGGCGCTCTACGAGGCCAAGCGCGAGCGGCGCGGCTCCGCCCGCGGCTATCGCACCTTCGGCCGCCGCGGCAGCGACCAGCCGGCGGGCTGACGCACCGGCGATTCCCAATCGCGGGCAGCGTCCCTATCTAGGGACCCTCCATGACTTCCTCCCGCGTCCGTGTCCTTGTCCTCAACGCCGCCCTCGGCCCCCTCGACTATCGCGTGCCGCACGGCATGACGGTCGAGCCGGGCTCGATCGTGATCGCGCCGCTCGGCCCCCGTCAGCTGCTGGCGGTGGTTTGGGAGCCGGAGCGGCTGCCCTGCGAGGAAGTGGGCGACAATCGCCTGCGCCCGCTGCTGGGGGTGGTGGACGCGCCGCCGATCCCGGCGCCCCTGCGGCGGCTGATCGAGTGGACCGCCGACTATTATCTCGCGGCCCCCGCCTCGGTGCTGCGCATGGCGCTGTCCTCCACCTCTGCGCTGGAGGGGGCGAAGCTCGCCACCGAGTATCGCGCCACCGGCCAGGTGCCGGACCGGCTCACCCCGCAGCGCCAGCAGGCGCTGGAGCGGATCGGCGACCGCCAGGGGCTGGTGCGCGAGCTCGCCACCATGGCCGACGTGTCGGAGGCGGTGGTGCGCGGGCTGGTGAAGGCCGGCGCGATCGAGGCGGTGAGCGTCGACATCGACGTGCCCTATCCGATTCCCGACCCGGCGTACGGCGTGCCGGTGCTGTCCGAACAGCAGGCCGAGGTCGCGGGCGTGCTGTGCGACGCGGTCGCGACCCAGCCGTTCCGGCCCTTCCTGCTCGACGGCGTCACTGGCTCCGGCAAGACCGAGGTCTATTTCGAGGCGATCGCCGCCGCCATCGCTGCGGGCAAGCAGAGCCTGGTGCTCCTGCCCGAAATCGCGCTCACCGAACCCTTCCTCAAGCGCTTCCACGCCCGCTTCGGCTGCGAGCCGGTGGCGTGGCATTCGGACCTGCGTTCCACCCAGCGGCGGCGTGCGTGGCGAGCGATCGCCACCGGCCAGGCGCTGGTGACGGTGGGCGCCCGCTCGGCGCTGTTCCTGCCCTATGCCAATCTGGGGCTGATCGTCGTCGACGAGGCGCACGAGACCAGCTTCAAGCAGGAGGAAGGCGTCCACTATCACGCGCGCGACGTGGCGGTGATGCGCGGGCTGTTCGAACGCTGCCCGGTGGTGCTCGCCTCCGCCACCCCCGCGATCGAGACGCGTCACCAGGTCGCACTCGGCCGCTATACGGAGCTCAAGCTCCCCGGCCGCTACGGCAAGGCGGAGCTGCCGGCGATCGAGCCGATCGACCTGATCGAGGAGCCGCCGATCCGCGGCCGCTGGATCGCGCCCAAGCTGGTCAACGCGATCGACGAGACGCTGGCCCGCGGCGAGCAGACGCTCTTGTTCCTCAACCGGCGCGGCTACGCGCCGCTGACCCTGTGCCGGTCGTGCGGGCATCGCTTCCAATGCCCCAACTGCACCGCCTGGATGGTCGAGCACCGGCTGATCCACCGATTGTCCTGCCACCACTGCGGCCACATGATCCCGACCCCGCGCAAGTGCCCGGAGTGCGACGCGGAAGATGCGCTGGTCGCCTGCGGCCCCGGCGTGGAGCGCATCGCCGACGAGGCCGCCGCGCTGTTCCCGGACGCGCGCATCGCCATCGTCACCTCCGACACGCTCTGGTCCCCCGCCAAGGCCGCCGAGTTCGTCAACCGGATGGAGGCGGGTGATATCGACCTGGTGGTCGGCACACAGCTGGTGACCAAGGGCTATCACTTCCCCAACCTGACGCTGGTCGGCGTGATCGACGCGGACCTGGGCCTCGCCGGCGGCGACCTGCGCGCGGCCGAGCGCACCTTCCAGCAGATCATGCAGGTCGCCGGGCGCGCCGGGCGCGGCGAGAAGCCGGGACACGTCTTCATCCAGACGACCGCCCCCGACGCGGCGGTGATGCGCGCTTTGGTGTCGGGCGATGCCGAGAGCTTCTACGCCGCCGAGACCGAGGCGCGGCAGGAGGCGGAGGTACCGCCCTTCGGCCGCTATGCCGCGATCATCGTCTCGTCGGAGGACAAGGACGCCGCCAATGACGCCGCCCGCCGCATCGGCCGCGCCGCGCCCGAGGTGGAGGGCATGCACGTCTTCGGCCCCGCCCCCGCCCCATTGGCGATGCTGCGCGGCCGCCACCGCTTCCGCCTGCTGGTCCATGCCCGCCGACAGCTCGACGTGCAGGACGTGATCCGCGACTGGCTGGGCAGCGTCGAATGGTCGAGCAAGGTGCGCGTCGCGGTGGACGTGGACCCGTATAACTTCCTCTAGGAGCGCCCCTGCCCCGTCACGACGACGATCAGGTCGTGACGCGGACTGACGGCAAGCGCTCCTTGAAGACTCCCCTCCCTGCAAGGGAGGGGCTGGGGGTGGGTGCGAGCACAAGCGAGCCTCGACGCTCGAAACAAAAGCGACGGCCGAGGCATCGAGCCTCGTCCGCCGCTGGACCCACCCCCGCCCCCTCCCTTGCAGGGAGGGGAGTCAAGGTTGGCTATCGATGACCCCGGGCGTCTGGCACTTGATCCAACACTATGGTCCGTAGGCTCACGACCCAGGAGGATGGCGACCGGAAGGCCGCGCCATGCCCCCCCACACCCCGCTTGAACCCCGCCGCGCTTTCCCCGAAACAGGCGCCGGTTTCTTCTGGGGGCAAGGCCGCGTGGCGCGACTGCTGTTGATGCTGGGATTTCTGGTCGCGTGGGCAGTCCCCGCGCAGGCCGACGATATTTCCGCCGCCGGCCGGGGCGTAGTCCGCGTCGTCACCATCGCCGTGGTCGACGATGAGGTCGTGGGCTTCGGCCACGGCAGCGGCTTTGCCGTCGGCCCCGACCGGATCGTCACCAACGCGCATGTGGTCGAACTCGCCGGCCGCTACGAGGGCAATGTCGTGATCGGCGTCGTGCCCTCCGAAGGCGACAAGTCCTACCAGGGCCGGCTGATCGCCCTCGACCAGGAACGCGACTTGGCGCTGATCGAGGTGCAGGGCCTGAAGCTGCCGCCGCTCGCGCTCTACAACGGCCCGATCGGCGAGGGCGAGGCGACGGTCGCGCTCGGCTATCCCGGCAACGTCGACTTGGCGACCGCGCAGTCCGCCTCCGACTATATCCTGCCGCTGTCGCCCGTGCGCTCGGAGGGCGTGTTCTCCGGCCTGCGCCGCCTCGGCACCACCGGCGTGCTGCTCCACACCGCCAGCATCGCGCGCGGCAATTCGGGCGGCCCGCTGCTCGATCGCTGCGGCCGCGTGCTGGGCGTCAACTCGGCGCTGACCCGCGGCGACGACGGCGACGCGAGCTTCGGCTTCGCGATCGCCGGCAGCGAACTCGCCGGCTTCCTGCGCGAGGCCGGGCAGTCGGCAACGTTGGTCGGCACCAACTGCATCAGCATGGAGGAACTGCTGGCGCAGGATCGCGCCGCCGCCGCCGATGCCGCACAGCAGGACGCCGCCCGCGCCCGCACCGCCGCCGAACGCGCCGCCGCCGAACGCGCGATCGCGATCGAAAGCGCCCGCGAACGCAACGAGGCCACGCGCGAGAACTTCATGGCCGGCGCCGCAGTGCTGCTCGTCCTGGCGGGGCTCGCCGCGGGGGGCGCGGGGCTGATGGCGACGCGCGGCAAGCGGCGTGAGGCGATCTGGGCCGGGGCCGGCGGCGGCGTGCTGCTGCTGGGCGCGGTCGTGCTGTTCCTGGTCCGCCCGTCCTTCGACCCGGATTCGGTGCCAGAGCCGACCAAAACGACGAGCGCCGCCAACGGCCTTACCGGCAAGCTCCTGTGCACGCTGGTGCCGGAGCGCAGCCGCGTCACCGTCTCCGCCACGCCTGAAGTGGCGATGGACTGGCAGGCGAACGGCTGCATGAACGGCCGCACCCAATATGCCGAGGCGCCGAACAGCGGCTGGGAGCGCATCCTGGTGCCCGACGACGAGCAGACCGTCTCGGTGCTCCGCTACGAGCCGGCGACCGGCACCTACATCAACACCCGCTACATGCTGGGCGCCGATCGCATGGCGGAGGCGCGGCGGCTGCGCGAGGGCGTCGCGCTGAAGCAGTGCGCCGGCGAGAGCGCGGGCCGCGCCAATCTGGCGACGCAACAGGCGGCGATCCGCGGCGCGCTGCCGCCGCTGCCCAACGAGCGCCTGGTCTATCAATGCCATCCGGCACGGGGGACGAACTGATGCTGCGCAACCTGACGCTCACCACCACGCTGCTCCTCGCGAGCGTCGCGCTTCCGGCACAGGATGCGCCGCCGCTCGCCATCCCCGTCGCCGCCGCACCCTCGCTCGGGACCACCAACGCCGGCCGGCTGCTGGTGTTCGCCACGGCCGCAGAGCCCGGCGCCAAGCCCGAGGAGGCGATCGACGTCTCCCCCTTCTCCCCCAACGCCACCTATGTCGCGGCGCGCGAGGTGAGCGACCTCCGCCCCGGCACCCCGGCGCTGGTGGACACCAACACCGACGCCTATCCCGCCGCCTTCTCCACCCTGCCGCCCGGCACCTACCGGGTGCAGGCGCTGCTCGATCGCGACCATAGCTACAACTACAGCGGCCGCGATGGCGGCGACCTCTTGTCCCCGGTGGTGACGGTGACGCTGCCCGGCCCCGTGCCGACGCTGCTGCTCGACCATGTCGAGCCCGCAGCCGACGACACGGCGATGCTCGCCCGCCTCCCCGCCGAACGCCGCAAGCCGCTGGAGGCGGCGCTCGCGCGGGTTGAGCCGGTCGAGGTGCACAGCCCGCTCCTCACCCGCTTCTGGGGCCGGCCGACCAGCATCCAGGGCTGGGTGGCGCTCCCGCCCGGCTATGCCGAGGGCAAGACGACCTACCCCACCGTCTATTCGGACGGCGGCTTCGGCAGCACGCTGGCGTCCGCGCGGATGAGCGCTGCGAGCATGACGGCGATGATGGCCAAGGGCGACGCCCCGCCGATGATCTGGGTCTATCTCGACCATCACATCGCCACCGGCACCCATGAGTTCGCCGATTCGGTGAACAACGGCCCCGTCGGCCAGGCGCTGGTGGAAGAGGTGATCCCGGCGCTCGAGCAACGCTACTGGATGGATGCGCGGCCGAGCGGCCGGTTCCTGACCGGGCACAGCTCCGGCGGCTGGTCGACGCTGTGGCTGCAGGTCGCCTACCCGAAGACGTTCGGCGGCAGCTGGCCGACTGCGCCGGACCCGGCCGACTTCCACGACTTCACCAACGTGAACCTCTACGAAGACGCCAATTTCTATGCCGGCGCCGATGGCAAGGACCATCCGCTGGTGCGCAAGGACGGCAAGGTCGTCGCCACCCTGCGCCAGTTTGGACGGCTGGAGCAGGTGCTCGGCCCCTATGGCGGCCAGTTCGCGAGCTTCGAATGGGTGTTCTCGCCCAAGGGCGCGGACGGGCGCCCGCTGCCGGTGTTCGACCGCGCGACCGGCGCGATCGACAAGCAGGTCGTCGCCTATTGGCGCGACCATTATGACGTCGCGCACATCGTCGCGCGCGACTGGCAGACGCTGAAGCCGGACTTGGACGGCAAGATCCACCTGACGGTGGGCACCGCCGACACCTTCTATCTCGACGGCCCTGCCCGCCGGCTGAAGGCGGTGCTCGACGGGCTGGGCGCGAAGTCCTCGTTCCGCTTCGTGCCCGGCAAGGACCACGGCAATCTCTATGAGGCGGACGGCGACCGCGCCGCCCTCACCAAGCAGATCGCGCGCGAAATGTATGCCGTCGCCAGGCCCGACCGTGCCCAGCGCTGAGGACGGCATCCGCTTCCACGCAGGCGAGCTCGACTCCGCGGACGTCCAGGCGCTGCTCGCGGCCCATCTCGCGGGCATGCACGCGCAGTCCCCGCCCGGCTCCGTGCACGCCCTCCCTCTGGAGGGGCTGCGGCGAGCGGACGTGACCTTCTTCTCCGCGCGCGACGCGGACGGGCAGCTGCTCGGCGTCGGCGCGCTGCGCGAACTCGATGCCGGCCACGGCGAGATCAAGTCGATGCGCACCGTCGACGGCGTCCGCAACCGCGGTGTCGGCGCTGCGGTGCTCGGCCAACTCCTCCGCGTCGCCCGCGAGCGCGGCTACACGCGGGTGAGCCTGGAGACCGGGACGCCCGAGGGCTTCGCGCCCGCACGCCGGCTCTACGAACGGCACGGCTTCACCCGTTGCCCGCCGTTCGCCGACTATCGCGAGGACCCGTTCAGCTGCTGCATGACGCTGGAACTGAACGGGCCCGCCGCCTGACTCACCCGCCGTTGGCGCGAAACAGCTCCAGCGTGCGCTCTCGGGCGAGCTTAGCCGCTTCCGGGGAATAATCGTCGCGCCGGTCGGAGTTGAAGCCGTGACCGGCGTCATAGATGTAGATCGCCGCGTTCGCCGGCTCGGCCGCGGCCAGCGCCTCGACGCCCTCGACCGGGATGCCGTGGTCGTGGCGGCCGAAGTGGGCGATCGTCGGCACCTTGGGCGCTTCCTTCGATTCGGGCACCAGCCGGCCGTAATAGCTCGACACCGCCGCCAGCCCTTCGACCCGCGCCGCCGCAAGCCACGCGACCGACCCGCCGTAGCAATAGCCGACGGCGAACACCGGCCCCTTGGGGCGGAGCGCGTCGACGCACACCTGCACGTCCGCGACCGAGGTCTCGATCGGATGGATGTCGCGCGACAGCTCGATGCCGCGCTGCAGCCCCTCCCCACCATAGGCTGCCTCGAAACCGGGTGCTTCGCGGTCGAACAGCGCGGGTGCCAGCACCTCATAGCCGTCCGCGGCAAAGCCCTCGCATAGGTCGCGGATATGGTCGGTGATGCCGAAGATCTCCTGCACCAGCACGAGGCCACCGCGCCGCTCGCCCTGGGGCTCGGCGTGATAGACCCCGATCTCGGCGCCGTCCGCCATCGTCATCCGGATCATGCTGCCATTCATCTGTCATTTCCTCTGGCTAGGGATCGCCCCGCAGGCTTTTCTTGTCAGGCGGGGCCGGATCGGTCCACCGCTGCCGTTTCTTTGGGCATCCGCGCAACGGAAACGGGCGCGTGACTTGCATCCTGAGCCCCCCTTTGCTAACCGCGCGCCAGCCATTCAGGGGGGCGTTTATCCGGCACTGCCCTGTTCCCCATGGCATAAGCGCCTTCTTGGACAAGTTGGGATAGGGATCGCGTGGAGACTTCCGGCGGCAATATAAGCGGTGGCATCCAGGCGAGCCTGGCAGGCCGCTACGCGACCGCGCTCTTCGAACTGGCGCGCGACGACCAGTCGATCGCGACGGTCGAACAGAGCCTGGGCGGCGTGCGCCAGGCGCTGAACGAATCGGACGAATTCCGCGCGCTGGTCGCGAGCCCGCTGGTGGCGCGCGACGCCGCGACCAAGGCGATCGAGGCGGTGGCGGATTCGATCGGCGTCGATCCCACCACCAAGCGCTTCCTGGGCGTGCTCGCCCAGAACCGCCGGTTGAAGGAACTGCCCGCGGTGATCCGCGCGTTCCGGGCGCTGGCGGCAAACCATCGCGGCGAGGTGACCGCAGAGGTCGCCTCCGCCCACACGCTTACCGACGATCAGGTCGATGCGCTGAAGCAGCAGCTTCGTGCCCGCGTCGGCCGCGACGTCTCCGTCGACCTGAAGGTCGATCCCTCGCTCCTGGGCGGGCTGGTCGTGAAGATCGGCAGCCTGATGATCGACAGCTCGATCAAGACCCGTCTGAACACTCTCGCGCACGCGATGAAAGGCTGAACATGGATATCCGCGCCGCAGAAATCTCCAAGGTCATCCGCGACCAGATCGCGTCGTTCGGCACCGAGGCACAGGTCTCCGAGACCGGCACCGTGCTGTCGGTCGGCGACGGCATCGCGCGCATCTACGGCCTGGACAACGTCCAGGCGGGTGAGATGGTCGAGTTCGCCAACGGCATCCAGGGCATGGCGCTCAACCTCGAAGCCGACAACGTCGGCGTCGTGATCTTCGGCTCGGACGCCGAAATCCGCGAGGGCGACACCGTCCGCCGCACCGGCACCATCGTGGACGTGCCGGTCGGCAAGGGCCTGCTCGGCCGCGTGGTCGACGGCCTCGGCAACCCGATCGACGGCAAGGGCCCGATCGTCGCCGAGAAGCGCAGCCGCGTCGAGGTGAAGGCACCGGGCATCATCCCGCGCCAGTCGGTCAGCGAGCCGATGCAGTCGGGCCTGAAGGCCATCGACGCCCTCGTGCCGGTCGGCCGCGGCCAGCGCGAGCTGATCATCGGTGACCGCCAGACCGGCAAGTCGGCCGTCGCGATCGACACCTTCATCAACCAGAAGGAAGTCAACAAGGGCACCGACGAGTCGAAGAAGCTCTACTGCGTCTATGTCGCGGTGGGCCAGAAGCGCTCGACCGTGGCGCAGCTCGTCCGCACGCTCGAAGAGAATGGCGCGATGGAATATTCCATCGTCATCGCCGCGACCGCGTCCGAGCCGGCCCCGCTCCAGTTCCTCGCCCCCTACACGGGCGCCGCGATGGGCGAGTATTTCCGCGACAACGGCATGCACGCGCTGATCGTGTTCGACGATCTGTCGAAGCAGGCCGTCGCCTATCGCCAGATGTCGCTGCTGCTGCGCCGCCCGCCGGGCCGCGAAGCCTATCCCGGCGACGTGTTCTACCTGCACAGCCGCCTGCTCGAGCGCGCGGCCAAGATGTCGGACGCGATGGGCGGCGGTTCGCTGACCGCGCTGCCGATCATCGAGACGCAGGCGGGCGACGTGTCGGCCTATATCCCGACCAACGTGATCTCGATCACCGACGGCCAGATCTTCCTCGAGACCGACCTGTTCTTCGCGGGCATCCGTCCGGCGATCAACGTCGGCCTCTCGGTCAGCCGCGTCGGCTCGGCCGCGCAGACCAAGGCGATGAAGAAGGTCGCGGGCTCGATCAAGCTCGAGCTGGCGCAGTATCGCGAGATGGCCGCGTTCGCGCAGTTCGGCTCGGACCTCGACGCCTCGACCCAGAAGCTGCTCAACCGCGGCGCGCGCCTGACGGAACTGCTCAAGCAGGCCCAGTTCTCGCCGATGCCGTTCGAGGAGCAGGTCGCCTCGATCTTCGCCGGCACCCAGGGCTATCTGGACACCGTGCCGGTCGGCGACGTCGTCCGCTTCGAGCAGGCGATGCTGTCGGACCTGCGCGCCAACCACTCGGGCGTGCTCGCCAAGATCCGCGACACCAAGGATCTGGGCGACGAGGCGAAGTCGGGCCTGAAGGCAGCGCTCGACAGCTTCGCCAAGACGTTCGCGTAAGACGCAGTGTCGTACCCCGTCTTCGCCGAAATTCCGGTAAAGCCGGAGTATCTCGATGACGCGATCGCCGCTGTGCGCGGCATCGTGTCGGAGACGCTTGCCGAGGACGGGTGCGAACAGTTCCTCCTGCATCGTGCAGCGGACGGATCGGCTCGCCTGTTCATCTACGAACGCTGGCGTGATCGCGCCGCGTTCGAGTTTCACCATGCTCAGCCGTACACGCTGTCCGTCTACAAGTCCTATGAGACTTGGCTGGCGGGTCCGGTTACGATCACTGAGTTGACGGACGCAAACTGACCCATGGCTTCGCTCAAAGCACTCAAGGTTCGGATCAACTCGGTCAAATCGACCCAGAAGATCACCAAGGCGATGAAGATGGTCGCCGCCGCCAAGCTGCGCCGTGCGCAGGAGGCGGCCGAGGCCGGCCGCCCCTATGCCGAGCGGCTCGAGGCGGTGGTGTCGAGCCTCGCCTCGCGCGTCGCAATCGGTGAGGGCAGCCCCAAGCTGCTCGCCGGGACCGGCCGCGACCAGGTGCACCTGTTCGTCGTCGCCACCTCCGACAAGGGGCTGGCCGGCGCGTTCAACAGCAACATCGCCCGCCTCGCCCGTCGCCGCGCGCTGGAGCTCCAGGCCCAGGGCAAGACGGTCAAGTTCTACACCATCGGCCGCAAGGGCCGCGCGGTGCTCGCCCGCCAGTTCCGCGACGGCTTCATCCACGCGATCGAGCCGGGCGATCTCGGCAAGCTCGGCTTTGCGGACGCGCGCGGCTATGCCGACGACCTGATCGCCCGCTATGAGGCCGGCGAGTTCGACGTCGCGCACCTGTTCTACGCGACCTTCAAGTCGGTGCTGACGCAGGAGCCGACCGAGCAGCAGCTGATCCCCGTGGCGATCCCCGCCGCGACGGAAGCGACCGGCGCCGCCGATGCGGTGGTCGAGTATGAGCCCGACGAGGAACACATCCTCGCCGATCTGCTCCCGTCCAACGTCGCGGTGCAGCTGTTCCGCGCGATGCGCGAGAATGCCGCGTCCGAGCAGGGCTCCAAGATGACCGCGATGGACAACGCCACGCGCAACGCAGGTGACCTGATCAAGCGCCTGTCGATCCAGTACAACCGTGCCCGCCAAGCCGCGATCACGACCGAGCTGGTCGAGATCATTTCCGGCGCGGAAGCGCTCTAAGTTCCGAAGGCAAGGAAGAAACAATGGCCACCGCCGCAGAGACTTTCGCCCCCGTGGCGACCACCAACAACGTCGGCCGCATCAGCCAGGTGATCGGCGCGGTCGTCGACGTGAGCTTCGACGGCGCGCTGCCGGCGATCCTCTCCGCACTGGAGACGGACAACAACGGCAACCGCCTGGTGCTGGAAGTCGCCCAGCACCTGGGTGAGAACACCGTCCGCACGATCGCGATGGACGCGACCGACGGCCTGACCCGCGGCCAGACCGTGACCGACACCGGCTCGCAGATCCGCGTGCCCGTCGGCCCGAAGACGCTCGGCCGCATCCTCAACGTCATCGGCGAGCCGATCGACGAGCGTGGCCCGGTCAACGCCGAGGTCACCGCGCCGATCCACGCCAAGGCGCCCGAGTTCGTCGAGCAGTCGACCGAGAGCGCGATCCTGGTCACCGGCATCAAGGTCATCGACCTGCTCGCGCCCTACGCCAAGGGCGGCAAGATCGGCCTGTTCGGCGGCGCGGGCGTCGGCAAGACCGTGCTCATCCAGGAGTTGATCAACAACATCGCCAAGGGCCATGGCGGCACCTCGGTGTTCGCAGGCGTCGGCGAGCGTACCCGTGAGGGCAACGACCTCTACCACGAGTTCCTGGACGCAGGCGTCATCGCCAAGGACGCGGACGGCAACCCGACGTCCGAGGGTTCGAAGGTCGCGCTGGTCTATGGCCAGATGAACGAGCCGCCGGGCGCCCGCGCACGCGTCGCGCTGTCGGGCCTGACCATCGCGGAATATTTCCGCGACCAGGAAGGCCAGGACGTGCTGTTCTTCGTCGACAACATCTTCCGCTTCACCCAGGCGGGCGCGGAAGTGTCGGCACTGCTGGGCCGCATTCCGTCGGCGGTGGGCTACCAGCCGACCCTGTCGACCGACATGGGCGCCCTCCAGGAGCGCATCACCTCGACCAACAAGGGCTCGATCACCTCGGTGCAGGCCGTGTACGTCCCCGCGGACGATCTTACCGACCCGGCGCCGGCGACCTCGTTCGCCCACCTGGACGCGACCACCGTGCTCAACCGCGCGATCTCGGAACTCGGCATCTATCCGGCGGTGGACCCGCTGGACTCGACCAGCCGCGTGCTCGAGCCGCGCGTCGTCGGCCAGGAGCATTACGAGACCGCCCGCGCCGTCCAGGCGATCCTGCAGAAGTACAAGTCGCTGCAGGACATCATCGCGATCCTGGGCATGGACGAGCTGTCGGAAGAGGATAAGCTGACGGTCGCCCGCGCCCGCAAGATCCAGCGCTTCCTGTCGCAGCCGTTCCACGTCGCAGAGGTGTTCACCGGCATCCCGGGCGCCTTCGTGCAGATCGAAGACACGATCCGCTCGTTCAAGGCGGTCGTGAACGGCGAGTACGACCATCTGCCGGAAGCGGCCTTCTACATGGTCGGCGGCATCGACGACGTGGTCGCCAAGGCCGCGAAGATGGCGCAGGACGCGTAAAGCAACCCACCCCTCCCCTTCAGGGGAGGGGCTTAGGATGAAAAGATGCTGCACTTCGAACTCGTCACCCCCGAAAAGCTCGTCCGCTCGGAGGAGGTCCACATGGTGGTGGTGCCCGGCACCGAGGGCGACTTCGGCGTGCTGGAGGGGCATGCCCCCTTCATGTCGACGATCCGCGAGGGTGCGCTCCAGATCTTCCGCACCGCCGGTGGCGAGCCGGAGACGCTGGCGATCCACGGCGGCTTCGCCGAGGTCAACGACCGCGGCCTGACCGTGCTGGCCGAGCGCGCCGGCTGATCGATCGCTTCCGAAGGTCGGATAGCGGCCCGCCCTGCCCCGGTTCTTCCGGCGGCGCGGCGGGCCGGTTTCGTTTCGGGCCGCCCGCCCGAACCGGCATTAGGCAATTGTCAAAGCTTGCGCGTTATCCTGACGGTACCGGGAAATCCCCGAGGTTGAGGACGTAGCAAGTGAGTGCATTCGGTCGACGCAATCATCTCGGCGCTCCTGCCGGGCGCCCGCAGTTCGGCGTCGCCCGCCCCATGCAGGGGGAAAGCACCCTCGCCCGTCCCGCCGATACTGATGGCGCCGGCCAGTTCCCGCCCATCGCCGACATCCCCCTGCCCGGCAGCGAATCGACCCCGCTTGCCGCGCCGCCCATCGACATGCCGAGCGTCCACGCCGACGCTATGCAGCGCCTGGCCGACCGTCAGGCCGCGTCCGGAGAGGCCGGCACCAGCCGGGTCGAGGGCTTCGAAAGCTCGATCCACCGCATCAAGGAACAGGTGCTTCCGCGCCTGCTGGAGCGCGTCGACCCGGAAGCGGCCGCGACCCTCAGCAAGGACGAGCTGGCCGAGGAATTCCGCCCGATCATCGGCGAGGTGCTGGCCGAGCTGAAGCTCACCCTCAACCGCCGCGAGCAGTTCGCGCTGGAAAAGGTGCTGGTCGACGAGCTGCTCGGTCTGGGCCCGCTCGAGGAGCTGCTGGCCGACCCCGCGATCAGCGACATCATGGTCAACGGCCCCGACCAGACGTTCGTTGAGCGCAAGGGCAAGCTGGAGCTCGCCAACATCGCCTTCCGCGACGAGGAGCATCTGTTCCAGATCGCGCAGCGCATCTGCAACTCGGTCGGCCGCCGCGTCGACCAGACCACGCCGCTCGCCGACGCCCGCCTGAAGGACGGCAGCCGCGTCAACGTGATCGTGCCGCCGCTCAGCCTCAAGGGCACGGCGATCTCGATCCGCAAGTTCTCGGCCAAGCCGATCACGCTCGACATGATGGCCGGCTTCGGCTCGATGAGCCCGAAGATGGCGACCGCGCTCAAGATCGCGGGTGCCAGCCGCTTCAACATCGTCATCTCGGGCGGCACCGGCTCGGGCAAGACGACGATGCTCAATGCGCTCTCGAAGATGATCGACCCGGGCGAGCGCGTGCTGACGATCGAGGACGCGGCCGAGCTTCGCCTGCAGCAGCCGCACTGGCTGCCGCTGGAAACCCGCCCGCCCAACCTGGAGGGTCAGGGCGAGATCACGATTCGCGACCTGGTGAAGAACGCGCTGCGTATGCGTCCGGACCGCATCATCCTGGGCGAAATCCGCGGCGCCGAGTGTTTCGACCTGCTCGCCGCCATGAACACCGGCCACGACGGCTCGATGGCGACGCTCCACTCCAACTCCCCGCGCGAATGCCTGGCGCGTATGGAGAACATGGTGATGATGTCGGACATCAAGGTGCCCAAGGAAGCGATCAGCCGTCAGATCGCCGACTCGGTCGACCTGATCGTCCAGGTGAAGCGCCTGCGCGACGGCTCCCGCCGCGTCACCAACATCACCGAGGTGATCGGCATGGAAGGCCCGGTGATCGTGACCCAGGAGCTGTTCAAGTTCGAATATCTGGACGAATCCGCCGACGGCAAGATCATCGGCGAGTATCGCTCCATGGGTCTGCGCCCCTACACGCTCGACAAGGCCAAGCAGTACGGGTTCGACCAGGCGCTGCTGGAGGCCTGCCTCTAGGCGGCGGGCTGGCGCGACTCGCGGAGGCTTCCTAGGCTGCCGCGATGCGCATCGCGCTCGCCCTCCTGGCCGCGGCCCTGGCCGTGTCCCCCGTCCCCGCCGCCCAGGCGCCCCGCACGGCCGCGGAGACGCTGGCGAAGGACAGCGCCGAGCGCTGGGTACCGTTCGAACTCACCCCCGCCAACCACATCCGCTTCGCGATGAAGATCGAGGGGCGGCCGGCGAGCGCCCTGCTCGACACCGGCGTCACCCACTCGATCCTGGACACCGGCTTCGCCCGCACCGCCCGGCTGAAGACCGAGGCGCGGGGCACCGCGGCCGCGATCGGCGGCGACCTGCCGCTCAGCTGGGCAAAGGTCGCGCGGCTGTCGCTGGGCGGGCTGCGCAGCACCGAGCGGCCGATGGCGCTCCTCGACCTGTCGCAGGTGCAGACTGGCGACGGCCGTCCGGTGGATGCGCTGATCGGCGCCGACCTGCTCGGCCCCCATGCGATCGACATCGATTTCGCGAGCCGCCGCTTCCGCCTGCTGCCGAGTGGCGCCGCGCCTTTCCCCGGCGACCGCGCGCCGCTGTCGCGCAACCCCGAGGGGCTCTATGTGACCCAGGCCCGGCTCGGTCGCGCGTCGCTCCGCCCGGTGATGATCGACACCGGCGACGGCACCAGCGTCAGCGTCACGCGCGCCCAATGGCGGACCGCCCGCCTGCCCCAGCGCCCGCTCACCTCCACCATCTCCTATGGCCTCGCCGGCCCAGTCGAGGCGGGCCTCACCGTCACCGACGCGCTGCGACTCGGCGACGCCCCCGCGGCCGAGGTCGAGCTGCGGATCGAGGGCAAGGACTTCGCCGATCGCACCGGCATCCCCAGCCGCATCGGCGTGGGTTTCCTCCAGCGCTTCCGCGTCCTGCTAGACCCAGGCGCCGGCCACCTCGCTCTGGCCCCGATCGAGGGCACCGCCGCCGGCCCGCCCCGCTCCACCAGCGGGCTCCTGCTCGGCTATGAACACAACCGGCTGAGCGTCCTCCACGTCATGCGCGGCAGCCCCGCGGCCCGGGCGGGCTGGCGCCGGGGCGAGGAGATCTGCCAGGTCGACGGCGCCCCCATCCGCGAAACCGCCCCCGGCGCCGCCGATCTCGCCTGGGCCGCCGACACCCCCGGCCGCAAGCTCCGCCTAGGCCTCTGCGACGGCACCGACCGAACCCTCACGCTGGCGAAGTTCTACTAGGTGGGCGGAAGCGCCCGCCTGCCCTTCGACACTCAATCACTGCCGAGCGAACGAAGAAGCCCGGTCACCCGCCCGCCCCCCACCTCCGTCATCCCGGCCAAGGCCGGGATCCATCGAGCCCCACGCGCACGCGGCGAGATGGACCCCAGCATCTCCCTGAGGTGACGAAAGTAAACGACCGGCGGCTGGAAGCGCCCAAAGTCAGTCGTTCAGGCCAGCACTCATGTCGCCCGAAGCGGTCAGTCGTTCATTTCCGCGCTTCGTATGCTTCCAGTAGCGGCCACAGGCTCGCGGAGTCCGCGCGCTGCTCAACCGCGTTGCGAAGAGCGTAGAACTCATCGTCACTCTTGATGTGGCCCCGGCGAACTACGCGCTGCACCAGCTTAGAGAACCTTGCGCGCACTTCCGACAGTGTTGGTAAGCCCAATTGCGAAAGCTCGTGGTTGCACGCGGTCACGTCGCTGGCAGACCAGTCACTAGTGAACTCCACAAGGTCGCCAATCGCCATACCTAGGCCGCCGCGCGCCTTGGCGGGGGTCTTCACCGCCATTCTATCAAGCACGGCTACGGGGTGAGTATCCCGGGTGAGAAAGTCCGAGGGAAAAACCTTGGGGACCATGTGGCTGAACCAGGATCGCAGGCGCGCGTATTCGGAGGGGTCAATCCGCATAGCCGTTATGCTGACAGCGTCGAGCCTTTGCCGCAACGGCAGCTTTCCACGCGTCGAGCGCGCTAAGCGGCTGGACTGCTTCCCACCCACGTTCGGACGCCGCGCTCTCAACGCACGGCCAGGCGTTTCACCACCTCAAGAACCCTCCGCCGCCCCTTCACATGCCGCCAGGGCAACCGCCGCTAACTGGTCCGCGTGGGGCTCGTCGGAAGGCTCCGCCCAGATGCGCAGACCGGCGATCAGGGACGGGTGCGCGCAGAGTGCGGCTGCCTCCAGCATCGGGATCACCACAGACTTCCCGCGCAGGCCCTGCTGCACGAGCGGAAGTGCCAGCGGCACATCGCGCAGGGCGATCCCCAGCACCGCCTCGCCGCGGACCACCTCGTCCGCATCTTCCGCAGCGCAAAGCAGGGCCTCGCGCACTTCCGAACCGTCGACTGCCTCCTGAGCAAGCAGGAAGGTCGCCCAATCCCGGTTCGACGGGTCTGCGTCCTGCGTCATCGCGATCAGCTGGCGCAGGTTCGCATCGGCCCACTCGCTTCCGGAGAGCGGCACCTCCTCGGCGACGATGGCCTTGAGGAAGTCCGATTCGGGCTCATACCGGGTGCTCACCCCGTGAGCGCGAGCGCGCCCAGGATGACCGCGCACAGGATTGCGGCCATCTGGATGCCGGGCCAGGGCATCACCCCCACCCGGTCCAGGTCGGCGCGGCGCGCACGTCGCGCGTCGGCGACCCCGCTGGCCACCGCCACTGCCGCCAGCGCGGCCGCTCCGCTCCAAAGTCCCACTTGCATCCGCCGCGCTTAGCCGCACAACATCCCCGCGTCACCTTTTGGAAGGTCGTTCCGATGCGCCCGATGCTGCCGATCCTCGCCCTTACCGCCGCGGCGGTTCCCCTGGCGGCAACCGCCGTCGCCCGCCCTGAGACGCCCAAGCAGGCGCTTGCCGCCGCGATCGCCGCGCCCACGCGCACGCCCGCCAACGTCGCGCGCGACAAGTATCGCCACCCGGCAGAGACGCTCGCCTTCTTCGGCGTGAAGCCTTCCGACACGGTGGTGGAGGTCTGGCCGGGCGGCGGCTGGTACACCGAGATCCTCGCCCCCTATCTGGCGCGCACCGGCACCTATTATGCCGCCGCCCCGCTGCCGAACGGCGCCAAGGGCGTGCAGGCGCTCCAGGCGAAGGACGCCGCGCGCTATGCCAAGGTGCGGATCGCAGGCTTACCGGCCAAACCCGGCGACGCGACCGTGCCCGACGGCAGCGCCGACGTGGTGCTCACTTTCCGCAACGTCCACAACTGGCGCTTCGGCGGCGCGGACCAGGCGCAGGCGATGTTCGACGCCATGTTCCGCATGCTGAAGCCCGGCGGCACGCTGGGCGTGGTCGAGCACCGCCTGCCCGAGGCGCGCGACGGCGCCGCCGAGGAGAAGAGCGGCTACATGAAGGAAAGCTCGGTGATCGGCTTCGCCACCAAGGCGGGGTTCAAGCTGGCCGGCCGGTCGGAGGTGAACGCCAACCCGCGCGACACCGCCGATTGGCCGCAGGGCGTGTGGACGCTGCCGCCGAGCTATCGGCTGGGCGACACCGATCGCGCCAAATATGCCGCGATCGGCGAGAGCGACCGCATGACGCTGCGCTTCGTCAAGCCGCGGTAACCCTCAGAGCTGCACAAGCGCCACATACTGCCGTCCCCCCGCGCAGGCGGGGGGGTCCAGGGCCGCGCAGAACAACCGCTCGCGGTGGCTGGGACCCTGGACTCCTGCCTTCGCAGGAGCACGGCGGAGCCCCGGGGCCGGCCGCCTGACGCGCCGCACCCCCGGGGCCCCCCGCTCACTTGGCCAGCTTGTCGACCTTTTCCTGCAAGCGGGCGAGTTCTGCGCGCAGCGCCTGCATCTCGCCCTCGCCGCCCTCGTTCGCGGTAGGCGCCGGGACGCTGCTGTCGTTGGCGGCCCCGGTCTTGAACGCCGCGGTCGCCGCCTCGAACATCGCCATGTTGCGCTTGGCGATCTCGGCGAAGGGCGTGTTGGCGAACGGCGAATTGGCGAACGCGCCCTCCACCGCCGACTTGAACTGCTCCTGGTTGCGGCGGAAGCTGTCCATCGACGCTTCCAGATAGCCCGGCACCATCGCCTGCATCGAATCGCCATAGAGCGCGATCAGCTGGCGCAGGAAGCTCACCGGCAGCATCGTCTGCCCGCGGCTTTCCTCCTCCATGATGATCTGGGTGAGGACATTGTGGGTGATGTCGTCGTCCGACTTGGCGTCGACCACCTTGAAGTCGCGACCCTCGCGAGTCATCGCCGCGAGATGGTCCAGCGTGATGTAGGACGAAGTCTCGGTATTGTAGAGACGCCGGTTGGCGTATTTCTTGATGATGACGGGCCCGCCATCCGACACAGTCTTTTTCATGCAGAACCCCTGAAATGTCTGACTCGACAATATCACCCTTTTCTGCCGCGCTGCAACGCGGGCCGCGTCCGCTGCCGCTCTTCCTGGAAATGCTGCAGTCGGAGACGGCGGACGCCCCGGATCGCCGCGCCGCAGCACTGGCGGGCCTCCGCGCGTTCCAGCAGGCGCCGCGCCCCCCGCGTCCGCCGGCGCCTGCGGTGCTGGCACGGTGCGGACGGGCGACGCTGCACGATTACGGCCAGGGTGCCGCGCCCGGCCGGCCGGTGGTGTTCGTCCCCTCGCTCATCAACCCGCCCTTCGTGCTGGATCTCGCGCCGGACAATTCGCTGCTGCGCTGGCTGGCGGGCCAGGGGATGCGCCCGCTGCTGGTCGACTGGGGCACGCCCGCGCCCGCCGATCGCGACCAGGACATCGACGCGCATGTGACCGGGCTGCTGCTGCCGCTGCTCGATGCGCTGCCCGAGCCGCCGGTGCTGGTCGGCTATTGCCTGGGCGGCACGCTTGCGCTCGCGGCCGCCACGCTCCGGCCGGTGGCGGGGATCGCGCTGATCGCCGCGCCCTGGCACTTCGCCGGCTTCGGCACCGGCGCGCGCGCGCGCATCGCCGCGCTGTGGCAGGCGGTCGAGCCGACCTGCGCGGCGCTCGGGCTGGTGCCGATGGAGGTGCTGCAATCCGGCTTCTGGCGGCTCGACCCCGCCCGTACCGTCGCCAAGTTCGAGGCGTTCGGCACGCTCGATCCCGGCAGCGCCAAGGCGCAGGCCTTTGTCGCGCTGGAAGACTGGGCCAATGCGGGGGCACCGCTCACCTATGCGGCCGGGCGCCAGCTGTTCGAGGGCTTCTTCGGCGACGACCTGCCCGGCAGCGGCCGCTGGCAGCCGGGCGGCCGCCCGGTCGCGCCCGGCGCGCTCGCCTGCCCGGCGATCGACTTCGTGGCGCAGGGCGACCGCATCGTGCCCGCACGAAGCGCCGCCGGCCTGCCCGACCACCACCCCGTCGCCGCGGGCCATGTCGGCATGGTGGTGGGCAGCCGCGCGCCCGCGCTGCTCTGGCAGCCACTCGCCGACTGGATAAGCCGGGTTCCCGCGACTAGATAGGCGCAAAGCGCCGCGCGAGGGCGGCCGCACTGAGAGGATTTTGCCGCATGACCGAGATCGTGATCGCCGCCGCCAAGCGAACCCCGGTCGGCAGCTTCCTGGGCGCGTTCGCCACCACGCCCGCCCACGAACTCGGCCGTCAGGCGATCGAGGCCGCGCTCGCGCAGGCCGGCGTCGCGCCGGAAGACGTGTCGGAGGTGATCCTGGGCCAGGTGCTCACCGCCGCGCAGGGGCAGAACCCCGCACGCCAGGCGTCGATGGCCGCCGGCATCCCCAAGGAAGTGCCCGCCTGGGGCGTGAACCAGGTCTGCGGCTCGGGTCTGCGCACCGTTGCCCTCGCCTATCAGGCGATCCTGACCGGCGACGCCTCGATCGTGGTCGCGGGCGGCCAGGAGAGCATGTCCCTGTCCGCCCACGCCCAGGCGCTGCGTGCCGGCTCCAAGATGGGCGACGTCGCGCTGGTCGACACCATGATCAAGGACGGCCTGACCGACGTCTTCAACGGCTATCACATGGGTATCACCGCCGAGAATCTGGCCGCGCAGTACGAAGTCAGCCGCCAGGATCAGGACACATTCGCCGTCCGCTCGCAGAACCTGGCCGAACAGGCGCGCAGCGAGGGCCGGTTCAAGGACGAGATCGCCCCGGTGACGGTGAAGGGCCGCAAGGGCGACACCATCGTCGCCGACGACGAATATATCCGTGCCGGCGCCACGCTGGATGCGGTGTCGGGCCTGCGCCCGGCGTTCAAGAAGGACGGCACCGTCACCGCCGGCAACGCCAGCGGCATCAACGACGGCGCCGCAGCCCTGGTGGTGATGTCCGCCGACGAGGCGAAGCGCCGCGGCATCACGCCGCTCGCGACGATTCGCAGCTGGGCCTCCGCCGGCGTCGACCCGTCGATCATGGGCATCGGCCCCGTCCCCGCATCGCGTCGCGCGCTCGAAAAGGCGGGCTGGACCGTCGAGGACCTCGACCTGATCGAGGCGAACGAGGCGTTCGCGGCGCAGGCGCTCGCCGTCGGCAAGGACATGGGCTGGGACGCGGACAAGGTGAACGTGAACGGCGGCGCGATCGCGATCGGCCACCCGATCGGCGCCTCGGGCGCGCGCGTGCTCACCACGCTGCTCTACGCGATGCAGACTCGTGACGCGAAGAAGGGACTCGCCACCCTGTGCATCGGCGGCGGCATGGGCATCGCGATGTGCGTCGAGCGACCGTAGTCGCTTGGCGTAAATAACACGATCATCGCCGGCAATAGTCTTTTGTTACAAGAATGTTGCCGGTGCGACACACAGCGCGCCGTTAATCGCACGTACAGACAGGCAAGCCTTGCCAAGGCGGCCGGTGTTCCCTTTGCTCTCCCCAATCTGGCACTTCAGCTAGAGACCATGGGGCATGTAAATGAACATCTGCAGATTACTCTCCGCAACCGCGCTTGCGTCGCTGAGCGTTGCGGTGCCGGGGATTGCATGGGCGCAGGACGCGTCGGAAAACCCGGCTGGCATCGCCGGTCCTAGCGAGAGCACTCAGGAAGAGGCTCCTGCAGAGGGGCAGTCGATCATCGTCACTGGGTCTCGTATCGCGTCGCCGAACCTGCAATCGGTCACCCCGATCCTGAGCGTGACCGCTGAAGAACTGCGTCAGACGGGCCAGGTCTCGATCGGCGACACGCTGAACGACCTGCCGGCGCTCAACAGCACCTTCAGCCAGTCAAACTCGACCCGCTTCCTGGGCACGGCCGGCCTGAGCCTGCTCGACCTGCGCGGCCTCGGCACGGTGCGCACGCTGACCCTGGTAAACGGGCGCCGTCACGTCGGAAGCGACATTCTCAGCAACGCCACCTCGGTGGACGTCAACACCATTCCGTCGGACCTGATCGAGCGCGTCGACACGGTCACCGGGGGCAACTCGGCGATTTACGGTTCCGACGCGATCGCGGGCGTCGTCAACTTTGTCCTCAAGAACGACTATGAGGGCCTCGGCCTCCGCGCCCAAGGCGGCATCAGCGAGCACGGCGACGCCGGCGCCTACTCGGCCAGCCTGGTTGCCGGCAAGAACTTCGCCGAAGGTCGCGGCAACATCGCCGTAAACCTTGAATATGCGCGTCAGAACGACTTCTACGCCTCGGATCGCAAGTCCTACCGCACGGTCAACTCGTTCCTGACGGTGGACACCGATCCTGCCGGTTCGATCAATGGCAGCGACGGCATTCCCGATCGCATTCTCTATCGCGATGTGCGATCGACTGCGGTCTCGAGTGGTGGCCTGATCCTGTTCGGTCCGGGCGGCAACAATCGTTGCGGAACCGATCCGTTGGGCGTGGGCTATACCTGCTCCTATTTCTTCCAGCCCGATGGCAGCCTTGTTCCTCAGACGGGCGCACGCGCGGGCCTGGCACCGAATGGTTCGTTCGTTGGCGGTAACGGCGAAACCCTGCGGGAAGGCAAGCTGGTCCAGTTGCTGCCGCAGCTCGATCGTTATGCAGCCAACCTGATCGGTCACTTCGACGTTTCGGATGCGTTCATCCCCTTCATCGAAGCCAAGTACGTCCGCACCAACGTGGTCGGCACGGGCACCAGCGGCCCCGCTTTCTACCAGGGCAACACGATCGACGGCTTCTACGAGCGCCCGCGCCTCGACAATCCGTATCTGTCGGCATCGGCACGGGCCACGGTGACGGAGCAGCTTCTGCTCGGCGGTACCAACCCGTACACGCGCGCGCCGCTCACGGATGCCGAACGCGCGGCCATCGCCGACGGTTCGTTCCGCTTCGCGGTTCGTCGCAACTTGATGGATCTCGGCAACCGCACTGAGGAGTCGCGGCGCGAGACCTATCGCTTCGTCGGCGGCTTCCGCGGCACCTTCAACGATGACTGGAACTATGAAGTCTCGGCCAACTATGGCGAGTTCAAGGAGCGCACGCGGGTTCTGGGCAACCTGAACACCCAGCGCTTCCTGCTGGCCGCGGATGCGGTTCGTGATCCGGCAACCGGCAACATCGTCTGCGGCTCGCAGCTCGACCCGACCCGGGCGTACGACGACTTCGGTGGCAACCCCGACGTTTTGGCGGCGGACATCGCGGCTTGCCAGCCGCTTAACCCGTTCGGCGCTGGTAACATCTCCCAGGCGGCGCGCGACTACATGGTGAGCGACACCACCTCGGTAGGTAAGATCACGCAGTTCGTCGGTTCTGCGTTCCTTTCGGGTGACTCCAGCCAGTGGTTCGAACTGCCGGGTGGCCCGGTCGGCTTCGCCGTCGGTGCCGAATACCGCCGCGAAACCGCGAGCTTCCGTGCGGATCCCCTCGTCCAGGCGGGCTACACCTTCTACAACGCGCTCACGCCCTATGACTTCCCCGACTATGAGGTGAAGGAAGCCTATGGCGAGCTTCGCTTGCCGCTTCTGCGGGACCTGCCGCTGGTTCGCGACCTGACGATCTCCGCATCGGGCCGCGTCAGCGATTACAGCCGCGGATCGGCCGGAACGGTGTTCGCGTACAGCGTCGGCGGCGAATGGTCGCCGATCGACGACGTGCGTTTCCGCGCGAACTACTCGCGCTCGGTGCGTGCTCCGAACCTGACCGAACTCTACTCGTCGGTCGGCCAGAATTTCGCCCCGGGCTTCGTCGACCCCTGCTCCGCCCGCAACATCGCGACCGGTTCCGAGAACCGTGCAGCGAACTGCGCCGCAGCCGGACGCCCCGCCAACTATGACTATGTCTACCAGTCCTCGCTGGACTTCCTGAGCGGCGGCAACCCCAACCTCAAGGAAGAGACCTCCGACAGCTACACCTATGGTGTCGTGGTCCAGCCGACCTTCGCGCGAGGCCTTTCGCTGTCGGTCGACTACTACAACATCAAGGTCAACGACGTGATCACGTCGCCGTCGGCCCAGCAGATCGCGAATGCCTGCTACGACGCATCGGATCTGGACAACCAATTCTGCGGCCTGATCCAGCGCGCGGGTCCTGACGGCGGTCCGAACGGCGAAATCCCGTTCCAGATCCTGGAAGGCACGCTCCAGGCGACCCTGCTGAACTATGCGGCTCTGCAGGTCCGCGGCATCGATACCGAGATCGCGTATCGCACCCGGTTCGGCGAGAACAACTCGGTCGGCGCGAGGTTCGTCTGGACTCACCAGCTTGAGAACAGCGAGTTCCTGGATCCGACCGACCCGGGTCGCGCAAACCGCTTGCTGAGCGAGCTCGGTTATCCGAAGGACGCGTTCAACTTCGACCTGGATCTCAGCTTCGATAAGTTCTTTGTGAACTATCAGGCACGCTATCTGGGCAAGATGACGTTCGGCGCGTACGAGGACACGAACTCGCTGCAGGGTCGCCCCCCGCAGAACGAGGACTATGCGACCGTAGTCAACTATCCGGACGTGGTTTACATGGACGTCCGCCTCGGCCTCAACGTGACCGAGGAGTCCATGTTCTACTTCGGCGTCGACAACTTCACCGATCGCCTGCCGCCGCTCTATGCGACCGGCACTGCGGAAGGCAGCGGCATCTACAACAACCGCGGTCGCTACTTCTACGCGGGCGTGTCGGCAAGGTTCTGATCTTGTCACATTGTTGAATGCGGGGGAGCCGGTAGGAAACTACCGGCTCCTTTGCTATTCATGAATGATGACGAAGGTCGAACCGCATCCAGCGCACATCGACAGGTTGCTCGAGGCGGGGCGCACGGGAGAGGCGATCGCCGCCACGGAACGTGCCGCCGCCAGCGGTGACAAGGAGGCGCTGTTTCGGCTCGCGCTGTGGCACCTGATCGGGGAGATCCTTCCCCGCGATCTTGCCAGGGCGCGCCAGCTTCTCCGCAAGGCGCGCGAAGCGGGGCATGTCGAGGCCGCGCACATGGAGATCGCGCTCACCGTCACCGGGAGCGGCGCGCAGGCCGACTGGAGCACCGGATGCATGCTCCTGCAGAAGCTCTCCAGTATCGACGCAGCGGCCGCGCACCAGGCGCAGCTTCTGACCGCAATGCGCCTGGACGCGTTCGGTGTGCCGAAAACGCTTCCGAAAGCAGAAGTGCTTTCGGCCAGCCCCAGGGTGACCCTCTTTCGCGACTTCCTTACGGAGGCCGAATGCGCGCACATCGCGGCGACAAGCGCGCCGCTTCTGGAACCCTCGCTCGTCGTCGACCCTGCGAGCGGCCGCCAGATGCCGCACCCGATCCGCACGTCCGATGGCGCCTTGATCGGGCCGACGCGGGAGGATCCGGTCATCAGAGCCATCAATCTGCGGATCGCGGCCATCAGTCAGACCGACGTCGCGCAGGGCGAGGCGCTAACGATCCTTCGATATCGGCCGGGCCAGCAGTATCGCCTGCATCTCGACACGCTACCGCACACGCGTAACCAGCGTGTAAAAACGGTGCTGGTCTATCTCAACGGCGGTTTCGCAGGAGGGGAGACCCAGTTTCCCTCGATCGGCCTGACCGTGGCGCCCCGTGGAGGCGATGCGCTGGTCTTCGACAACGTTACCGAGGACGGACGACCCGACGTCCGTACCAAACACGCTGGCCTGCCGGTCCGAGCGGGAGCCAAATGGCTGGCGACCCGCTGGATCAGGGCGCGTTCCTTCGATCCGTGGCGCGGCCCCGAAGTCCCGCTATAGCCACTCGCGCGCGTACCGCTTCCCCATCCCGGTCAGCAGTTCATATTGCGACCGGCCGGATGCCGCCGCGGCGCGTTCCAGCGCATAGTCGATCGTCAGCCAGTCGCCCTCGGCGACGTCTGCGCCCGTCACATCGACGATCAGCAGGTCCATCGACACCCGCCCGCGCACCGGGCAGGCGGTGTCGCCCGCGAACACCGTCCCCGTGTCCGAGAACCCGCGGCCGTATCCGTCGGCATAGCCGATGTTGAGCACCGCCAGTTCCTGGTCGGCCGGCGCCACATAGGTCGCGTTGTAGCCCGCCGCCTCGCCGGCCCGCATGCGCCGCCGCTGGAGCACCTGCGCCTCCGGATACACCACCTGCCGGATCACGCCCTCGGCCGCCGGGCACGGAATGCCGCCATAGAGCGCCAGGCCCGGCCGGGTCAGGTCGAAGCGATAGTCGCCGCCCAGGAAGATGCCCGCGCTGTTGGCAAGGCTATAGCGCCTGGCCGGCACCCGCGCCGCGACTGCGGCGAAGCGCACGCGCTGCTCCGCGTTCATCGGGTGGTCTTCGTCCGCGCAGGCGAGGTGGCTGACGAGCGTCTCGATCTCCAGGCCCTCGAACACCGCGCCCGGCACATCCCAGCGCACGCCCAGCCGGTTCATGCCGGTGTCCACCATCACGTCGCACGGCCCACCGCCGCTGTCGCGCCAGCGCGCGATCTGGCGCTCCGTGTTGAGCACCGGCCGCACATGCGGCCAGCGGCGTGCCCCGGCGAGGTCCTCCTCGCGCAGGCCGTGCAGCACCGACACCGCGGGCGCGACGTCGGCGATCACCTCCGCCTCTGCCCAGGTGGCGACGAAGAAGTCGCGGCAGCCCGCCTCGGCCAGCCGGCGCACCACCTCGCGCGAACCCAGGCCATAGCCGTCGGCCTTTACGGCGGCTCCGCAGGCGGCCGGGCCGCTGCGCTCGGCAAGGGCCTGCCAGTTGTGGACGAGCGCGGCGCCATCGAGC